>DATMZG010000087.1:0-2211 GCA_035560415.1 Candidatus Acidiferrum sp. | reverse complement strand
GTATAGAGGCCCCGTGTCCCACTTGTGCAGTTAACAAATCGACGGACGATAATGGCTTTTGGAAATTCGTCGCGGGCAAGACCGGGTCAATGTGACAAAATGCAATTCAATCGTTCTTTTTCTATCGTCTGTTGCCGGTTTACGCAAAGCGGCGCCGCGGGTCATAGACAAAAAAGTCCGGCGCGGTAAATTCGCGCCGGACTGATGGATTGGAGAGCGTCTGTTGCCATTAAACATTTTTGCTTAAATTCATTTAATCAGGGGTTTGTCGGCGCGCTTCGGGATGCCGAAGCGGATGATGTTGGAGGTGGAGTGGGGGACGCAGGCCTGACAGATTTCAAAGTCGCCCTGAATCGAGAAGTAGTGGAAGACCTCGTCGAGCGTCCAGCCGTAGGCCGCCGACACGAGCTGCTGCAGCTGGCGGCAGCTCTTTTTCAGCGCCTCGTCAAAGACTTTGTCGACGGCGATGGCGTACCACTTGTCGGGAGTCTCCAAGACCGGCATGTCGAGCGGGAAATTCTTGATGACCTCGGTCGTCAGCGTGATGACGCCGTCGACTTCAATGCCGGTGCCGCAGACCTCGCCGTCGCCCATTGTGGCGTGGATGTCGCCCATTTGGAGCAAGGCGCCCTCGTGCCAGACGGGGAAGTAGAGGACGGCGCCCTTTGTGATGAGTTTGCAGTCCATGTTGCCGCCGTGGGCGTCGGCCCAGCCGGTGGGGACGACCTTGTCGCCCTCGGGGGCGACGCCGATGACCCCGACCATCGGGCGGGTGGGGAAAGTGATGTCCTTGAAGTGCGCCATGCCGCCCTTAATCGGAATGACGCTGGTGGTCGGCTGCGTCACCCAGTAGGAGAGGGGGCCGGTGCCGGGGCGGCTGGTCGTCACGCCCTGGTCCGAGACCTCAATGTCCCGGATGACGACTTTGAGTACGTCGCCGGGCTTTGCCCCCTCTATGTAGACGGGGCCGGTGGCGGGGTTGACGTGGGAGAAATCGACTTTGGTGACCAGCTGGTCGGCGCGGCGAATCTGGTTGTCAAAGCAGTCGAGGGTTTTGAAAGTCAGCACCTCTCCGGGCTTTACGGTTCCAATCGGCTCGTTTTTTGCGTCAAATGAGTATACGGTTTTTTCGAACATGTCCTTTATTCCTCCTTCACAATTTTCACGACGGTATGCGGGTAGGGGATGACCACGCCCTCGCGTTCAAACCGCTCTTTGATGGATTTGCGCAGTTCCCCGCACGCCGCATAGACGGCGCCGGGGTTTTCCGCCCACACGCCGACGGTCAGGGTGACGGCGAAGTCGCCGAGCGCCGTCACGACCGGCGTCACGGCAGGGGCGCCTGCCGCGCGCTCCTCTTTTGTGCGCACATCCACATATTTCGGGTGGCGGGCGACCTCGTCCGCAATGATTGCGGCCGCTTTGTCAATACTGCTCTCATAGCTGATGCCGATGTCGAGGCTTGCGCAGACCGGCCCGCCCTTAAGGCTGTAGTTTTCAAGGACGGCCGAGTTCATGACCGAGTTCGGAAGGATGACGCGGCTGTTTTCAAGCGTTCGGATGACGGTGTGCCGCAAATTGATGTCCTCGACAAACCCGGTGATGTTCTTTTCAGGCAGCCGAATGCGGTCACCGATTGTAAAGGGGGCAAAAATGGTCAGGAAAATGCCCGAGACGATGTTGGCCACCGCCTCCTGCGAGGCGAAGGCGACGGCCACCGCAATGACCGACGAAGTCGCCAAGAGCGACACGAGCAGCGAGCGCAGCGCCTCGACCTGATAGGCCATGTTGAAAGCGCCGAGCAGGATGATGAGGGTGACGACCGCGTGATGCATAAATGTGAACTGAGTGGCTTTTTTTTCACTGCGCGCGATGAGCCGCCGAAACAGCGTGTTTGTCACTTTCACCGCCGCGGCGGTGACAAGGCCGTATATGACCACGCTCAGCAAAATTCGCATATATAAATTTGCCTCGAAAAGCGCCCGAACTGCCGCAATTTGCTCCAAAGCGCCGTCCTCCTTGATACATTCCCATTCTGTTTTCTTATAGCATGTATAAAACTTTCTGTCAAGCGTTAAATAAGACTTGCTTTTTTGGGGAAAATTCGCAATAATATAGGGGAGGTGTTGGCAAATTTTATGGACAAATCCAACAAAACTGCTAAACAAAAGCAATTTTTGTTGTAAAAAAGAGCTGAGTTCATTATAATAC
>DATMZG010000086.1:0-8327 GCA_035560415.1 Candidatus Acidiferrum sp. | reverse complement strand
GAATTGTTTAAGTTTTGGAAACTCCGTCAATTTTTACCTGCCAATTTCGACAAACAGACACAAATCGGCCCTGCATATTTATAAGCTAATGCAGGGCCGATGCAATTTTATTCTATTGGGTGAGGCTTGCAGAATTTTTCCTCACGATTTTGTATAAATTGCCTATTAGGGCCTCATCGTGGGGAATAGGAGCACATCGCGGATGGAATAGCTGTCGGTCAAGAGCATCGTGAGCCGGTCAATTCCGACGCCAAGGCCGCCTGTGGGCGGCATGCCATACTCCAGCGCGTTGATATAGTCGGTGTCCATCATGGAGGCCTCTTCGTCCCCGCTGTCGCGCATGCGCTGCTGGCGCTCAAAGCGCTCCTTCTGGTCGATGGGGTCGTTGAGCTCCGAGAAGGCGTTTGCGAATTCCCTGCCCGTGATGAAGAGCTCGAACCGCTCGGTCAGCGCCTTGTTGGTCGGCATGCGCTTTGCGAGGGGCGAAATCTCAACCGGGTACTCGGTGATATAGGTGGGCTGAATCAGCTTGTCCTCGACCCGCTCGTCAAAACAGATGGCGATGAGGTCGCCCCGCGACGGGCTGCCCTCAAACGGAATGCCGGCGGCCTTGCAGGCGGCTCTGGCCTCCTCGTCGGTCTTGATGATGTCGAAGTCGACGCCGGCGTAAGTGCGCACCGCGTCAATCATCGTGATGCGCTTGAAGGGCGGCGTGAGGTCGACCTCGGTGCCCTGGTACATCGTCTTGTAGGAGCCGTTCACCTTCATGCAGATTTCGGCGAACATCTCCTCGACCAGCACCATGATGTCCCTGTAGTCGGCGTAAGCCTCGTAGAGCTCAATTGTGGTGAACTCCGGGTTGTGCTTGATGTCCATGCCCTCGTTGCGGAAAATACGGCCGATTTCATAGACTTTTTCAAGTCCGCCGACAATGAGCCGCTTTAAGTGCAG
Organism: Candidatus Acidiferrum sp.; assembly: GCA_035560415.1. GTDB lineage: Bacteria > Bacillota > Clostridia > Oscillospirales > Feifaniaceae > DATMXT01. The sequence goes on along the minus strand of DATMZG010000086.1, from coordinate 7,376 downwards.
CTCAGTCGCAATGCGCAGGTACATGTCGATGTCGAGCGTGTTGTGGTGGGTAATGAAGGGCCGTGCGTTTGCGCCGCCCGAGATGTTGCTTAAAATGGGCGTTTCGACTTCGATATAGCCGCGCCGGTCGAGAAATTCCCGCATATACCGGATGATGAGGCTGCGCTTGATGAAAGTCTCCTGCACGTCCTCGTTCATGATGAGGTCGACATACCGCTGGCGGTAGCGCATCTCCACATCTTTGAGCCCGTGGAACTTCTCGGGCAGCGGGCGAAGCGACTTTGCAAGCAGCGTGAGCTCCTTGGCGTGGACTGAAATTTCGCCCCGCCGCGTCTTGAAGACAAAGCCCTTGATGCCGATGATGTCGCCGATGTCCCACCGGCGAAATTCCGCATAGGCGTCCTCGCCCAGGTCGTCGACCTTGACGTAAATCTGAATTCGACCGTCGCGGTCCTTCATGTCGAAAAAGGAGGCTTTGCCCATCTCCCGGCGTGACATCATGCGCCCGGCAACCGTCACCTCTTGGCCCTCCATGGCCTCATAGTTTGCAAGAATTTCCGCGGCGCTGCTCGTGCGGACGAATTTCACTATTTCAAACGGATCCCGCCCCTGGGCTTGCAGCTCGAAAAACTTCGAGCGCCGGATCCTCAGAATTTCATTTAAGTCCGAACTGTTGTCCATACCCTCACTTTGAGGGTTGCTGTTGACATCCATATTTTACATCCTTTCTCACTGGTGTGCGTCCGGGTCAAAGGCGATGCTGCGAATTTCCAGCACGACGGTGCCGCCCGGCGTCTCAACCGCGATGGTGTCCCCCGCTTCGTGGCCTAAAAGCGCCGCGCCGATGGGAGACTCACGCGATATTTTATTGGAGAGCGGGTCGTTGTCGGCGGCGCCGACAAGCGTATAAGTGCTCTCCTCGTTAAATTCTTTATCATAGACAACGACGACCGAGCCGATGTGAACCTTGTCCTCATCAATCTCGCTCTCGTCGACAATTCGAGCTCCCGTCAGCTTGGCCTCGTTTTGCGCGATTTCAGCCTCAAGGATTGCCTGTTCGTTCTTTGCATCGTCGTATTCGGCGTTTTCTGAGAGGTCCCCGAAACCTCTCGCCTGTTTAAGATTGTTCGCTACCTCCTGACGACGCTCAGTCACCAGATACTCCTGGCGCTTTTGCAGCGCGTCGTACTCCCTTTTTGTCATGACAAACTCGTTTGTGGCAGCCATCAAAAACTCTCCTTTACGGGGTATGTTGAAATTTCCATGTGTTAGAAAATTATATGCCGGACGGTGAATTCTGTCAATAGGTGGCGAGCAAGGCCGGTTTAAATACCTCTGCGGCGGGCTTTTGCGCCGCCGCGCTGACAAGGGCGCACCGCTCGAGCTCCGACAGCTGTTTGGGCAGCGGAAGGGCTCTTGGAAGCGCCAGCGTCATGGTGTTGAACAGGCGGCCGTCCACGACTCTCGCCCCCCCGGCCGTCAGGTCTACTGCGAGCCTTGTCACCACCCTTGTCTCGGGCGGGCAGTCGAGCAGCACGGTCACGTCGGTTTTCACCGGCCCCACTGAAGTCGTGTGGACCGCAAGCCCGGTCTCGTACAGGAGGCGCTCGGTCAAAGGGTCTGTTTTGGTGCCGCGGGAGGTCATCACGGTCACGGAGCCGGCGCACTTCGCGGCGCATTTGAGCAGTTCGTAGCTGATGCACTCCCCCTTCTCGTCCACAATCGTCATGCGCCTTGAGCCCAGCGGCACGTCACAAAGCTGCGCCGCGCGGGCCACCATGTCGATGAGGATTTCGGGTGCGTAGTCACGAGCTGTGATGCGGGGGATGCCGGTGCGCTCAACCGCCTGCGCGACCGACGGCAGCATGATCTCAAGCTGCCGGCTGAGCAGCACCGCCGTCGCCTTCTGCTTGCGCAGCATGAGCTCGGTGCGCCGCGCAAGTTTACGGTCTCGGCGCGGGGGGGCGATGGCCGCCGTGACAAAAGAGCCGCCGATCTCCGGCGGCAGCACCGTCTTAGCGCACTGCCAGGAGGAGCCCTTCACCTCTTTGTCGAGTACAAGAACAACGACCATAACACCACCCCTCTAAGAGTAGTATTATGGCCATTTGTCATTTAGAACATAGCCTATTGAGCCCTATTCGTACCGAACCGTGTAGTTTTCGGGTTTGTCCCCCGCTTCAAGCGCCGCAACGGCCCGCTGCAGCTGGACATCCTCGTCATAGGTCAAATAGTAGGCCTTATACCGCAGCTCCTCGGGCAGCTTTGCCTCAATGTGCGGAAAGACGCCGATGCCGTGGTAGTTCTTGCCGGACGGCGGGTTGTAGAGGGCGTTGGTCAGGTTGACGGCCGTGTCGTCGCCGAGCGGAAAGACCGTCTGCATACAGCCTTTTCCGAAAGTCTTCTCCCCCACCAAGAGCGCCTTGTTGTAGTCGCGCAGCGTGGCGGCAAAGAGCTCGGCGGCGCTGTAGGTCTCGCCGTTGATGAGCACCGCGAGCGGCAGGTTGATTTCCCTTGCATCGGAGGTCTCGGTCTCCATTGTGCCGTCCTTGTAGACAATCTCAATGATGTTGCCCTTGGGCACCAGCAGGTCTAAAATGTCACAGATGGTGCCAAGCTCCCCGCCGGAGTTGTTGCGCACGTCAAAGACAAACCCCTTTGCGCCCTGTGCCGTCAGGTCCTCGAGCGCCGTCTCAAACTGCTCGTAAGTCGGGTAGTCGAACTCCTGAATCTGAATATATCCGTAGCCGCTGTCGAGCATCCTGTATTCGACAGTCGTCGTGGCAAAGGACGCCCTCGTCACGGAGAACTCGAGCACTTCGCCCTCTCTGCTGACCGTGAAAGCGGCCGTCGTCCCCTCTTTGCCCAGCATCTTGTCGACTGCGGCGTCGTAGCCGACGTCGACGACGTCCTCGCCCTCGACGACCGTGATGAGGTCGCCGGGCATAAGGCCCGCCGCCTCGGCGGGCGAGCCCTTCATGACCTGAATGATGCGAATCAGCCCGCTGTCGCCGGCGTAGTTGACTCTGACCCCAATGCCGACGAAATTCCCCTCGAGCTCGGCCGACATGTTGGCGTAGGTCTCGGCGTCCATGTAGTAGCTGTAGTCGTCCTCAAGTCCGTAGACAAGGCCCGAAAGCGTCCAGTCGGCCAGCTTCCGGTCGTCGATGTCAAAGACAAAGTTCCGCCGCAGGATCTCCTCCAGCCGAATGAGCTTGGCGTACTTGGTCTTGATTCCGGCGACGTCGGACAGGGTCCTGTTGACGGCCTGCTGATAGCCGAAAAATGTCGCCGTAAAGGCGATAAACGCACTCAAAATGCAGCAGAACAGCAGCGTGAGACCCGAAAATTTCTTTTTCATAGAATGCTTCCTTTATTGTCAGGTTGGCGTGACATAGTTCAGCGGCTGCACACTGTCCCCGTCGACCCGCACTTCAAAGTGCAGATGGTTGCCGGTCGAAAGTCCCGTCGTGCCCACAATCCCGATTTTCTGGCCCTTTGTGACCGTCGCGCCGACCGCGACAAGGGCGGAGGTCTTCATATGGGCGTAGAAGGTCGCAATGCCGCCGCCGTGGTCGAGCAGGATGTAGTTGCCCCAGGCGCTGCTGTAGCCGGTCTTGAGCACGGTCCCGGAGGCTGCCGCGAGAATCTGGGTGCCGCCGGCCGCCGCGATGTCAATGCCGGTGTGCATTTTGTAGACGCCCGTGATGGGGTGGGTGCGCATGCCGAAGGGACAGCTGATTTTCTTATATCCCGGCGTCGGCCAAATCATGTTGCCGCCGATGTAGTCGGACGGGGCCAGGGCCCGCAACAGCTCCTTGAGCTCCTCATTCAGGCGCTCCTCCTCGGCCTCGGCCTCCTTATAGAGCTTTTGCTTTCGGATGATGTCGGAATCAAGTTCAGCTATGTAGGCTTCCGTGTCCTTGGTCGCCTGCTGGAGTGAGGTCTTGTCCGCCTCGGCTTCGGCCCTCAGCGCCTCCTGCTTTGTCTTGTCCTGTTCAATCGTGGCCTTGACGTCGAGAATCGCCTGTTTTGAGGCCCGGAGCGAAGTGATTAAATTTTCGTCATAGGCGGCGATGGCGGCCGCGTTGTCAAGCCGTGTCAGCAAGTCGGAAAAAGAGGCGGCTCCGAAAACGACATCGAGAAAGGACAGCTTGCCGGTCATCTGTGTCTCCTGCATGCGCAGCAGGTAGAGCCCGGTCTGGCTGTCAATGTCGGCCTGCACGTCGTTGCTCTCCCGCTCTTTTTCGGCAATCTGCCGCGAATACTCGCCGATCATGTTGTCCATGAGTTCGATTTTGCTCGTCAGCGTATTGACCTGCTTTTCAAACTGAGTTTTTTTCGTAAGCTCGGTCTGCTTGCTGTTCTTGGTGTTCTTAATCTCTTTTTCAAGGGCGGCCTGCTCTTTTGCCAAAGCGTCGAGCTGTTTTTCAAGGTCCGATATGGAGCCGTTGTCCGCCGCAAACGCCTGAATGACAACCGGCGCCAGGGCCGCCAGCACAAAAAGCACGGCGAGCATGACGGCGATGTTTCGGATGAGCTTCTTATTCCCCATGTGACACGCGTCCTCCTTTGTCAGATGTCAAGATACTTCCGAATGGAAATTCCGCTTCCCAGCACGCCGACCACAAGCCCGCAGACGATGAAGGCGGCAAGCAGCGGCAAAAACGCCTGCTGGAACGTGATAATCGTGATGGCCTTAATGGCGGTCGCCAGCTTTTCCATCACATAGGTGTAAGCGTACCACTCGACCGCAAAGCCGATGGCCGCGGCTGTCAGCCCGATGATAGCCCCCTCGAAAATGAAGGGCCACCGCACAAACCAGTCGGTCGCGCCGACAAACTTCATGATGTTGATCTGCCGGCGGTTGACAAACCGGGCGATTTTGATGGTGTTGACGATGATGAAGAGCGACGCGGCAAAGAGCAGCCCCATAATCCAGTAGCAGACGAAGTAGATGGCCTTGGCCACCTGCTGCATGCCGTCGATGATGTCCTTGCGCATGCGCACGCGGTAGACGCCGTCAATCTGCTGGAGCTGGTAAATGGTCTCGTCGTAGAGCTCCAAATCCTTCATGGTGACGACGTAGTAGTCGCGCAGGGGGTTGACACCCTGCTCCTCAATGTCGGCGTAGAGGTCCCGCTCGTCGGAATAGGCCTCTTTGTAGTCCTCAAAGGCCTGCTCTTTCGTGACGAATTCACACTTGTCCACATTTACGATTGCCGTAATGCGTTTTCCGATGCCGGTGATCTCGTCATCGGTCAGGTTCTCGTTTAAAAAGAGCACCGTCTCATTTTCGTCCTGCAGCAGTTTGAGGTTGACGTCCACGTTTTGATAGACAAGCCAGAAGTTGCCCATGATAAAGAGACAGGCCGCGAGGACGCCCACAGCCGCCATGGAGACATATTTGTTGGACCAGAAATACTTGCAGCCCTGACTGATAAAATAGCCTACGTTACCGATCACTGTACTGCCCTTCCATGCGGTCGCTCGTAACGCGGCCGCTGTCTATGTATATCACCCGTTTTTTCATGGCGTTCACGAGGTTTTTTTCGTGGGTTACGACCAGCACCGTCGTGTTGCGCTTGTTGATTTCGTTTAAAAGCCCCATGATCTCCCAGGACATCTTGGGGTCGATGTTGCCGGTGGGCTCGTCCGCAATCAGCATGAGCGGATTGTTGACAAGAGCGCGGGCCAAAGCCACCCGCTGCTGTTCCCCGCCCGACAGCTCGTTCGGGTAGGCCTTGGCCTTGCCGGCGAGGTTTGTCAGTTTGAGCACATAGGGCACCCGGCGGCGAATGCTGTTTTTGGAGCTGTTGGTCACTTTCATGGCAAAGGCGATGTTGTCATAGACATTCAGTTCACCAATCAGCCGAAAGTCCTGAAAGACAATGCCCATTTTTCGCCGCAGATACGGCACATCCCGGCGCTTCAGGGCCGCGAGGTCAGACCCGCCGACGACGATTTTTCCCTGCGTCGGCTCCTCCTCTTTCATAAGCAGTTTGATTAAAGTGGACTTTCCGGCCCCCGACGGGCCGACAATAAAGACAAATTCGCCGTCCTCCACCTTGATGTTGATGTCTTCGAGCGCCTTGGTGCCGTTCTCGTAGACTTTTGACACACCGCTAAACTCAATCATAGTCGTCTGGTCCCTTCCGAAGTAGAGCCGTCACAGCGCAGTGCCGGACGGCTCGACGGTACGCGGAGTTCCTCAATATTTCTTATCGTTTGCAGAGAGATAACTGTTCACCATAAGCGCCATCTTGAAGACAATCGCGTTGTCGAAATCGCGAATGTCGAGCCCCGTCAGCTTTTTAATTTTTTCAAGCCTGTACACCAGCGTGTTGCGGTGGACAAAGAGCTTTCTCGCCGTCTCGGAGACGTTCAGGTTGTTTTCAAAGAATTTCTCAATTGTAATCAGCGTCTCGTCGTCGAGACAGTCGATGGAGCCGCGCTTGAAGACCTCCACCAGGAACATCTCGCACAGCGTCGTCGGCATCTGGTAGATGAGGCGGCCGATTCCGAGGTTGTCGTAACTCATGACCGTCTTGCCCTTGTTGAAGACGTTGCCGATGTCGAGCGACAGCTGCGCCTCCTTATAGGCGCGGGCCAGCTCTCTGAGATTTGCGGCCGGCATGCTCAGCCCCACCGTGCATTTGACGCCGCTTTGCTGGGTCACGGCGTCCGAGAGGTTCTGGGCGATTTTATAAGTATCGTCGGCGTCGGCGTTGCCAAGCTCGGCGACCACCGCCACCTCCCGCTCGCTGACGCTGACGAGAAGCTCTCTCCCCTTGTCCCCCAGCACTTTTTGCACGATGTCGGACAGGAGCCCCTTGACTTTCCCGTCCACTGAGACAATCATGACAATTCGCCGGGCGTCGAATGTGAATCCAAGGTCTTTGGACTTCGCATACACGTCGCTCGGCAAAATGTTGTCAAAGAGGATGTTCTTAATGAAGTTGTTTTTATCGTATTTGTCGTCGAAAAACTGCTTTAAGTTCCAAAGCGACACCGAGATAATGGCAGTGCACTGTTCTGCCACTTCGTCGGTGCCGTGTACAAAAGCATAATTTCCGCTGAGCCCGTCCGAGCCAAGCGCCATAAACGTGATTCCGGACAGTTTGATGAAGCCGCGCTCGTCGGCCATAGCCACGGCGAGGCCCTCAATTTTGTTGCCGATATCCGAGAGGTTGCTACAGGCAACAATGATGCCGGAGTCATCAACCACGCCGATATCGCGCTCCATAACCTCTTTCAGTTGATGGATGACTCCCTGAAAAAACCTGTTTGCCATTTGGCACCTCCGAAAAGTGTTTATGACATTTGTTCAAGAACGATAATATCGTACCATAGATTTTAGTGAATTGCAACACCCC
>DATMZG010000085.1:0-6076 GCA_035560415.1 Candidatus Acidiferrum sp. | reverse complement strand
ACGTGAGACTGCCCGAAAGCGGCGGCCCCCGCGGCCGCCCCCTCCAAGACCCGCTTGCCCCGCGGCGTCAGCCCCGGCGGCGCGCCGTTTGGCGCCCCTCTGCCGTAGCGCGAAGCGACAGCCGCCTCCACGGCGGCCGCCGTCACTCCGTAGCTCGACAGCATGGCCGACACGAGCCCCCTGTCGTCCGACGCCAGCCCGTACAGCAGATGCTCGCTGCCGACAAAGCTGTGGCCGAGTCTCCTCGCGCACCCGGTGGCCCTGCCCACCGCCGCCGTCGCGGCGTCCGTAAGCCTCATTCAATCACTCCCCGATACAATCGGCGTCTTCAGACGCCGTCTTCTTCTCTTCCAATAGTTTACGTCCCGGGCAGCCCTTTTTATTCGGACCCCGGGACGATAAAAAAGCCGCCGGACGTGAAGTCCGGCGGCAGTGTGTTTTTTGCACTATTCCTTTTCCGGCGCTTTGTGCTGAGGGGCCTTGACGGCCGGCGCGGGAATTGGCGCCAACGTCTCGGCCACGGAGGCGGCAAGCCCCGCGATGCCCTGAATTTCGCTCGGAATGATGATTTTGGTCGCCCGGCCGTCGGCCGCCTTTGCGAAAGCTTCGAGCGCCTTGATTTTGATGACGCCCTCTTCGGGGCTTGCCTCATTCAAGAGCTTAATGGAGTCGGCAAGGGCCCGCTGCACGGTCAGAATGGCCTCGGCCTCGCCTTCGGCCTCGCGGATTTTCGTGATTTTGGAGGCGTCGGCCCTCAAAATCGCCGACTCCTTTTCGCCTTCGGCCACGAGAATCTGGGAGGCCTTGACGCCCTCGGCCTGTAAGATGGCCTGCCGGCGCTCGCGCTCGGCCTTCATCTGCTTTTCCATGGCGTCCTGAATTTCGCGGGGCGGCAGGATGTTCTTGAGCTCAACCCGGTTGACCTTGATGCCCCAGGCGTCGGTCGCCTCATCCAAAATGAGCCGCATTTTGCTGTTGATGTGGTCGCGGCTGGTCAACGTCTCGTCGAGCTCAAGGTCGCCGATGATGTTTCGCAGCGTCGTGGCCGTCAGGTTCTCAATGGCCGACATCGGCACCTCAACGCCGTAGGCGTAGAGCTTGGGGTCGGTGATCTGGAAGTAGATGACGGTGTCAATTTGCATCGTCACGTTGTCCTTCGTGATGACTGGCTGGGGCGGGAAGTCGACCACCTGCTCCTTGACCGAGACCTTTTTGGCAATGCGCTCAATGAGCGGAATTTTGAAGTGCAGTCCGACCTCCCAGGTGGCCTGATAGGCGCCCAGCCGCTCGACGATGTAGGCTTTGGCCTGCGGCACAATCTGAATGCAGGAGGCCACGACTGCGACGACAAGCAGTCCGAAAACGGTCCATAGGATGGCTGCGATGATGGGTGGCATATGCAAAACCTCCAGTTTTGAACTAAGAACAAAATAGCTTAGAGCTAAGAACTTAAGAGTGAAGAGCTAAGGGTTAAGGGGCTCTTGCGGGACGGGCGGCTCCTGTTGGACGGGCGGCGGCTCGGGGACCGACTTGACAATGAGCTTGACGCCTGTGATGCGCAGCACGACGGCCTCGCGGCCCCGCTCAATGCACTCCCCGGAGTCGGAGCGGGCGGTCCAGACCTGGCCGTCGAGGCGCACCTGGCCGCGCTCCTGAATGTTGTCGATGGTCTCGGTCACCCGGGCGGTCTTGCCGATGACCCGGTCGGCGTTGGTGCGCTCTCTGCCCACCTTGAGCACCCCGTTGATAATGGGGCGAAGCAGCAGCAGGGAGGCCGCCGAAACCACAATGAATAAAATGACCTGCACCGGGACCGGCAGCCGAATAAAAGCCGCGAGCAGCGCAACGAGCGACCCCAGCGCAAACCAGAGCGTCGTCAGCCCGAAAGTCAGCCCTTCGGCCACGAGGAATATGACGGTCAGCACAAGCCAGACCAGCACCATGTTGTCAAATATGGCAAAGCACCTCCAATATCGCGAGTTCCGGACAGCGGTCGGTTTTTGGGTTGTAACTATTATATCATGTCCGGCTTCTCAGTACAAACACCAAACTGTGAATCTTTTGGCGGCGGGTTTGTCATTCATCTCAACAACATGTCCAAAATACCAACGTTATTTTTGGCTCCTTTTTATCCATACTCAATTGTATCCAAAGATACAATGTGGTATGATGTCCTTGTTGCAGTCTGCCGCGGGAAGGGGCATCTGCGCCCTTTTTTTTCGACGGCACAGGGAGGAATATTAAAAAAATATGGAAGCTACGCAAAAGCACCGGCCGTTTTACGGCTGGGTCATCGTGGGCTGCTGCATGCTCTTGGCTGGGGCGGGCATCGGCATCGCGTCCAACTGCGTGAGCGTGTTTGTCAAGCCGGTCTCGGAGGCGCTCGGCGTTGCCCGCGGGCAGTTCTCGCTTTACGCAACTTTTTCATCGGTCTGCAGTATGGTCATGGCGCCTTTCATCGGCGGATTTTTCGAGAAATACCCCTTTAAGCGGCTGATGGTCATCGGCTGCTGCGCCGGCGCCGGCACCCTCATGCTCTACTCCTTCGCCACTTCGCTGTGGCAGTTCTATGCCATCGCAATTATGAACGGCACTTTAATCGGGCTCATGAACGGCATTCCGATTGCGCTCTTACTCTCCCGCTGGTTTGTCGACAAGCGCGGCCTTGCCACCGGCATCGCCTACACCGGCTCGGGGCTTGCCGCCACCGTCATGGTGCCCATCGTCAACAAAATCATTGAGTCTTCGGGCTGGCGCGGCGGCTACCGCACCCTCTCGGTCATCTTCATCTGTCTGACGCTGCCGACCATCCTGCTGCTCATCAAGCCGCGGCCGGAGGACGTTGGCCAGACGGCGCTGGGCGCCGAAAAGCTGGCCGCCAAGGACGGCGAGGCCCCCCGCAAGACCGGGTTCACCCGGGCGGAGGCCGTGCGCATGCCGGCCTTCTGGTTCTTTGTGGCCTCGCTCTTTTTGACCGGCTTTGTCGGAATGGGCACCCAGCAGCATGTCATCGCCTACCTCACCGACGTCGGCTACACTTCGGACTTCGCCTCTTCCATGTTCTCGCTCTCCATGGCGGTGCTCATGGCCGGCAAAGTGCTGCTCGGCTATATTTTCGACAAGTTCGGCGTGCGGGTCGGCACCGTGTACATGTGCGCGGTCTTCGTGGCCTCCGAAGTCCTGCTGCTCACCGCCGGGCGGGACAAGGGGCTCGCCTTTGGCTTTGCCGTCATCTTCGGACTTGCAAACGCCATGCAGACCATTCCGATGCCCTACTTTGTCAGCCACCTCTTCGGCGACCTCGAGTATGCCAGAATCTACGGCATCTCCTCCCCTTTCTACATGGCGGGAATGTCGCTCGGCATGCCCTTCTCCGGCTTTGTCTATGACGCAACCGGCTCCTATATGGCGGCCTGGGCCGGTTACGCCGTCGTCATTTTCCTCATCATGGCCATTCTGCTCGCGGCCGACATTTCGGCCTCAAAGGCAAAGGCGAAACTGTAAATCAAAATGGCCGGCGCCGGCCCAGCAGAAGCTGGAACTCAGGCGCCGGCCGGTTTTTTCCGTTTTTCTTACAGGCTTTGAATATCTTGCAGTTTGAGGGGCGGCAGTATCTCTTCGCCCCCGCCCTCCGCCGGGAGATTGCCGATTTCCGGCTTGTCGGACGTGGCCGGCACTTCGGGAGGAAACAGCGGTCTTGCCCGGTTGGTGTGTTCAGTGGTGTGCTCTGTGGTATGCCTGTCCATTTCATCACCTCAGCAATATTTTGTGCAATAAAATCCCCAATATTGCATCGCTTCCATGAAAACGGAAAACCGAAGGAAAGGTCGTGCCCCTATGGAAAAAACAGGCCCGCGATTCCACTATGCCTGGGTCATGGTTGCCGGCTGTCTTTTGATGACCGGCGCCTGCGTCGGGGTCATCTCAAACTCCATGAGCGTCTTTGTCAAACCGGTCTGCGAGGCGTTCGACGTGACGAGGGCGCGATTTACGCTCTATTCCACCTTCTCCTCCTTCGGCTCCATGCTGACGGCGCCCCTCATCGGCCGATGGTTTGAGCGCCGACCGCTGCGCCCCACGATGCTGGTCGGCGCCCTCGCCATGTCGGCCGGCGTTTTCGGCTACTCCTTTGCGAGTGAGGTCTGGCATTTTTACATCGTCGCCGCCGTCATCGGCGTCTCTACGGGACTCTGCGGCACCATTGCGGTGGCCAAACTGCTCTCAAACTGGTTTGCCGCAAAAAAAGGGCTTGCCATGGGGGTCTCCCTGTCGGGCTCGGGGCTTGCCGCCTCCCTCATGGTGCCCATCGTCAACGCGTCGGTGCAGGCCCACGGCTGGCAGTCGGGCTTTCGGGTCATGGGCACTATTTTCTTTTTCATGACCGTCCCCACTATCCTGCTCATTTTGCGGGATAAGCCGGCAGACAAAGGGCTATTGCCCTACGGCGTGGACGAGCGCGCACCGGAGCCGACGCTGCGCACCGGCTTCACCCGCGACCAGGCCACCCACTGCTCGGCCTTCTGGTTTTTCGGCGCCGCCACTTTTCTGACCAGCTTTGTCGGCATGGGCACCCAAGCCCATGTCATCGCCTATCTCTCCGACATCGGCTACTCGTCCGACAACGCCTCCGCCATCTACGCCGGCACTATGGCAGTGCTGATCGCCGGCAAAATTCTGCTCGGCTGCGTCTACGACAAATACGGCATCAAAGTCGGGGCGATTTACGGCAGCGGGCTCTTCGCCGCCTCCCTCGTGCTGCTGATTTTCGCCCGGCTGCCCTTTGCGCCGAAACTGTTTGTCGTGACTTTCGGCCTCTCCAACGCCATTCAGACCGTCCAGCGCACCTACATCGTCAACCGGCTGTTCGGCGACCTCTACTACAGCTCCATATACGGCCTCATGGCCTCGGTCGGCATGGCGGGCTCGGCCATTGCCGTGCCCTTCTCAGGCTGGGTCTACGACCATGTCGGCACCTATCTGCCGGCCTGGTATGGGTACATCGGCATCTGCGCCGCGGTTGTGGTCCTCATTTTTGCCGCCGACCGCGAGGCCGCAAAGCGCCGGTGCGAGCTCGGCCTTCCGGTCGGCGTGTGACGGGCTTTGGGCCTTCTGACCGAGCTTCAAAATAACCGCCCCTTTAGGCGACATGATAAGGTAGTAATCTCAAATAAACATTTGATAGTCGGCAAACGGTATTGTAAATAGGCTGGAAGCCAGCGGCTGCAAATGTATTGTAGGCAAAAACAAATGAAAGAGCGTATATAATTCATAATCCGGAGACTATTTGCTGCCGGATTTGGCTTTGCCTAAAACAGAACATGCCCAATCGGCAAATATGGCCCATTACGCCATACCTAACTGCGAACCCACAGGCACGAATTATATGTAAAGGAGCCGTAACAAAACTTAGTTTCTGTTACGGCTCCTTTGTTTCTTCGTTGGGCCTATTGCTCTTTTCCTCGAATTAAACCATCCAAAAACAGCATATTTATCTCTCTTACCAGCTCAGGATTACGTTCAATCCTGTCGCGAATTTCTTTGCTGTGCGTTAAATAGGTCTGAATCATGTCAATATAGATTTCAATTGCGGTGTTGGATGCGTCCGGTGAAAAAATACCCAAATGTTTACCTTTTCCAATAAACGTCATTATAAGCTGCTTGCTGGAAGCGTTAAAAGCATCAAGATATTGCCGCAGTTCCGAATCACCCTCTACAGCCTCAAAAAAGAACCGCAGGCTGTATTTTCCATAATACCATGTGCGAATTTGAATATATTCCTCAATTTTTTCAATAAAGCTTCCTTCTTTTTCAATCAACGTCTTTATTTTTTCGATGCTTGCATCCAACATGTCCTTAATAATGTTGCGCCGGAGATTGTCTTTGCTTTCAAAAAAATTATAAATCGATACTTTGGACACATGAGCTTTTTCCGCAATCTCTGTCACGGTCACCTTATCAAACCCGTATTGATCGAATAACTCTAAAGCCGTCTGCATGATGGCTTTTTTCTTATCGTTTCTTCTTTTTTCAAATCCGTCCACCAAGATCGCCCCCAGATATATGAACTATATAAACA
>DATMZG010000084.1:0-33767 GCA_035560415.1 Candidatus Acidiferrum sp. | reverse complement strand
GTTATAGCCTTTGAATTTCAATTCAGTAGGTAATTGTATCGAGAAGTAAATAACGATAACAGAAAATGCTTTGGATGTAAAAATAGTGCTTAAGATTATTTTGAAAAACAAAAGACCGAAATCATCACAACAAGTGCGTTGATTTCGGTCTTAAGTGAAATTGGTTGCGGAGGCAGGATTTGAACCTACGACCTTCGGGTTATGAGCCCGACGAGCTACCGGACTGCTCCACTCCGCGGTATTTTTTTGATTGCCAAAATATAATACCACCGGGAAGCCGGCATGTCAACACTTTTCCAATAATTCACAATAATTTGCAAATTGTTCACAGCTTTCAATTTTAAGTATCCTATTCTCTTTCGCTAACGGTTATGCTATAATAGCCAAAAGCGGTCATTTTCACCGCTTTTGCCATCGGCATACCGCGGGTTGCTTTGTGCCCCGCTTTTTTGGGCGTTGACATGCGCCGGCGGCAATGGAACTGACGAAACTATTCTGTGGGAGGACGGCATCATGAAAATATCCGTACTCGGATGCGGACGCTGGGGCGCCTTTCAGGCCTGGTATGCCGCGCGCTGCGGGCACGACGTACTCATGTGGGGCAGGCCGGGGGAACCGGACATCGAGGAGCTGATTCGGACCCGCCGCAACAGCTATCTCGAGTTGCCCTCCGGCCTGAAACTGACAACCGACCTCGACGAGGCCGTCGGCCACGCCGAGCTCATCATCATATCCATCTCCTCGCAGGCGCTGCGCTCTTTCGCCGCGCGGCTAGACAGGTATGACCTGTCGAAAAAGCCCTTTTTGCTCTGCATGAAGGGGCTTGAGCAGGACACCGGCAAGCGGCTCTCGACCGTCATGGGCGAGAGCATCAGGCAGAGCGTTCGCGTGGCGGTACTCTCCGGGCCCGGTCATGTGCAGAGCTACACGGCCGGCATTCCGGGCGCGATGGTGGTCGACAGCGAGGACAAGGCGCTCATCAAGTGGATCATCGATGCGCTCGGCAGCGAGCTGATTCGCCTCTATATCGGAAACGACCTCATCGGCACCGAAATCGGCGCCGCGGCCAAGAACGTCATCGGACTTGCCGCCGGCATGCTCGACGGCTTCGGTTATACCAGCCTCAAGGGAGCCCTCATGGCCCGCGGGGCGAGGGAGGTCGCAAGGCTCATTAAGGCCATGGGCGGCAATGAGCTTTCGGCTTACGGGCTGTGCCATCTGGGCGACTATGAGGCCACGCTCTTCTCGGAGTTCTCGCAAAACCGCATGTTCGGCGAGACCTTTGTCAAGGGCGAGGCCTACACCAAGCTGGCCGAAGGGGTCTACACCGTCAAGGCCATGGTGAAGCTGTCGGACGAACTCGGGGTCGAGCTGCCCATTTCGCGGGCGGTGCTCAACATCGTGCACCACGGCGCAGACCCCAAACAGGAGTTGACAGGGCTGTTTTTGCGCTCGGTCAAATCCGAATTTGATTGATTTTGAAAGGGAGATTCCGTATGGATAAAAAGAAAATCGCGTTCAGCGGCATTCAGCCGAGCGGCCGCATTACGCTGGGCAATTACCTCGGCGCCTTAAAGAATTTTGCTGAGATGCAAGACGAGTACGACTGCCGGTTTTGCGTCGTCGACCAGCACGCCGTCACGGTGCGGCAGGACCCCGAGAACCTGCGCTCGCAGGCCTATCAGCTCTTTGCGCAGCTTTTGGCCTCAGGGCTTGACCCCGACAAGTGCATTCTCTTCATTCAAAGCCACGCGCCGCAGCACGCGGTGCTGGCCTGGATTTTAAACTGCTTTACGATGTTCGGCGAGCTCTCCCGCATGACCCAGTTCAAGGAGAAGTCGAGAAAGCACACCGACAACATCAACGCGGGGCTCTTCGACTACCCGGTGCTCATGGCGGCCGATATTCTCATCTACAATGCCGACGTCGTGCCGGTCGGCGAGGACCAGCGGCAGCATGTCGAGCTGGCCCGCGACATCGCCATCCGGTTCAACACGGCCTTCCCCGGCACTTTTGTGCCGCCCGAGTGCATCACCCCCAAAATCGGGGCCAGAATCATGAGCCTGCAGGAGCCCACCGCCAAAATGTCGAAGTCCGACACCAACGACAACGCCTATGTCCTCGTCATGGATGAGCCGGAGGCCATCATGCGCAAGTTCAAGCGGGCGGTCACCGACAGCGGGTCGACCGTTGCCATTGGCGAGGGCCGGGACGGGGTCAACAACCTCATTTCCATCTACTGTGCGGGGACCGGAAAAACGCCGGCTGAGGTCGAGGCCGAGTTTGCTGGCCGCGGCTATGGCGACTTCAAAAAAGCCGTGGGCGAGGCGACGGTCGAGCTGCTGCGCCCGGTGCGGGAGCGCACGCTTGACCTCTTGAAAAATACCGATCACCTCGACAGCCTGCTGAAAATCGGCGCCGACAAGGCGCAGGCGATTGCACAGGCCAAAGTCAATGAGGTGCATGAGAAGCTTGGCTTCATCATGCCCAAATAACTGTCCGAAAAGGGGCTTTCCGCCGTGCGGAAGGCCCCGATGAACGTATGTTAGGAGTGCCATGGTTCCTGCCTTCTATCTCGAAATATCACTGACCTTTGCCGTCGCCGCGCTGACGGCTTTTTCCCTCACCCCGCTGGTCAAAGCGCTGGCCGGCAAGGTGGGGGCCATCGACATCCCCAAAGACGGCCGCCGCATGCATGACCACCCCATTCCGCGGCTCGGAGGGCTGGCCATTTTCTGCGGCTTCATATTTGCGTCGCTGCTCTTTGTCGACATCACGCCTCAGCTTCGGGCCACGCTGCTCGGGGCCTGCCTCATTGTCGTGCTCGGCATTGTGGACGACATCGTGGCGCTGCCGGCAAAGCCCAAATTCGCCATTCAAATCGCGGCCGCCCTCATTCCGGTCTTCGCCGGAGTCAAGGTGGAAGTGCTGACCAACTTCAACATTTTCTCGGATAAACCCTACATCGTGCTGGGCGTCTGGGGCATTCCGCTTACGCTGCTGTGGATTGTCGGCATGACCAACGCCGTCAACTTCATTGACGGGCTGGACGGGCTTGCGGTCGGGGTCTCCTCGATCGGCACCTTCGCCCTCATGACCATCTCCATTCTGGTGTCGGACGCCTCGGTCGCGCTGTTGGCGGCGGCCCTGGCCGGCGCCTGTATCGGCTTCATCCCCTACAACTTAAATCCGGCAAAAATTTTCATGGGCGACACCGGCGCCATGTTTTTAGGCTATATGCTGGCCACCATGTCCATTCAGGGGCTCTTCAAGTTCTACGCCGTCATCTCCTTCACGGTGCCCTTCCTCATTTTCGGCCTGCCGATTTTCGACACGACGTTTGCCATCATCCGCCGCATTGCCACCGGCCGGCCGCCTATGAAGGCCGACCGCGGGCACCTGCACCACCGGCTCATCGACATGGGCTTCTCCCAGAAGCAGGCGGTCGCCATCATGTATGTCGTCTCGGCCATTTTGGGGCTTGCCGCGGTGCTGCTGACCTCGTCCGGCGCCATGAAGGCCCTCATGCTGGTCGGAAGTGCCATGCTGGTCTCGATTGTCGCCGCCCACACCGTGGATGAGCGCCGCAAAAACGGCACGCTGCACGCCGTGGTGCAAAAGCCGGACGAGGAAGCGCACGCCGACACGGCGCAGGGGGAGGAGACGCCGCATGATTAAGGTGCTGTCCATTTACGGAACCCGACCGGAGGCCATCAAAATGGGGCCCTTGTGCGACGCTTTGCGCAGGGAGCCCGAAATTGAAAGCCACGTCTGCGTCACGGCCCAGCATCGGGAACTCCTGGACGAAGTCAATAAGCTCTTTGAAATTGTCCCCGACGTTGACCTCGACGTCATGCGGGACCGGCAGTCGCTGTGCGGCATCGCCTCCAAGGTCATTGCGGGGCTCGAGGGGCCGCTGCGCGAGCTTGCGCCCGACCTCGTCTTGGTCCACGGGGACACGACGACGACGGCCAGCGCCGCGCTCGCCGCCTTTTACTGCGGCATCCCGGTCGGGCATGTCGAGGCGGGGCTGCGCACATACGACATGGCCGCCCCCTTTCCGGAGGAGGCCAACCGCATCGTCGTGGGGCACCTCGCAAAGTATCACTTCGCCCCCACCAGGAACAACGCCGCCAACCTCGCCCGCGAAGGGGTGGCAAAGGGGGTCTACGTCACCGGCAATACTGTAATAGATGCCTTAAAATATACGGTGCGTAAAGAAATGGCGCTGCCGATGGCGGCGGGGTTTGACAAGTACATCGTCCTGACCGCCCACCGCAGGGAAAATCTCGGCGGGCCGCTGGAGGCCATCTGCCGGGCTGTGCGGGGCGTCGCCCTCGCCCACCCGGACGTCGGCGTCATCTACCCCGTCCACCCCAACCCCGCCGTGCGGGAACCCGTCTACCGGCTGCTTTCGGACATTCCGAATGTCCGGCTCACAGAGCCTGTCGACGCGGCCGTCATGCACAACCTCATGTCGCGGTGCCTCTTTGTCATGACCGATTCGGGCGGCCTTCAGGAGGAGGCGCCGGCGCTCGGCAAGCCGGTCTTAGTGCTGCGCCGGGAGACCGAGCGGCCGGAGGCGGTGGAGGCCGGCACGGTGCGCCTTGTCGGCACGAAGGAAAATGACATCGTGGCGGCGGCGCAGACGCTGCTCACCGACAAGTCGGCCTACGACGCCATGGCCAAAGCCGTCAACCCCTATGGGGACGGGCAGGCCTGCCGCCGCATCGTCGAGGCCATTTTGTTTGAGTTCGGGCTCAGACAGTCGCCGCCCGATAAATTCAACGCCTAATGGAATTAGAGCGCCGACAAGTCTGCCGGCGCTCTCTTTTTGCGTAGTCAGGAATATTTGTGTGCGGTGTCCGCCGTCACGGCCTTCCCGGCGAAAAGAGCTCATCCACCGTTGTCCCGAGCAAATCCGCGAGTTTAAAGGCCAGCGACAAAGTCGGGTCATACTTGTCGTTTTCAATCGCGATGATGGTCTGCCTCGTCACCCCGAGCCGCCCCGCCAGGTCCTCCTGCCGCATATCCATTTGTTTTCTCAAAAATTTGACGTTATTTTTCATTTTCGTCCGACCCTTCCCCGGCCAATTTCTTTGTCAGAATGAGCTTGGCTGAGAAAAAAATCAGATTTGAAACGCAGATAATCATAAACGGAATGAACGGCATTTCGTGTCGGACGAGGAGTTCCCCCACACACCACGCGAGGAGCGAAAGCAACACAAATGCCCAGGACAACCGCATGGCCTTGAAGCTTATGGCCATCTCCATCTCATCCGCTTTACATGTTCGTTTCAACGAAAATCCTCCTCTCTGAATGTCAAAAACTTTTTACATTATCATCATATTCTCGATATCACAAAATGTCAAGGGTTTTTTACATTTTGTCGGTGCAATTTTTGGGAGTTTTTCATGCGCTCCCCGTATCTTGCGCCGTAAACACCCTGATGTTCTGCATCCCCCCTTTTGCAACATATACATGAAGCAAAAGGGGGGACGTTTCATTGAATACAAAAATATTCAGACCGGAAGGGGAGGCCCCGAGTCGGCACACCATGGAGGACGTGCGACGCGCCGCCTCCTCCGGCGCCCTGCTGGAGGGGAAGGCCATCCTCTGCGACGAGGAGGGCAACCTGACCGTTGACCTCGGGTGCTGCCGCGGCTTCATGCCGCACGTCGAATGCGCCGTGGGGCTCGACACCGGCGAGACCCGCGCCATCGCGGTCGTCACCCGGGTGGGCCGCAGGGTCGTCTGCAAGGTGGAGGAATTTGACGGGGACACGCCGGTCCTCTCCCGGAGGGCTGCCCAACAGGAGTGCATTGACAAATACGTATCGCTGCTTCGCCCCGGCGACATCATCCCCTGCACCGTGACAAGGCTTGCCGGTTTTGGCGCCTTTGTCGACATCGGCTGCGGCATCCCCTCCCTCGTCACGATTGACAACCTGTCGGTCTCCCGCATCTCCCACCCGTCCGACCGGGTGCGGGAGGGGTGGAAGCTGCTCTGCGCCGTCAAAGGGCGGGAGTCGCCCGGCCGCATTTCGCTGACGCTGCGGGAGCTGCTCGGGACCTGGGAGGAGAACGCCGCGAAATTCTCGGTCGGCCAGACGGTGGCCGGCGTCGTGCGGGGGCTTGAGAGCTACGGCGTCTTCATTGAGCTGACGCCCAATCTGGCCGGACTTGCCGAGCCGCAGGAAGCGCTTGCGGTGGGGGATGTCGCCGTCGTCTACATCAAGAGCATTTTGCCCGAGCGCATGAAAATCAAGCTGGTGGTGGCCGACCACTTCAAAGGGGAGGGGGAGCCCATCCCGCTCGAATATTTCATTCAGGGCGGCCACATCGACCGGTGGGTCTACTCGACCGAGGGGGCCCCCAAGGTCATTGAGACCTTCTTCGGGTAAAATTCCCCGAAGGTGCGCCCGAGGCGGGGCGAGTCTGCGGCACTTTTTGTCAAAATAGCCAAATTTGTGCGCGCCTTATTGACAAATGCCCCGCGGGTGCTATACTGTTTACAACTTTTCAAAGAGGGAGCAAAGGCATGCGTCAGTTCGGTTTTTATGGCGAATACGGCTACTTTTATGCTTATTACTTTCGTAAGCATAATTTAGTGCACTGTATTTGAGCCATTTGCCGAGACGCTACCGGAAGTTTCGAGAGATGACCGCAGTGAACAAACACTGCGGTCTATTTTTTTCATTCGGAGGGGCAGAGTATGATTATCATTTTAAAACAGGGGGCCGACGAGCGCCGCATTACGGCGCTTAGAGAGTGGCTGGAGGAACAGGGCATCACGGTGCACGACTCCATCGGAGTCAACCACACGGTGCTGGGGCTGGTGGGGGACACCACCGCCATCGACATTGAGATGCTGCGGGCCATGAGCATTGTCAAGGATGTACAGCGGGTCATGGAGCCCTACAAGTGCGCCAGCCGCAAAATGCACCAGGGGGACACGGTGGTCGAGGTCGGCGGCGTCAAGGTGGGCGGCGGCGGCTTCACCCTCATTGCGGGCCCCTGCTCCATTGAGGGGCAGGAACAGATTTCAGAGATCGCCGCCGCCGTCAAGGCGGCCGGGGCCGTCATGCTGCGGGGCGGTGCCTTCAAGCCGCGCACTTCGCCCTACGCCTTTCAGGGGCTTCGGGAAAAGGGGCTTGATATGCTGCTTCGGGCCGGCAGGGAGACGGGGCTGCCGGTCGTGACCGAAATCATGGACATCTCGGAGCTGCCCTACTTCGACGAGGTCGACGTCATTCAGGTCGGGGCCCGCAACATGCAAAATTTCGAGCTGCTCAAAGTGCTCGGCCGGCTGGACAAGCCCATCCTCTTAAAGCGGGGCTTTTCGGCCACCTTAACCGAGCTCTTGATGAGCGCCGAGTATATTCTGGCCGGCGGCAATCAGAAAGTCATCCTCTGCGAGCGGGGCATTCGCACCTTCACGACCGACACCCGCAACACTCTGGACCTCTCGGCCGTCCCGCTGCTGCGGGAGATGACCCACCTGCCCATTTTGGTCGACCCAAGCCACGGCACCGGCGTGCGCTCGCTCGTCAAGCCCATGGCGCTGGCGGCGGCCGTCATCGGGGCCGACGGGCTCATGATTGAAGTGCACAACCACCCCGAAAAGGCGTGGTGCGACGGGGCCCAGTCGGTGACGCCCGAAAGCTTTGCCGACATATCGGCCGCCGTCGCCGCCGTGCTGCCCCACCGATTTAGAGCCGAAACGGCATAAGGAGAGAATATGGTCATCGGAATTGTGGGACTGGGGCTGATTGGCGGCTCCATGGCCAAAGCGGTGTCGACGCACACGGGGCACAAAGTGCTGGGGGACGACAAAGACGGGGCCGTCCTTGAAGCCGCAATCGCGGACGGGGCCGTCATCGGCGAGCTGACGGATTCAAGGCTCCCCCTGTGCGAGCTCATCATTGTGGCGCTGGCGCCCGGGCTCACCGAGGCGTGGTTTTCCGAGAAGGGGGCGCTTGTCGCGAAAGACACCGTCGTCGTCGACTGCTGCGGCACAAAGCGGGCGGTCTGCGTGGCCGGGCGGGCCGCGGCCGCCAAATACGAGTTCGCCTTTGTCGGCGGACATCCGATGGCCGGCATTGAAAAGACCGGCTACGGCGCGTCCCGCGCCGACCTCTTCAAGGGTGCGTCTATGATTTTAGTCGAGCCGGGGGACAAAGACGGGATGCTGACGGACTTTTTCACCTCGGTAGGCTTTGGCGGCGTCGTCACGGCGACGGCCGAGACTCACGACGCCGTCATCGCCTACACCTCGCAGCTCGCGCACGTCGTGTCGAGCGCCTACATCACAAGTCCCACGGCCGAGCGGCAGGCCGGTTTTTCGGCCGGCAGCTTCAAAGACATGACGCGGGTGGCCTACCTCAACGAGGCGCTGTGGGCCGAGCTGTTTTTGCAAAACCGCGACTTTCTCGCGCATGAGTTAGACCTGCTCCAAGCCCGTCTTTCGGACTTCAGAGAGGCCATTGCCTCGGGCGACGAGGCGCGGCTGACCGAGATGCTCACCGAGGGCAAGCAGCGCAAAATCCGCATTGACGGGGGTGCGGCGTGATTAAAATCCATGTGGGCACAGACAGAGAATATGATATACTGATTGAAAAGGGGCTGCTGAAAGACTGCGGCGCCCTGACGGCGGCCGTCAAAGCCCCGTGCAGGGCCATGCTCTGCTGCGACGAGACGGTGGCGTCGCTCTACGGCGAGCCCGTCCGCGCCTCCTACGAAGAGGCGGGGTATCAGACGGCCCTGTTCACTTTCGCGCCGGGCGAACGCAGCAAAAACATGGGGACCCTGACCCGCCTGCTTGAGGCCATGGGGGCGGCCGAGCTCGACCGGGGCGGCCTGCTTGTCGCCCTTGGCGGCGGCGTGGCGGGGGACCTCGGCGGACTTGCCGCCGCCCTCTACCGGCGGGGCATCGACTATCTGCAAATTCCGACGACGGTGCTGGCCGGCGTCGACTCATCGGTCGGCGGAAAGACCGCGGTCGACCTCGCCTGCGGCAAGAACATGGCCGGGGCTTTCTGGCAACCCATATTAGTCCTCTGCGACCCCGAGACTTTTGAGACGCTGCCGCCTGAGACTTACGCCGGCGGCATGGCCGAGGTCGTCAAATACGGCATGATATTCGGCGGCCGTCCGTGGGAGCTGCCGCCCGCCGAGATGGTGGCGGCCTGCTGCCGCCACAAGCGGGATGTTGTCGAGGCCGACGAAAAAGAGGGGAGCCGGCGCATGCTGCTAAACTTCGGCCACACCATCGGCCACGCCGTTGAACTCGCCTCAGACTACACCGTCCCCCACGGCCAGGCGGTCGCCATCGGCATGGCGGCCATGGCACGGGCGGCTGAGGGGCAAGGCCTTGCCCCGGCGGGTTCGGCCCGCGAGCTCGAAGCGGTGCTGACAGGGCTCGGCCTGCCCATAGCCACCGGCATTCCGACAGACGCCGTCAAGGCCGCCGCGCGGGCCGACAAGAAGCGCGGGGCCGCCGGCATCACGATTGTCATCTACGACCGGCTCATGAAAATAACCATGGAGCAGCTCGACCAAATGATTGAGGAGGGCCTTGCCTGATGGATATCCGCCTTGAGCCCCGGTCGCTTGCGGGAACTGTGGCCGCCGTGTCTTCAAAGTCCCAGTTCCACCGGATTTTAATATGCGCGCTGCTTGCGCGAGAGGAGACGGCGATCACCTTTCGCGGCCTGTCCCAGGACATTTTGGCGACCATCCGCTGCATCTGGGCGCTCGGCAAGACGGTGACGGTCACGGAGGGGCTCATCACGGTCGCAAAGGGCAGGCAGGAGAGGGACGACCCCGAACTCGACTGCGGGGAGTCGGGCACGACGGCGCGGCTGCTGCTGCCGGTGGCGGCCACACTCGCAAAGCGGTTTTCCATGACGGGGCGGGGGCGGCTTCCGGGCAGGCCGATGGTGGAGCTCTGTGAGGCGATGGAGGAGGCGGGCGTGAAGTTTTCCGCTCATCAGCTGCCGCTTGAGGCGGCGGGGACGCTGCGGGCCGGCACATTCAGGCTGCCGGGCAATGTCAGCTCCCAGTACATCTCGGGGCTGTTGCTGGCGCTGCCGGCACTTTCGGGCGACAGCCGCATTGAGCTGACCACCCCGCTCTCGTCGGCCGCCTATGTCGACATGACCCTTGCCGCCATGCGGCTTTTTGGGGTTGAGGCCGATATTGAGCACATCCCGGGCGGGCAGACCTATGTCAGCCCCGGGGCGCTTGCGGCCGAGGGCGATTGGTCAAACGCCGCCGTCTGGCTCTCTTTCCCCGATGTCACGGTGACGGGGCTTGACAAGGAGAGCGCCCAGGGCGACCGGGCTGCGCCGGAACTCATTGCAAAAATTCGCCGGGACGGCGACATCGACATTGACATTGACGAAACCCCCGACCTGCTGCCGGTGCTGGCGGCCCTTGCCGCAAGAAGGCGGGGGCACTGTCGATTTACCAAGGCGGCGCGGCTTCGCCTCAAGGAGAGCGACCGGCTGGAAGTGGCAGCCGAGCTCATCCGGGGCGCGGGCGGCGCCGCCGAAGTGGAGGGTGACACCCTGACCGTGTGGGGCAAAGAGCATCTTGCGGGCGGTACGGTCGACGCCGCCGGAGACCACCGCATGGTCATGGCGGCGGCCGTTTTGGCGGGACTTGCGCAGGGGCCCGTGACGGTGCGGGGGTGCGAAGCGATAAACAAATCCTATCCCGACTTTTTCGCGGATTACGCGGCGCTTGGAGGTGCGGCACATGTCCTTTAGCTACGGCAACAACATCCGCATTCAAATTTTCGGCGAGTCCCACGGCGAGGCCATCGGCGTCGTCATGGACGGCCTTCCGGCAGGCTTTGCGCTCAACCTTGCGGCGCTTTTCGCCTTTTTGGAGAGGCGGCGGCCGGGCGGAGCCCTGTCGTCGGCCCGCAAAGAGGCGGACATGCCGGCGTTTTTGTCGGGACTTTTTGACGGGGTGCTGACAGGCGCGCCGCTCTGCGCCGTCATTAAAAACACCGACGTCAAAAGCGCCGACTATGAGGCCATAAAAAACACCCCCCGCCCCGGCCACGTCGACTTTCCGGCATTTATGCGTTTTGGCGGCGACGCCGACATGCGGGGCGGCGGGCCATTTTCCGGGCGGCTGACAGCCCCTCTCTGCATCGCCGGGGGCGTCTGCCTGCAGCTTTTAGCCACACAGGGCGTGACGGTGACTTCTGAAATCCTCGAAATTGCCGGAAAACGGGACCCCCCCGACATGGAGGCGGCCGTGAGGGCCGCGGCGGCGGAGGGGGACTCGGTGGGCGGCATTGTCGAGTGCAGGGCGCAGGGCCTTGCGCCGGGGCTCGGCTGCCACATGTTTGACGGCGTGGAAAACCGCATTGCGGCAGCCATTTTCGGGGTGCCGGGCGTGCGGGGCATTGAATTCGGAGACGGGTTTGAAGCCGCCCGCATGAAGGGCTCGCAGCACAACGACGCGTACATTTTAAAAGACGGGCAGGTTGTCACCGAGACCAACCACTGCGGCGGGGTGCTCGGCGGCATGACGACGGGGAGCGAGCTCATCTTCCGGGTCGCCCTAAAGCCAACCCCGTCCATATCAAAAACACAGCGCACCGTCGACCTCAGCACGATGCGCGAAACGGAAATCTCAATTTCCGGCCGGCACGACCCATGCATCGTGCGGCGGGCGGCGCCGGCCGTCGAGGCCGCGGCCGCCGTCGCACTGCTCGACATCTATCTTGACGGGAGGACCACATGGAAATAGAGGAACTGAGAGGCCAGATCGACACCATTGACGACAAGCTGACCGAGCTGTTTTTGCAGCGGCTTGTCGTATCGGAGGAGATTGGGAAATACAAAAGAGACAGAGGCCTGCCGGTGCTCGACAAGAGCCGCGAGCGGGCGGTGCTGGCCCGCCGCACGGCCGAGCTCCAGCCGCCCTACGACGGGTATGTCCGCATGTTCTACCGCACCCTGTTTGACATCAGCCGCGCCCGCCAGTCGGCCCTAACGGCGGGGGAGTCGCCGCTGGCTGCCGACATCGCCCATGCGCTTGAAAACTCCCCGCGCAAGCTGCCGGCCCGGGCGGCCGTCGCCTGCCAGGGCATTGAGGGGGCCTATTCGGCCATCGCCTGCGACAAGCTGTTCCCGGGGGCCGACATCACCTTCATGGACAGCTTTGAGGGGGTGGCCAGAGCCGTGCGGGGCGGACTGTGCGAGTACGGCGTGCTCCCGATTGAAAACAACATTCACGGCTCAGTGCTGGCGGTCTACGACCTCATGCAGCACCACCGGTTTGCGGTCGCCAGAGCCATCAAGCTGCGGGTCTCCCACAGCCTTGCCGCAAAGCCGGGCACAAGACTTGCCGATATCAAAGAAATCCTCTCCCACGAGCAGGCCATCGGCCAGTGCCGGGAGTTTCTGGCGAAACTTCCGGGGGTCAAAGTCACGATGTGCGAGAACACGGCGGTCGCCGCCCGCACGGCGGCACAGCCCCCGCGAGGTGACCTCGCTGCCATCTGCTCGACCGAGTGCGGCGTCATTTACGGGCTGGAGCTGCTGGCCCGCGACATTCAGGACAGCGACAACAACTACACCCGTTTTTTGTGCATCTCAAAGGAGCTGCAAATTCTCGAGGGGGCCAGCCGCATCAGCATCATGTTCCGGGTGGCCCACCGGCCGGGCTCGCTCTACGAGGTGCTCTCCCGGTTTGCGACGGCGGGGCTCAACATCACAAAACTCGAGAGCCGGCCCATTCCCGGCCACGACTTCGAGTTCCAGTTCTACCTCGACGCCGACGGCGACATCCGCGACCCCGAGACGGCGGCCGTCATTTGCAGCCTCGCCGACTGCACTGAGCAGCTCATCTTCCTCGGGGCTTACCCGGAGTAGGGGGGCGCCATGTACGGACTCATTGGCAAGCCCTTGGGGCACAGCTTTTCGCCGATGCTTCACAAGATGCTGTGGGACTGCGACTATGCGCTCTTCCCGATGGAGGAGGGGGAGGTGCGGGCGTTTTTCGCCGCCTGCGCCTTTGACGGCATAAACGTCACAATTCCCTACAAGGAGCTGGCCTTGACCCTCTGTGACGAGGTGGACGACAGGGCCGCCCGCATCGGGGCGGTCAACACGGTTGTCAAAAAAGGGGACAAGCTCATCGGCTACAACACCGATTTTGACGGGCTCTCTTATCTCGCTTCCCGTGTCGGCATCTCGTTTGCGGGGCGCAAAGTGGTCATTTTCGGCTCGGGTGGCACCGCAAAGACGGCGACGGCCGTGGCGAAGGACGGCGGCGCAAGGGAGATTGTCATCGTCTCGCGGCGGGGGGAGAACAACTACGACAATTTGGACCGCCACCGTGACGCCGAAGCGCTCATCAACGCCACGCCGCTCGGCATGGCGCCAAATGTCGACGCCATGCCGGCCGACCCCGCACGCTTTCCGGGCTGCACGGGGGTCATCGACGTCGTCTACAACCCCCTCACGACCCGGTTTGTGTCGCGGGCGGCTGAACTTGGCATTCCGGCGACGGCGGGGCTGCCCATGCTGGCGGCCCAGGCGGCCAGGGCAGCCGAGCTCTTCTCGGGAAAAAACATCGGGGAGGACGCCATTGAGCGCTGCACGGCGGCGGTCGACCGCATGCAGCGCAACATTGTGCTTGTCGGCATGCCGGGCAGCGGCAAGACGACGGTGGGCAAAATGGTCGCGCAGCTTTTAAACCGGCCGTTTTCAGACCTCGACGCCGACATTGAGGCGGCGGCCGGCATGCCGATTCCGGAATATTTTGCCACATTCGGGGAGCCGGCCTTCCGGGAGCTCGAGGCGGGGCGCATGGCCGCGGTCGGGCTTTTACACGGCGCCGTCATCGCCTGTGGCGGCGGCACGCCGCTGCGGGCGGAAAACCGGCTTGCCATGCGGCAAAACGGGCGGGTCTACCACCTTGTACGGGACATTTCGGCGCTGCCCAAAGACGGCCGGCCGCTCTCCCAAAAGGGCTCGCTCGACGAGATGTGGGCGGCCCGCAGGGCTTTCTACGAGGCGGCGGCCGACGTCACGGTCGACGCCCGGGGCGGCGCCGACGAGGCCGCCTGGCGCATTGCAAAGGAGTGGATGTAAGTGAAGTTCATGGTCATCAACGGGCCGAATCTCAACCTCTTGGGTCGCAGGGAGCCCGGCATTTACGGAACCGGCACTTACCCGGAGCTTGTCGCCATGCTGGAGACTCACGCCGCGGCGCTTGGGGCGGGGCTTGTCTGCCGCCAGTCCAACCACGAGGGGGACCTCGTCGACTGGATTCAGGAGGCCGGGGAGGGATATGACGGCATTGTCCTGAACCCGGCCGCCTGCACCCACACCTCGGTGGCGCTGCTCGACGCCGTCAAGGCGGTGGGGGTGCCGACGGTCGAGGTGCACATCTCGGACGTGTCAAAAAGAGAGGCCTTCCGGCAGGTGTCCTATGTCGGCGCGGCCTGCGTCGCCACGATCAAGGGCCGGGGGTTTCAGGGGTATCTCGACGCCATGGACCTTCTCGCGCAGCGGGTGCGCGTCAAATCGACATAAAAGAGAGGAGGCGCGCCTCCTCTTTTTTATGCGGCAAAACCCCGCGCTGTCATACGCCTTTGCTGCGCTTGCGGCTTGCGGCTTTTTTTGCGGCGTCGGCCCGGGTTTTCTTGAGTGCGGCAAGCTGCTCGTCTGCCTTGCGGCGGCTTTCCTCCTCTTCGTGGCGGTGCTTTTCGGCGTCGTCGTGCGCCCGCATTTCGCAAAGCTGCGCTTCCACCGCGGCTTTTTGCTTGGGCTCGGCCAAGGTGAGAAAGCCGTCGAAGGCCGAAGGGTATAAAAACTGTTTATCACAGTGCTCAAACCGGACGGTCACGGTGTGCGCGTCCTGTCCGACAATTTCACCCATGCCAAACTGGCGGTGAGTCACTTTCGCGCCAAGGATATTCATCTCACAAAACCTCCCAAAACAAAAAAGGCCTTGACAACATAGACTTGCGTCTGTCAAAACCGCACGTTGTATCTATAGTATAGTATAACACATCCTTCGGCTGGAATGTACTGCCAAACAAAAAGAAGTCCCCTTTTTCGGGGGACTTCTTTCCGAGTGGCGAAAAACCTGCTGGTTTTCCGCCAAGTAATGGGTGCCGGCGCGCGAAATGAATTCGCGCTGGCGGGCGCTATTTTGCGTTGGCGTCAATGGCCGCTTTCAAAAACGCGGCACAGCCGGGCCGGTCCTTGTCGTAGTAGGCGGTAAAGCGCTCGTCGGCCGTGTACATGGCCGCAAGTCCCCGGTGCGCCTCCGGACTGTAGGTGGGCCAGGTGTTTGAAAGCCACTTTTTGTGCAGTTCGCAGGCCTTTTTGCCCTCCGCTCCCGCGGGGTCGGCGCCTGTGGCCACGGCCCTGTCGAGCAGTTCGGCGAGCGCCTCGCCCTCCTGCTGCATGAGGTCGTACTGGGCTTTTGTGAAGCCCATCAGCTTGGCGTTTGAGGCGTTAATCGTCTCATCCCCGTACTTGGCCCTGATTTCGGCTCCGTACTTCTCTTCGTTTTTGGCCACAAGCTCCCGCTTGAAGCCCTCAAATTTCTCTTTGTCGTCCATGGTGGTTCCTGCCTCCCTATACGTAATGGTTGTCTGGAGGGTGTCGATGAGCACCGCAAGCCGGTCGCGCTCGGCCGTGAGGGCCGCAAGGTGGGCGTGAAGCGCGGCCTCTATGTCGAAATCGGGCCGGTCAAGGAGCATTGCGATGTCCGACAGCGGCATCCCGAGCTCCCGGTAAAAGAGCACCTGCTGCAAGCGGTCGACCTGCTCTTTCCCATAAATGCGGTACCCG
This sequence comes from Candidatus Acidiferrum sp., assembly GCA_035560415.1. Lineage (GTDB taxonomy): Bacteria > Bacillota > Clostridia > Oscillospirales > Feifaniaceae > DATMXT01. The sequence goes on along the minus strand of DATMZG010000084.1, from coordinate 17,934 downwards.
GATTTCGACACACGAGCGGGCCTGAGCAGGCCGACGGTGTCGTAATACCGCAGCGTCCGGGCGCTGACACCCGAAAGACGGGCCAGCGCAGTCACGGTGTATTCCATCTCATCACCTCCCAAGCCACAGTATAGAGGTTGACGTTACGTAAATGTCAAGTGGTATTTTTATAAAAATTTGTAAGATAGTGGCGCAAAATTACGGCTGCTCGTCATTCGGCAGGTAGTCCGGCCATTTGAGGACGGTCTCCCGCCTGCCGTAAATGCAGGGGAGGTTGACCTGCTCGTTCCAGTCCCAGCTTTTGATGTCCTCAAAGGCGACTGAGACGTTGCCGGGCACAGTCACTGCGACCTCGACCAAAACGTCGGTGATGCGGCGGATGATTTCGCGCTTTTGTTCTTCGGTGCGCCCCTCCACCAGTTTGATGACGACATGCGGCATGGCAGGTGCCTCCCCATTCAAAAATTTCGCCCACACTTTCAGGCGTCGACTATAAGGCCGGAATCGCCGGCCTCACGCGCAAATTCATTTGCGGCGGGCAGCCCGGCTTTATTCCGGCTGCCCGCCGCTGGCGGATGAAGTCACATTTTATTCGGCGTCGTGGACATCCTGCTTGACATGGTCAAAGCCGAGCAGCACCATGGGGTCGAGCCCCTCGCGCTGACAGTAGTCGAGCAGGGCGGCGTGAACCGCCTCCTCGGCCAAAACCGAGCAGTGCATCTTGATGGGCGGCAGGCCTCCGAGCGCCTCGGCCACGGCGGCGTTGGTCACCCTGAGCGCCTCGGGAATCGTCTTGCCCTTGATCATCTCGGTGGCCATGGAGGAGGTGGCCACGGCGGCGCCGCAGCCGTAAGTCTTGAATTTGCAGTCCTGAATAATCCCGTCCTTGATGTCGAGATACATCCGCATGATGTCGCCGCAGGTGGCGTTGCCGACTTCGCCGACGCCGCTCGCGTTTTCAATTTCGCCCACATTTCGCGGATTCGCGAAGTGGTCCATCACTTTTTCGCTGTACATGGTTACGTCCTTTCAATCTGAGGGGTGGTGTTTATTTAGACAGCGGCGACATGGCCCGCAGCCGCTCCACGATGCCGGGCAGCACCTCAAGAATATAGTCTACGTCCGCCTCGGTCGACTCCTCGGCAAAAGTCAGCCGCAGCGAGCCGTGGGCGATTTCGGCCGGCAGGCCGATAGAGGTCAGCACATGGGAGGGGGTCAGGCTGCCGGAGGTGCAGGCGGAGCCTGAGGCGGCGCAGATGCCCTTCATGTTGAGCAGCATGAGCATCGACTCGCCCTCGACGAACTCAATGGAGACATTGACGTTTCCGGGCAGGCGGTGGGTGCGGTCGCCGTTGACGCGGCTGTTCGGAATTTTCGCCAATATGCCGTCCATCAGGCGGTCCCGCATGGCCGAAAGCCGTTTTGCCTCGCTTTCGAGCTTGCCGCAGGCGGCCTCAATGGCCTCGCCGATGCCGACAATCTGGGCCACGTTCTCCGTGCCGGCCCGGCGCTTTTTCTCCTGCCCGCCGCCGTCCATGAAGTTTGGCAGCTTGACGCCGCGGCGGATATAGAGCACTCCGCAGCCCTTGGGGCCGTGGAATTTATGGCCGGACATCGACAGCATGTCGATGTTCTGCGCTTTGACGTCAATCGGCAGGTGGCCGACGGCCTGCACCGCGTCGGTGTGGAAGAGCACACCCCGCTCGCGGCAGAGAGCGCCAATTTCGGCGATGGGCTGTACGGTGCCGATTTCGTTGTTGGCGAACATGATGGTGACCAGCACCGTATCGGGCCGGATGGCGGCGGCCAAGTCCTCGACTTTGACAATGCCGCCCGCATAGACCGGCAGATAGGTCACTTCGGCGCCCGACTCCTGCACCAGCGTCTCGAGAGAGTGGAGCACCGCGTGATGTTCAAAGGGGGTGGAAATGAAATGCGCACCCTTGTTTTTATTGGCCCTGGCGGCGCCCTTGATGGCCCAGTTGTCGGCTTCGGTGCCGCAGGAGACGAAGTAGATCTCGTCGGGCTCGGCGTGAATGGCCGCGGCCACCTGCGCCCGGGCTTTGTCAACGGCCTCCTTGCTCTCGGCCGCTATGCTGTACAGGGCCGAGGGGTTGCCGAAATGCTCGCGATAGTAGGGCAGCATGGCGTCCAGCACCCGCTGCGATACACGTGTGGTTGCCGCGTTGTCGGCGTACACGAATTTTTTGTCCATCATAACACTCCTTACTTGTAGGCGGGCGGGGGCGTCACCGTCCACCGCTCATTTCCATCATATGCTCGTAAACTTCGTCCGGCTCGCTGGCGGTGGCAGCGCCAGCCACAGCCAGTGCGTCGCACCGGTTGTTGAAGGCGTTTTCGGCGTGCCCGCGCACCCAGACATAGTTTACGCTGTGCGCTTTGCAAAGTTCAAGCAGTTTTCCCCACAGATCGGGGTTTAGCGCCGGTGCGCCGTCGGCTTTTTTCCAGCCCCGCCGCTGCCAGCCCTCGGCCCAGCCCTTCTCCATTCCGGAGACGAGATAGCTGCTGTCGCTGTAGAGGGTGACTTTGCAGGGCTCCTTTAAAGCCGAAAGCGCCGTGATGGCCGCAAGCAGCTCCATGCGGTTGTTGGTGGTCAGCCGTCTGCCGCCCGAGAGCTCCCGCTCGCGGCCGCCGTACCGCAGGATTGCCCCGTATCCGCCGGGGCCGGGGTTGCCGCTGCAGGCCCCATCCGTGTAGATTTCAACTTGTTTCATGAACCTTCCGCCTATATCATACTATGTTAATAGGACATACGCAATAGTCCCGGGCAATATTTTTCAAAAATATTATGACATATTCGGATGGAATTGGCAATGCCGTGCCGCCATGTTTGTAAATGTTGCGGCGCAGGCAGGGAATTTTTGTCGGCAAGCCGGGGAGGCCGTCGCCAAATCCCGCCCGTCACAGATATTTTGTGAAAAGTAACATGAAAAAGCCAAAAAGAATATAAGTATATGGAGAGAAATATGCGGGGCTTTGGACTCATCCGGATTTTGGGGTGAGACACCGACTGTATTCACCCGCTGTTCTCCCGGACGTGTAACAGCGCTGCGGCGCGGCCGGCAATATCGTTTTAAGAATCTGCGGGCCTGTCGTTTGACCGGGCCCGCATGCGAATACCCAAATATTGCTCAAATACAGCGGCGGCCTTGCGCGCGGGTGACCGTGCACATAGGCCAAGGACAAGAAAGGAGATACAATATGGACTTTGGAATCACCGGCGTGGCGGGCATCACCGTCATTTGCTATCTCGTCGGCATGGGCGTAAAAGCTGCCGGAAGTGAAAAGCTCAACAAGTGGATTCCCACGATATGCGGCGGCCTCGGCGGTCTGCTCGGAATTGTGGGGCTCATCATCATGCCTGAATTTCCGGCCACCGATTACATTACGGCAGCCGCCGTGGGTGTGGTATCCGGATTTGCGGCGACCGGGGTCAACCAGGTCGTCAAGCAGCTGGGCAGCCAGTGTCAATGACATATGTTTAAGATTTATATAGATCCCGGACACGGAACGCGGGTCGGGGGCGTGCAGGACCCCGGGGCCGTCGCAAACGGACTGCAAGAGAGCGAAGTTGTGCTGGAGGTCGCCCGGCGCGTGGCGGCGCTGCTCCCACCGTGGGCAGAGGCGCTGCTGTCCCGCACCGACGGCGACAGTCCAAACGGCATTGACGCCAGAGCTGCCGCCGCCAACGAGTGGGTGGCCGACATGGTGCTCTCCCTGCACTGCAACAGCTTTTACGAATCTACGGCCAACGGGGTCGAGGCGCTGATTCTCGGCACCGGCGGCGCGGCGGAGCTTTTCGCCACTGAGCTGCTGTCGTACTATGCCTCCGCAACGAGGCTTTACAACAGGGGCATCAAAGTGCGGAGCGACCTCGGCATCCTGCGCAAAACAAAAGCGCCCGCCGTGTTGCTCGAGCTCGGCTTTTTAAGCAACCTGAGCGACGCCGAAGTGCTTCGGAACAGTCAGGACGTCATCGCGAAGGCGATTGGCGACGCCATCATCGCCTGCGCGAAAATCGCGGGCAAAGCCGGGGAGGAGACGGTGGAAACCGTCGACGACGCGGCGGTCCGCATCGGCGAAACACGCACCGTTGGGGCGAAAGTCATCGGCGGGGTCACTTATGTGCCCTTGCGCGACATCGTCGAGGCCCTGCGGCCGACCGTCACCTGGACGCCCGAGGAGGGCGCCGCCGTGACGCTGTAGCAGGCGTCAGGTTCATAATCAAAACGGCGCTCCCTTTTGGGAGCGCCGTTTTCTGAAACAGCGTCGTTACGCCGCGGGCGGCCCGCCCTTCGCCGGCTCCTGTTCAGGAAACACCGGTCCCGTCACCCGTTTTTTGGCCGACTTTCTGCCGGCAGAATAGCAGACTACGCAGACCAATGTGCAGATAAGCCCGACTAAGGCATAGAGCCCCAGGTTGTACAGCCCGCCCTGCGCCGCAGTCCGCACGGCCGGTAAGAGCATTAAGAGCCCCAGCACCGGCGCGTACAAAACCATGGTCAGCAGGTAGAGCACCAGCGCCACAACCGCCGACAGGAGGGTCAGGTCGTAGGGCGGTTCAAAAAAAAGGGCTCGTATCCAGCGTATGGCGGCGCACAGTATCAGCGTCAGGGGCAGGGCAAGCTGGATTTTTTGGTGCGTCTTGCGTCCCAGCCGCCCGTTGTAATATGCGAGTCCTGCCCAGTCGACCAGCACGAGCAGCCCAAAGAGGGCGGTTGGCGTAAGCCGTGTGTCCAGGGTATACATTGCTTTGTCGGGGGAGTGGGCGCCCTGCCACAGACTGAAGACGATGAGCGCAAAGTATGCACAAAAAAGCAGGGAGTAGACGACGGCGTCCGATGAATTGCTGCGGGAGGGCGGCTTATTCATGGTTGCTCCAATCGTGACTCTCATTTTGAATTTGCAAGGATTATCCAAATAATAACATTATCTTATCATACTGAGTACGGGAATACAACCGCGGTAACATAGGAACAAATTTCAACAACCTGCCTCCAAAAAAACCCGCCGGAGGCTAGGGGGGCACACGGGGGGACTTAGTCCCGCCCGTGAGGCGCTTAACGCCTTTTGCAACGCAAAAAGGCGCCGCATGTTCCGCAGAACATGCAAGCGCCTTGGGGAACTGGTTCCGCCCGCGAGGCGCTTAACGCCTTTTGCAACGCAAAAAGGCGCCGCATTTTCCGTAGAAAATGCAAGCGCCTTTGGTGACCCGTAGGGGAGTCGACGGGCCATACGGCCCATGGATGTCCCCACTCGCTCGCCACACGCGGGGCATGCGGCAACCGCTCGGGGATGACATAGGGGTTCGACTCCCCTACGATACGAAAAGCATTTCATTACGAAAAAAAGCATCCCCTTTGGGGATGCTTTTTCTCGTGGTGACCCGTAGGGGAGTCGAACCCCTGTCTCAGCCGTGAAAGGGCCGTGTCTTAACCACTTGACCAACGGGCCTTAAAACAGGCCCCACCCTTGGGTGGGGCCTGTGGTAGCGGCAGTAGGACTTGAACCTACGACACTTCGGGTATGAACCGAATGCTCTAGCCAACTGAGCTATGCCGCCGTATGCCATATAATAATACCAAGGCACAGGGCGGTTGTCAAGCGTCAGATTCTACATTTTTTCGATGGTCATCATGACGACGGTCATGTCGTCGGGCGGGGAATTTTCCCGCACTTTTTTCGTCAGCGAGACCAGGGCTTTCGGTGTGACATCCGGATTTTTAATGAGGCTTTCGAGTTCGTCCGACTGTTCGCCGGACGGGAGCACGCCGTCCGACAGCATGACGATGCGATCGCCCACCTGCACGCGGCAGCGGTAGACCTCTGGCTCGAGCACCGGCAGCAGGCCTGCGGGCAGTGCTCTGCTGTCGACTTTCGAGACCTTGTCCCCCCGCACGATAAAGGAGGGCGCGGCGCCGGCCTTGATGAATTCGAGCTCGCCCGTGTACATGTCGAGCACGGCGACGTCGAGGGTGGCGTAGACCTCGGGCTCGGCGCCGATGAGCAGAGCGGAGTTGAGCACCCGCAGGGCGCTCTCGCGGCCGAGTCCCGCCTGCATGAGCTTTTCAAGGCATCCGGCCGCCATGCGGCTCTTGCGGGAGGCGGCGCCGCCGGCGCCCATGCCGTCGGAGAGCACCGTCACATATTTGCGGTCCTCGGTGCGGAAATCCCGCACCGTGTCGCCGGCCACCCGCTCGCCGGGGCAGGGCGAGATGTGCCGGCGGGTCGAGACCGAAAAGCAGGCTGCCTCGCCGACCCGAAACTCCCAGCCGCCGTCGGCACGGGTCAAGTCGGGCGGGGAGAGCGGCCGCCCGCTGACGGCCGCCGCCATTTGGCTGAGCCTGCGCAGGTCGGGGCGAAGGCCCGGACAGTAGCCCGAAAGCCGCAGCTTGCCCTGTCTGGCGTACTCGGCCCGCAGGGTCGAGCCGGGGGGCAGGCAGGAGATGAGGCGCTCTTGCAGTCTCGGGTCGGGGGTGATGTCCTCCTCCCCGGCCGCCTCGCCGAGGTCGTCGAGCACGGCGGAAAAACAGCGGTACTGCTCCCGCAGCACGCCGATGTCGCCCAGCCCGTCCTGCCGGAACCGGTTTGTCTCCTCAAACCGGCGGGCCTCGGCCGACGCCTCGGCCACGAACTCGGAGCGCTTCACGCAGGCAGAGGCGAAGGGCTGCGGCAGGTCGCACTCGGCGAGGTCGGCCCCGCGGCGCAGCAGCATGGCCATTTCGGTCAGACAGTCCATCATGGTGTTGTAGCTTGCGCCCCAGCACCGGTAGTTCTGTTTGCAGTTTTTGCACAAGTGCTCGACGGCGGGGGAAAAGACCTCGGTTGAGAGGGGCCCGTCCCCTCTTGCGCGCAGCTGGTCGGTCAGGTCGCGCAGCACTTCGGCCACCCGCCGGGTGCGCACCGGTGCGGGCGGGTGTTCAAGGGGCTGCTTTGCGGGCGCCACGGTGCGCAGCGTGCGGGCCGGCAGCAGGATGAGCCCGGCCGCGGCTGCGCCGATGGCGGCGGCCGGGCCCGCAAACGTGAACACAATGGCGCAGACCGCCCCGACAAGGCCGATGCAGCTGCGTTTGTCGGGCGCGCCGCCCTCCGCCAGCTCGGTGATGGCCCGCTGGGCTACGACAAAGCACTGGGCGGCAAGGCCCGCTACAAGCGTTTCCAGCCAGAACCACTGCCCGCCGTCGCCGCCGAAGACCAGCGCCAGCCCGGTCGAGAGCGTGACGGTCGCGGCCAGCGTCGGCTCAAACCACCAGACTGCCGCCACATCCCTCGAATCCCGGAAAATGAGCCGCACACCGGCCAGCACCGAAACCGCCGCCGCGTACCGGATTCCGGACATTCCGCCCAAGACAAGATACCCCGCAATGCTGCCGGCCGCGGCCGGCAGCAGCATCCGCATGGGGGCCGCCGCCGCAAGCGCGACCGAAAAGGGCAGCGCCGCCCCAAGGGGTCTGCCGTACGCCAGCCCAAAACAGAGCACCAGCCTGACTGCGGCCCCCGTGAGCCTGCCGCTCCAGAGCTGCTCAAACCTTTTGCGCGTCAACCGCTGTTCCACAGTATACATCCCCTCCATACCCAAGTACAGTAGAGTATACGATAAAAACTTCCAAATTTTGGTCGGAAAATATGGTTTGGAAATAGTTGGGAATATTTTTTTGGTCCGCCGCATATCCTTATGGGCCGCATATTGAAGCGGGGACTCAAGTGTGCTATAATATTTTGACACTCAAATGCCGCGCCATTCAAAAAATACAGCCGGACGTGTGCCGGCAGAGGAAGGGGAGACCGCCGTGAAAACCATGAAAATGAAAAGACTGCTTGTCATGCTGCTCGTGGCGGGCCTTGTCGTCCTGCCCTCCCTCGCCGAGGAGAGCGTGTGGCGCATGTGGTTCAACGACGAAGCGGTTTACCTCTCGGAGGAGCGGCCGGCCATTGTGGAGGACGATAAGCTCTATCTGCCGGCCGACGCGGTGATGACCCGCCTTGGCGCCACCTATATTTATGACGCCGACACCGAGACCTACACCGTCTTCAAGGAGAACCTCATTCTGGCCTTCAACATGCGGACAAATCAGGTCATCACGTCGGACGAGCGGTTTTTGTTCGCCCACGTCTTTTATCGCAACAAAGTCTTTTATTTGCCGGTCGACTTCATATTAAAGGAGCTCGGCGGACAGCTTTCGACGCTGCCGAGCGGAGCCCTTCGCATTACGACCGGCCGGCAGCGACTCTCAGACGGGGAAATCGCCGCCGTCGAGGCCTCCATGACAAGCTTCCAGCAGAGTGAGACCGGCGCGACGACGATGTATTTTCTCATCCGCGCGCTTCCGGGGCAGGTGACAAACCATCTCCGGCAGCTGTCGACGCGGGGGGCCCCGGGGGCGTTCTTCTTTACGGCGTCCGACATTGCGGCCAACCCCGGAGCCCTGCGCGAAGTCTATGTCGCGGGGCAGACCATCGGGCTCTACGTCCCCGGCGGGACCGACAGCGCGGCCGCCATTGAGTCGCTCGGGCGGGCGCAGGCCCTCATGGAGCGGGCCATCAAAACCTCGAGCTGCCTCGTGCTGGCGCCGGGCGGCTCGGCCGCCTTCTACAGAGAGCTGACAAACGCGGGCTTTGTCGTGTGGGACGTCAACTTTGACACGGCGGTTGAGGCCCCGGACATCTCGCTTGGGTCGGTGGCCGGGCGCATCCAGTGGAAAACCGCCGTCTATTTCGACGGGACGGCGGCCTCTGCGGGAAGGCTCTCCCGGCTGCTCGACGGGTATTCCGGCGCAAAGGACCGCGTCGCCACTGTGACCGAAGGGGTAAAACCCGTGCGGTACGGCGGATAGGGACGGCTTCTCCCACAAAAAAACAGCCATGCTCCGTCATTTGTTGAAGAGGGTGGCATATTGTGCTATACTTCTGAGTTATATTGTAGCAATACGTTGACGGAGCTGATTGATTTGGACAACAGGGCCATCGGGGTCTTTGACTCGGGACTCGGCGGGCTGACGGCAGTCCGCGAACTGCGCAGGGCGCTGCCGCGGGAGTCCCTTGTATATTTCGGGGATACCGGCCGGGTGCCGTACGGCACGAGAAGCGCCGAAATGATCTTCAAATACGCCAAGCAGGACATCCGGTTTTTGCTGAGCTTAAACGTCAAATGTATCGTCGTCGCCTGCGGCACCGTGAGCAGCGCGGCGCTTCCAAGGCTCGGGGATATCGGGCTGCCGGTCATCGGGGTCATAGAGCCCGCGGTCGAGGCGGCCAAGGCCGCGACCAAAAACGGCCGCATTGGCGTCATTGGAACGCCGGCCACCATAAGGAGCGGCGCCTATGAGCGAGGTCTGTCGGACTACGATGTCGCCTCAAACGCCTGTCCGCTGCTGGTGCCGCTCGTGGAGGACGGGCGCAACACCCACCGCATCACCGAAATGCTGGTCGACGAATACCTCACGCCGCTGCTCGAGGCCGGCATCGACACCCTCATCATGGGCTGCACCCACTATCCGCTCATTGCGCCTCTCATCGCAAAGCGGTGCGGGGCGGACGTCACCCTCATCGACCCGGGCGCCGAGACCGTGCGCCGGCTTCAGCCTCTCATCAGCTCCTGCGACGGGCAGGGGAGGGAGCGGTATTTCGTCAGCGACAGCACCGAGCAGTTTGCAAGGCTTGCCGGTGCGTTTTTGGGCGGGCCCGCGCCCGCGGACGTCACACAGATCCCCATAGAGGAGTATTAAACAATGGAAAAGGCAAAAATATCCATAAAGGGCCGCCAGTTCTTTGAGGGCGGCGACGATGAAGTGGAGCTCATCACCGACGGCATGTTCGGCCGCGAAGGCACCGACTACGTCATCTCCTACGACGAGACCGAGATGACCGGCATGCAGGGGGCCAAGACCACGATTCGGGTCACGAAGGACAACACGGTCACGCTGCACCGCAGCGGGGGCGGCGGGGCCGCCATGGTCTTTGAGCCGGGGCGGCGAAGCCAGTGCCACTACGAGATGGAGAGCGGCGCCGGCCTCATGATGACGGTGGGTCCGGCCCGGGTCATCAACCGGCTCTCCAAGGCCGGCGGCTCGCTGTTTGTGGATTACAAGCTCGAGGTCATGGGAGAGCTGATGAGTAAAAACAACTTTCTGATAAAAGTCGAAAACGGAGGAATGACAAATGCCTAAGAATCCCTATGCACTCGCGGTGGAGGCCGTGAGGGCCGCAATCCTGAATGCCTATGAGGAGGCCGCCCAGCATGGGGAGCTGCCGGCCGGCGCTCCGGAAGAGTTCGACGTCAGCGAACCCCGCGACAAGGGGCACGGAGACCTCGCGGCCAACTTCGCCATGGTCTGGGCCAAAGCCCTGAAACTGAACCCCCGCAAAGTGGCCGAAACTGTCGTGGCCGGCGTCGACAAGGGCGACTTCATTGAGAAAATCGAAATTGCCGGCCCCGGCTTTGTCAACGTCTCCCTGAACGCCGCTTGGTACGGCGCGGCGCTTTCCGCCATTGACGAGGCGGGGGACGACTACGGCAAGAGCGGCTACGGCGCCGGCAAGCGGGTGCAGGTGGAGTTCGTGTCGGCCAACCCGACGGGGCCCATGCACCTCGGAAACGCCCGCGGCGGCGTTTTGGGCGACGTGCTCAGCAGCATTTTTCAGTGGACAGGCTTCTACTGCGAGCGCGAGTTTTATCTCAACGACACCGGCAACCAGGTCGACCTGCTCGGCAAATCCATGGAGTCCCGCTTTTTTGAGCTGCTGGGCGACACCGCGAGCTACCCCTTCCCGGAGGACGGCTACCACGGCGAAGACGTCATCGAGCACGCCAAAGCCTATCGTGAGCTCCACGGCGACGCCCTGAAGGACGCGCCCGAGGAGGAGCGCCGCATAAAGCTGCGCGACTTCGCCCTCACGCGCAACATTGAGCGCATGAAGGAGGACCTCGCCCGCTACCGCATTGTGCACGACGTGTGGTTCAAGGAGTCCTCACTCTACGGGGAGGGCGGCGCCGTCGACATTGCGCTGGCCGCCATGAAGGAAAATGACGCCCTCTACGAGGCCGATGGGGCCCTGTGGTTTGCCGCCACGAAGTTTGGCAGCGAAAAGGACGAGGTGCTGCGAAAGAGCACCGGCTTTTACACTTACTACATGGGCGACATCGCCTATCACTACAACAAGTTCGTCACGCGGGGATTTGACACCGTCGTCGACATCTGGGGCGCCGACCACCACGGCCACGCCATCCGGTTCGCCTCGGCCATGCGGGCCATCGGCCTCGAGCCGACCCGCCTCAAGTTCATTCTGATGCAGCTGGTGCGCTTGGTGCGGGGCGGCGAGATTGTGCGCATGAGCAAGCGCACCGGCAAGGCCGTCACGCTCTCCAACCTCCTCGACGAGATTTCAGTCGACGCAGCCCGGTTCTTCTTTTGCTCCCGGCAAAACGACACCCAGATGGAGTTCGACCTCGACATCGCGGTCAAGGAGGACAGCGACAACCCGGTCTATTACGTCCAGTACGCCCACGCCCGCATTTGCTCCATCCTGCGCAACCTGGCGGCCGAGGGCGTCACGCCAAAGTCCGCCGCCGAAGTCGACTTCAGTGTGCTCACGGCCCCCGAGGAGGCTGACCTCATCAAGCACCTCGCCAAGCTGCCGCAGGAGCTCATCATGGCGGCCGACAGCCTCGACCCCTCCCGCATGACCAAATATGTCATGGAGACAGCCTCCACTTTCCACAAGTTCTACAACGCCTGCCGGGTCCGCGGCGAGGAACAAGCTGTCATGGACGCCCGTCTCAAGCTCTGTGAGCTGACGGCGCAGGTTTTGCGCAACGTGCTGTCCATCATCAACGTCACCTGCCCCGACAGGATGTAGCCCGTCACGCCGAGAGATGACTTTCGGGACTTAAAACGACGCGGGACTTGAATGCCCGCATGTGAAATGGAGTTCATATGAAAACCGCTTATCTCAGCAAGCGAACTTGGGCCCTGATTTTGGCCCTTGCCCTTGTGTTTTCCCTTGTCGGCTACGCGGCGGACGAGGCCGCCGAGCCCGCTCCGGTTACAACCGGCGAACAGCGGGACTTCGCCAAATTCAAAGAGATTTTCGACCTCTACAACGAGTATTACTATCTCGACAAAGCGCCGGAGGACATGCTGCTCGACGCCATTAAGCTGCTGATGGAGGAGGACCCCGCGCTCTACCGGGAGCTGGTCGACGCCCTGATGTCGTCGGGGGACAAATACTCCCACTACCTCGACTCCGAAGAGGTCGCGGCCCTTGACGCCCAGAAAATTTACGGCGGTGTCGGCGTCACGGTCGCCATTGAAAACGCGGGGCTCGCCATCACTGAAATCACGCCCGGAAGCCCGGCCGAGACGGCCGGCATTCTGGTGGGCGACGTCATCGTCTCAATCGACGGGCGCCCGGTCATGAACCTGACCCTTGATACGGTTGCCGAATTTGCCCGCGGCGAGGTCGGCACGAAAGTGGTCTACAACGTGCTTCGACCGGCCTCGGGCGAGCTGCTCTCTTTCGAAATGGTCAGGGAGGAGCTGACGATGGTCACGGTCACCTATGAGCTCAAAGACGACTACGCCATCTGCCGCATCAACGACTTTTCGGGGCTCTTAACTTTCTTTGAGTTTTACGATTTCCTTGGGGTCATTGAAGAGGCCGGAATTGACGACGTCATTTTCGATTTGAGAAACAACCCCGGCGGCGACCTTGCGGTCGTGCTCGACATGCTCAACTACCTGATTCCCGGCGAGGGCAAGCCGATTACGACCGTCATTCCCCGGGACGAGACCAAGTCGGTCACTTATTCCACGACCGGCCGCGGCCGCGAAATGGGGAAAATGGTCATTCTGGTCGACGGGCACACCGCGTCGGCCGCCGAGCTCTTCGCCGTCGTGCTTCAGGAATACCAGCTTGCCACCGTCATCGGCACAGCTACTTTCGGCAAGGCGATCGGCCAGACCTACTTCACGCTGGATGACGGTACCATCGCGGCCATCACGACGCTGCAGGCCACGACGCCGACCGGCCGCAAATACAACGAGCTCGGGGTCACCCCCGACGTCTACATGGTCAACTCCGAGACTCCCCGGGTGCTGCCGGCCTGCGACCCCCTCAACTTCGAAAACTTCACCTCGGCCCGCATCGGGGCCGAGTCGGCGGCAACCCGCGCCCTTGAGCAGCGCTTGGTGCTGCTCGGCTTCCTAAAGGATGCCGACACGCTGTTTGATGAGGACACGGCCTATGCCCTGTCGGTATTTCAGAGCCGGGCCGGGCTTGCCGCCACCGGCATGTTCGACCGGGAGACCCTCATTGCGCTGACCGACACCGTCAACTACCTCAAGACGATCACCGTCAAGAATGACGACCAGCTCATCGCTGCCGTCGCCATGATGGAGGAACAGGGATAATGGAGGACTATTGGCCTAAGCCGCATTTGGTGGACGCCTGCGCCCCAACTGAACAGGCCGTGGGGGAGGACAGCTCGGCCCGGTATTTCGAGGCGGTGGTCGAGGGTATCGTGCCCATTCCGACCGGCGACCTCGCCGACTGGATGGACACCCCCTGCGACGCCGTCGTGCTGCCCGCCTTTGAGGCCAACCGGCAGCGGCTTGAAGGCACCGGCTATGAGGGCCGGCTTGCGGAGTACGCCGCAAAGCTGCTCTCCCGAAGCGAGCGGGCCGACGGGGAGATGGTGTTCGGCGCCGCCGTTCGGCCCTGCCCCGACCCGGAGGAGACCGAGTGGCACATTGACCGGCGCATTGCGGCCTATGCCGAACAGGCGGCCGCCATTGAAGGGGCCGGGTTTGACTTCATACAGATTTTCGACATGCAGGACCTGACCGAGGGCCGCGCGGCCCTGCTTGCGGCCAAAGAGGCGACGGACCTTCCGGTCATCGTGTCGGCCTCGTGTGACGAGGACGGCATGGTGGGGGAGACCGACGTCATGGCCTGCCTCGCCGTCTGCCAGGGCATCGGCTGCGCCGCTTTCGGGCTGTCCTGCTACAACCGCCCCGACGTCGCCGCGCAGCAGCTCGCCCGCCTTTACCCCTATGCCGCGGTGCCGCTCTTTGTCAAACTCGACGCCTATGAGCAGGATGGATACGATAGAACCCTGATGTCCCCCGGCCGGTACGCCGCGCATGTCAGAAGCTGCCTTGAGGCCGGCGCGAAATCAATTTTCACCGGCGCCGGCGCCGTGGCCGAGTACGCCCAGCTTGCCGGCATTGAGCTTGCGGGGTTTTCGCAGGACCAGGTGACGGCGGGGCCCAAGGAGGACGAGGTCATCCTGTCGGCCACTTCCCGTGAGGCCCACTTCATTGACCCCATGCTCGACATTTCGGAGCCGCTTTTTGTCGGCCCCGGACTTGACGAGGACATATACGACGCCGAACAGTCGGGGGTCGACGCCGTCAAAATCCACCTGCGCGAGGTGGACGACATTGAGCTCTTTTCGGAGAGCCTGTACATGCTGAGCCTGCCGCTCTGTCTTTCGGCCGACGACCTGTCGCTCTTTGAGCGGGCGGCCATGCTCTACCCCGGGCGCGCGCTGTACGACGGCACCTGCGATTTCGAGGACGACGAGCTTCGCCCAATCCTTGAAAAATACGGCGTCATTGAGCTTTGACACAGCTTTCGAACGCCGGGAGAAGACATTTGTGCCTCTAAAAAAGCTCTTGCATTTTTCGACGAATCACGTTATGATAAAATCATCAAACAAGGAGGTGTTTCCCCATGGCATACGTCATCAGCGACGAGTGCATCGCATGCGGCGCCTGCGCCGGAGAGTGCCCTGTCGGCGCTATTTCCGAGGACGGCGGAAAGTACAAAATCGATCCCGAGACCTGTGTTGAGTGCGGCGCTTGCGCATCTGTCTGCCCTGTCGGCGCCCCGAAACAGGCGTAAAAACGATTAATTAAGAGATGAACGGGGGGCTGCGAAAGCAGCCCCCTGCATCGTCAGGGCACGCGGAGGGAAACCTATATGCCAAACCGGAGCCCACTGCCCGGCGAGCGGGCCGACCTGCTGCGCGCCGGCAGGATTATTTTCCAGAAAACAGACGGCTTCAAATTCGGTCTCGACGCCGTGCTGCTGGCCGACTTTGCGCGGCTGTGCCCGGCAGACGCCGTCTGCGACCTCTGCGCCGGGGGCGGCATCATCCCGATTTTGCTGTCGGGCAGGGCGAAGCGCATCGTCGGGGTGGAGCTGCAGGGCCCATACGTCGAGATGGGGCGGCGCAGTATCGCCGCAAACGACCTTTCGGACATTGAACTCATTCAGGGCGACCTGCGCGAAATAGAGGCGTTGCTGCCGGCCTCCTCCTTTGAGGCCGTCACGGTCAACCCGCCCTACCTCAGGGCTGGGAGCGGCGCGCCCTCAGAGGCCGATGAAATCAACCTCGCAAAGCAAGAGCTTACGGCCACAATCGGAGAGGTTGCAAGGGCAGCCAAATGGCTGCTCACCCCGGGCGGGCGGCTTTTTATGGTGCACCGCCCCGAGCGGCTGTGCGATGTGTTCTGTGCGCTGCGGGGGGCGGGGCTTGAGCCAAAGCGGGTGCGCATGGTGCACCCGGCCGCGGACAGGCCGCCGACGCTTATCCTCATTGAGGCGCGCGCGGGCGGTGCGCCCGGCATCCTGTTCGAGGCCCCGCTTGTCGTCATGGAAAACGGAGCGGAGAGCGCCGAAGTGCGCGAAATCTATGCCGGAAGGGCCGGCGGGGAGGCAAAGTCTTGCAAATAGAAAAGGGAACGCTCTATCTCGTCGGCACACCCATCGGCAACCTCGGCGACCTTGCGCCGCGGGCGGCCGAAGTGCTGGCCGGCGTCGACCTTGTGGCGGCTGAGGACACCAGAGTCACGGCAAAGCTCATGGGCCACCTTGGGCTCTCAAAGCCCATGCTCAGCTACTACGAGCACAACATCCGCGAGCGGGGGGAGCTGCTGCTGGCAAGGCTTTCGGCTGGGGAGTCGGTTGCGCTGTGCACCGACGCCGGCATGCCGGCCGTCTCCGACCCCGGCGCAGATTTGGTCCGGCTCTGCCATGAGGCGGGCGTGCCGGTGGTCTGCGTTCCCGGCCCGTCGGCCCTGACGGCGGCCCTGGCCCTGTCGGGGCGGGCCGTCGGCCGGTTTTGCTTTGAGGGGTTTTTGACGACAAATCGCAAGGGCCGAAAAGAGCACTTGGCACAGCTGTCCCGCGAGCAGCGCACGCTGGTCTTCTACGAGGCGCCCCACAAGCTCACCCGCACGCTTGCCGACATGCTCGAGGTTTGGGGCGACAGAGGGCTGACGGTCTGCCGCGAAATGACCAAGCTACACGAGGAGGCCATTTACACCACGCTGTCGCAGGCCCTGGCCCGGTACGAGGAGACGCCGCCCCGCGGCGAGTTCGTGCTGGTCATTGAGGGGGCCGGGGAGACAGGCGATGATGAAGCACCCGACATAAGGGGCGCGCTAACAGCCGCCCTCTCGGCGGGGCTTTCGGGCCGGGACGCCGTGCGGCAGGCGGCCGCCGTCACCGGGGCCGCAAAGAACGAGGTATACGCATGCTACCAAAAGGAGTTTTTAGGATATGATCAATGACATCGCACCGCACTGCTTTGACGTGAAATTCTCCGACCGGCTCCCGCAGCCCGGCGACTATGTGCTGTCCTACTCGGGCGGCACTGTGCTTCTCATGGGGGAGGAGAATTTTGCGCTTCCGACCTTTGCCGACGTCGGCGGGGTCATCGACGACTGCGAGCACCTGTTTGAAATTGACGGCGTGGGCTTTTACCTTGTGCCGGGGCTGGCCGAGGTCGGCGTGCCCGGCTGTTCGGCCCAGGCCATCGGGGTGCTGCGGGACATGCAGCCGCAGCATCTCGCCTTTGCCGGGCTCACGGGCGGTCAGCTCTACCGGTGGCGCTCTGCCAGGCGCTTTTGCGGCCGGTGCGGCACTCAGACCGAGCGGGGCTCCACTGAGCGGTCGGTCGTCTGCCCCCAGTGCGGACTGGTGGAATACCCCAAAATCTCGCCGGCCGTCATCGTCGCAGTCTCGGACGGGGACAAGCTCCTGATGGCAAGGAACGCGGCTGGCACCTACAAGCGGTACGGGCTCATTGCCGGCTTTGTCGAGGTGGGGGAGAGCTTTGAGGACACGGTGCGCCGCGAGGTGATGGAGGAGGTCGGGCTGAAGCTAAAGAACATCCGGTACTACAAGAGCCAGCCGTGGGCCTTTTCGGATTCGGAGATGATAGGCTTTTTCGCCGACCTCGACGGGGCCCCTGACATCACGCTTCAGCGAAGCGAGCTGGCCGAGGCCGTGTGGTTTGACAAAGACGAAATTCCGCCGACCGTCTCGACGGTCAGCATTGCAAGCGAACTCATTGACATGGTGCGCACGGGAAAACATCGTCAAATTTGAACATGCGCAAATGAATTAAGTGACCCGGATGCAGTTGCATCCGGGCCATTTTTTGTGGCAAAATTTTTTCGCATATGCGATTTTTACCGGTGCTTGCAGCGGTTTTTTTGCGCAAACTACGGTTGAAAGGAGCGTGTTCTAAATGGAACGACGTCCGGGACTCAACTATCTTGACCCGCGTGCGACCCAGCGGAAATCAAACGGCAAGCCGCAAGGACCTGTGCGCTTTCCTGAAATCACGAACAGTGAAGTCGAGGAGGAGTTATATGCCTGGCCCGAGGGAAGAGAATAGAAAAAAAGAGATCGACCGCGCGCTTCTTGCCGGCTATGGCAGCGACCCCATCGCCACGATGGAAAACTACAGACAGGCCGGCATTGCGGAAGTACCGGTGCCGGTGGTCGAGGCTGTCAATAAGCTGAGAGATTTTTCAATTGAGCAAAAACTGTGACGGGGGCTTTGCCGCCAGGCGGCAAGGCTAACCCGCACAAAAAAGCCCGCGCCGCACATTTTTGTGC
>DATMZG010000083.1:0-2744 GCA_035560415.1 Candidatus Acidiferrum sp. | reverse complement strand
TCAGATAATTTTTTATTATACGTCAGACAACATCCCTCGCCTTACGGTATCGGTCATATAAAAAGCCGGCAGGCGGTATATTGCGGTAAATTGAGCTTTTTCAAAGCTCAGGGGCGGCTCCAAGGCGGCGCGGCGAAAGCTCCGTCCGGCGCCGGCGGACAAGCGTTTGCAAATAAATAAGCATTTATACAAATTCAGCCCCTGTCAATTGCACACAAATGTCAAAAGAAACGCGGAAAATAGGCCATTTTGCCGAGAAAACCCAAATGTCAAATGTTTGACGAATTGGAAATCCATTGACTACCTGTATAATTTTGGTATAATATCTTATACACCCAAAGAGTGGGTAAAAGATAAGGAGGAAGAAGGATGCGCAAAAATCGAATCATCGCGCTCGTCATGGCACTTGTGCTTGCGCTGGCCCTTGCGGCCGGTGCGGCTTCCTACACCGTCGCTCCGGGCGACGTTCTATGGAAAATCGCCGAGAAATTCGGGACCGACTACAAGACGCTTGCCGAGTACAACGGGATCAAAGACCCTAACCTGATCTTCCCGGGGCAGATCATCAAGTGGGATGAAGAGCCCGCTCCGGCCCCCACCCCCGAGCCCGAGCCCGTACCGGAGCCCGAGCCCACGCCTGAACCGGCGCCGGCCGGCACTGAGTACACCGCGAAGTCCCAGGGCTTCGGCGGCGACGTCGTGGTCACCGTCACCTATGTGGACGGCGCCATGACCAAAGTCCAGGCATGGGGCGACAAGGAGACGGCCGGAGTCGGCTCCAAGGCCATTGAGGAGCTGCCGGCAAAAATTCTCGCCGCCAAGAGCGCCGCGGTTGACGGCGTGGCCGGCGCCACCGTGACTTCCGGCGCCGTCAAGGCTGCGGCCGCCGCCGCAATCGCCGAGGCCACCGGCACGGCAGTCGCCCCCTCCGGCATGAAGGCCGGTACTTATCAGGCGGGCTATCGCGGCTACACGAGCGAAGTCGTCACCGCGGTCACCGTTGACGCCGAGAAAATTCTCAAAGTCGAAGTCCTCTCGCAGGATGAGACCGTCGGCATAGGCTCCTATGCCTTGAATCAGATGCCGGCCGATTTTGTCAAGTATCAGACCGTCAACGTCGATACGGTCGCCGGCGCCACCGCCACCTCCATGGCCATCAAGTCGGGCGTCATCGACGCGCTGCGGCAGGCCGGCGCAGACCTCGACGACTTCGCAGCGGCGCCCCCCGCCGCCACCCCCACCGACGTAGCCCTTGAGGCCGACGTCGTCGTCATCGGCGCGGGCGCCGCAGGCCTCACGGCCGGCGTCAACGCGCTGGAAAACGGCGCCTCCTCGGTCATCGTGGTCGAGAAAATGGACCTGCCGGGCGGCAACACCATCCGCTCCTCGGGTTCCTGGAACGTCGCGGGACATCCGACCCAGATCGCCAACAACGCCGCGCGCGCCAACATTGAGACCTTCATCGCCACCACGATGGAGGGCGGCCACTACACCAACGACGAGGCGCTGGTCCGGTACATGATTGAGAAGTCGGCCTTCATCACCGACTGGATGACCGGAATCGGCTTCGACGTCAGCTTCGGCGAGGGCTACGGCGGCGCCTCGGTGCCGGGCGTCGCCCGCGGGCTCATCATCGGTCTGCAGGAGAAGTTCGTCGCCCGCGGCGGCAAGCTGATGCTGGCCACCAAGGCCACTCAGATCACAGCCGACGCAGCCGGCGCCGCAAACGGCATCGTCTGCACCGGGGCCGACGGCGGCACCGTCACGGTCAAGGCGAAAGCGGTTGTCGTCGCCACCGGCGGCTACGGCTACAACCTTGAGATGTGCGTCGCGCTCGACCCCAACCTCAAGGGCTTTGTCACCAACAACCACCCGGGCGCCATGGGCGAGGGCCTCACAATGGCGACCGCCATCGGCGCCGCCACCGTGGACCTCAATGAAATTCAGACCCACCCGACCGTCCATCAGGCGACTGCCAACATGCTGACCGAGGGCTGCCGCACCGCGGGCTCCCTGCTCATCAACCAGTCGGGCCTGCGCTTCACCAATGAGTGCGGCTTCCGCGATGTCGTCTCCGAGGCCATTCTGGCCCAGGAGGGCAAATACGCCTATCTGCTGATGAATGAGGCGATTGTCAACTCCAACGTCAACATCGCCAGCTATGTCCCGCTCGGCACCCTCATTCCGGTCGGCGACCTCGACGGCGCCGCCGCCTTCATGAAGGTCGACCCCGCCGTCCTCAAGAACACGGTCGAGACCTGGAACGGCTATGTCGCGAACAAGCTCGACCCCGAGTTTGGCAGCAAGTTTGCCTGGTACCGCGACCTTTCGACCGGCCCCTACTACGTCTCGCAGATCGCCCCCGGCATCCACCACACGATGGGCGGCCTGAAGATCAACACCTCCACTGAGGTCCTCAAGGCCGACGGCACCGCCCTGCCCGGACTCTTCGCCTGCGGCGAAGTCACCGGCGGCGTGCACGGCGGCAACCGCGTGGGCGGCAACGCCATTCTCGACTGCCTCGTGTTCGGCTACACCGCCGGCGCGTCTGCGGCAGCCTACGCCGCGAAGTAACTGCAACTTCTGTGTACATGACCTGACCGCACAGCAAGCGGCAAAGAGCCGCCGCAAAGCCATAGTGCTTTGCGGCGGCCAGGCTGTCGAAAAGAATTTTTCGACAGCCTGATTTTCTCGGCTCTCCGATTGGCCGGGAAAATACATACTAAATCCTTACTTTTTAATAC
>DATMZG010000082.1:0-27170 GCA_035560415.1 Candidatus Acidiferrum sp. | reverse complement strand
GGCAATAGCTTTTATTTCCCGCCCATAAAGGCGTAGAGGATGATGCCGGCCTCGGCGCGGTTCGCTGTGCGGGTTGCGGCAAACTTGCCGTCGGAGCCGCCCTTGACAAGGCCAAGGCCTCTGGCGATGGCGGCGTAGCCGACATAGGCCTGCGGAATCTCATCGGAAAAGCCGGGGTTCCAGATGCCGACAAGCTCGGCCGACTTCTGATAGCCCGCGGCCCGCAGCAGGCAGCGGATGAGGTCGCCCCGGGTCACGGTGGCGTCGGGGGTGCGTTCGGATGCCGTCAAAAAGCCGTAGCTCTGGGCGAAGCTGTAGAGCTCGTCGTCGGTGCCGGCGTTCCAGCCGACAGCCGAGGCAAAGAGCTGCAACATGTCGCGCTGGGTCAATGCCTCATAGGGGCGCAGCTTTCCGCCCTTGAAGCCGACGCCGTAGCCGGCCAGAAGCTCGAGCTGCAGGAAACCCCCAGCGTCATCATAAGTGATGGGGGATTCCGCGGTCACAGGGGCGTAGAGCACCTCGCCGGTCTTGGCGGCAACCCCTATGGGGGAGCGGTCGGCCTCAAGCCGGTAGCCCAGCAGCATCTCATAGAGATAGGTGTAGCCGTATTCGATATAGGGCTTGAATTCGGGGGCGGCGGGGTCGAGGTATTTCGGAATGTCGATATACTGGAGACGAGCCTCAAAGACCGCGGCATAGGCCGAGTGGGCCTGCGCCTCAGTGATGAGGTTTTCAGCCGTCTCGAACTGCACGCTGTCGTCAAAGCTGTAGTAGAAGTTCGCGATGCTTCCGTCTACGGGGTCGATGTCGACCGAATATTTATTGGCGGGATAGAAATAGCCCTGCTCCTTCTGGGCGTAGACGTAGCTCAGGGCATCGCCGCCGCTGTAGAGCGCCGTCTTGGCAAAACCCGCCGCAAAGAGCCTTGTCAGAAAGCCCTCGGCCGTAGTCTTGGCTTTGGCCGCGCTGTAGTCGGGCGCTTTGTCGTCCTCGTAGGTGCGGGAGGAGTAGAGGCTCATGAGTTCACCCGTCATGGCGTCGACCGTGACATACTTGCGGGCGACATAGTCTTCGGTGCTGCCCTTTAAGGTGTATCGCAGGGTGGCGGTCAGCTTATCCTCAGAGGCAAAGTAATAGTCGGTGCGGGAGAGGGTGTAGTTCGACAGCCCGAGTTCCGGGATTGCGGCAAGTTTTGCGTCCATAGCCGCGCTGTCGAGGGCCCCCTTCAGCTTTTCGGTGCCGGCAATCTCAGTTTCGGTCAGCCCGCCCGCAAGGCTGTTCGCGGAGTCCTCGGCCGCCGGGGCGGCCGACTTTTCATCGCCGCCGCGGTAGTAGTCGAAGACGCCGTTGTAGAGCTCGGTCAGGTTGACGAGCTTGCCGGTCGCGGCGTCGACGATGTACTCGTCGCCCCACACCGGAATGAACCTGAGCACCGCTACGCCCTCGTCCCCCATGACGTATTCGAGCTTGAGGGCGAGTTTTTCGGCAAGCGTCGCGTGGGCCTGCGCGGCTGTGGCCGAGGCCGCCGAGGCCGGCGCGTCTTTGAGGTACTTGTCGGCCGGATTTGAGCGGCTGTAGCTTGTGACGACGCCATCCTGCCCGACCGTGACCGACAGATTCATGGAGGTCGGCAGGCCGTCGACGAGGACAAAGCCGTAACAGTAGCGGCTGCCGGAGTTCAAATAATTGCCGTTAGAGAGGGAGAGGTCGGCCGACTCTCTGTCCCCGAGCAGCTTGTTCGCGTAGGCTTTGGCAATCTCCAGAACCTTCTCGTTTGTCAGGGAGGGCAGGGCCGGCGCGTACGCGTAGGAACGCTCGACAATGTAGTCGGCGTTGCGGCTTAAGCGGTAGCTCAGCACAAGGCCCTCGTCGGTGAGCTGGGCCGACGCCGAGGCATCGGCCGAGGACCAGGACAGGGACCAGGTGCGGGAGAGCCCCTCTCTCGGATATCCGGAAAATTTCGTGTAGCTGTCCCCAATGTCGAGCTGGCTCTTGGCGAGCAGCGTGATGCGGCCAAGCTCATCCTGGAGTTCTGCGGCCCCGGCCGGAAGCGCCAGCCCCGGGAGCATCAGGCAAAATATGAGAAGCATTGCAACAAGTTGTTTCATCAGACATTCCTCCTTCGCGATTTCAGTCGCTGCGTCAGGGAAAATGTTCCGGAAAAATGGGAGTCTGCGCCGGTTTTCAAAGAGCTCTTTTCCGTACATCAAAAACAATTCATCTATATAAATAGGAAGAGGTTTTGCCGCCTTCCTCAAAATCGCGGGGGGCGGCGCCCGCCGGCGAAAGATAACTACGGATTATTAACCTTGCATTTATGGTGTTTCTATATTATACTATAGCCAACGGTGGATTTGTATCGACTTTCATACAATCCAGACATAAGGGGGACTTATGGCCAGAGTGAACTTGGAGCTATACCGCATTTTTCTCGCCGTGGCGGGCGCGGGCAGCTTTTCGTCGGCTGCGCGGTCGCTGTACATCTCCCAACCCGCGGTCAGCCAGGCCATCCGGCAACTCGAAGGGCAGCTGGGGGCCGCGCTCTTTGTCCGGCGGGCGCGGGGGGTCGAGCTGTCGGCTGAGGGCAAGGTGCTCTACCACCACGCGCAGGCGGCCATCGCCCTCATTGACGCCGGCGAGGAGAAGCTGGGGCGCATGGAGCGGCTTCAGGCCGGGGACCTGCGCATCGGCGCCGGCGACACCATCACCCGCCATGTGCTGCTGCCGCTTTTGGGGCGCTTCTCGCGGGAGTACCCGGGCGTGGCGCTTTCGGTGCGCAACGGCACCACGGCCGAAACGGTGGAGCTGCTGCGGGGCGGCGGCGTCGACGTCGCGTTTGTCAACATGCCCTGCAACGAGGAGGGCCTTGTCATCACCCCCTGCATGGAGGTGCACGACGTCTTTGTGGCGGGGCATAAATACCTGCCGCTTCGGGCCGGCGTCACGCCGGAGGAGCTGGCCGGCCTGCCCCTCATCATGCTGGAGCGGCAGTCGAGCTCCCGCCTTGCGGTCGACGCCGCGCTGCTGCGCATGGGCGTCCAGCTCTCGCCCGGCATTGAGCTCGGCAGTCACGACCTGCTTTTGGACTTTGCCCGCACGGGGCTTGGCATCTGCTGCGTCATCAAAGAGTTCACGGAGGCTGTGCTTGGGGATGACCTCTTTGAAGTTCCGCTCAATCCCCCCATTCCGCCCCGGAGCATCGGGGTCGCGGTGCTGGCCGACATTCCGCCGTCCGGCCCCGTCAAAGCCTTCATGAAGCTGCTCGGGGAGGACGCATACCCCGGCTCCAAATTAAAATAGCGGCGAAAGGGGGCGCCCCTTGGTAAAGGCCAAACCGGAAAGCGGTACGAAGACAAGTCTGCGCAGGCGGTATATTGGCATCTGGCTTGTCTGCTGCGGCATGATGGCCTCCTCGGTGGGGCTGTCCCACAACGCCTATGGCGTCTTTTACACGCCGGTCTCGCAGGCGCTCGGCGTCGGCCGGGGGGCCGTCGCCATGCACGCGACCCTGACCGGCGTCGTCACGGGGCTGTGCAGCCCCATTGCCGTGCGGCTGCTGCGGCGGGTGCATGTGAAAGTCCTTGTGGCGGGCGGCGCAATGCTCGCCTGCTCCTCATACATTCTCATGGCTTTCGCCACTGAGGTCTGGATGTTCAACCTGCTCGGCGTGTTGCGGGGCATCGGGGACTGCGGCATCTATCTGCCCATCATCACGATGCTGCTCGGCAACTGGTTCAAAAAGGGACAGGGGACCATCGTCGGGCTGACCATGAGCTTTTCGGGCATCGCGGGCGCCATTTTGAGCCCGGCCCTGACCGCCATCATTTTACGGTACGGCTATCAGACGGCCTATTTTGCCAGCGCCGCCTTCATTGCGGCGGTGACGCTGCCGGGCGCAATGCTGTGGCTCGAGTTAAAACCGGAGGACGCCGGCATTTGCCCTTACGGGGCGGGCACAGAGCAGGGGTGTACCGCCGAACGGCCGGCGCGGCTTGTCAACCGGCTGCGGGTTTTCTCTCCCGTGTATCTCACGCTCGGGGTCATGGCGGTCTTTGTCAGCACCGTTTCGGGGCTGACCTCCCACCTCTCGGGAATGGCCGAAAACATCGGCGCGGGGGCGGCGGTCGGCGCCGCCATGATCTCCTCGGCCATGGTCGGCAATATCCTCTTTAAATTCCTGTCGGGCTGGCTTTCCGACCGCATCGGCGTTTTCAGGGCCTTTTCGGTGTCGCTCGTCGTCGCCGCTGCCGGCTCGGTCACGCTGTATCTGGGCGGTACGAACACCGCTGTTTTGCTGGCCGGCGCCTTCATATTCGGGGCCATTTACTCAGTGAGCGCCGTCGGCGTGGCCGCGGGCGTGCGCCAGATTTACGGGGACAACCAGTACGGCGACGGCTATTCGGTGCTGGCGGCCGTCATGTGCATCTGCCCCGCCATCGCCATGTCGGCCGTCGGCTACCTCTACGACCTGACCGGGGGTTATTCGGCGGCGGTCGGGGGCTGCGTGGCGCTTTCGGCGGCAAGTTTTGTCCTCTGGCAGGCGGTGCGCCGCATGTCGGATAAAATGAACACCTGGCCGGACGCGTGACAAAGGGAGCACGCCCGGCTTTGAGCCATATGGCTTACAAATCACTACGCGAGGGGGAAACGGGATGAAGCGAAACATAGACGCCTTCAAAAGCGAACTGACACGGCTGCGTGGCTCAGGCACTTTTAAGGAGGAGCGCGTAATCACGACTCCGCAGCGGGCCCGCATCGACACGACGCGGGCGGCCGGCCTGCTCAACATGTGCGCAAACAACTATCTCGGACTGTCAAACAGCCCCGAACTCATTGAGGCCGCCAAGGCGAGCTATGACAAGTGGGGCCTCGGGTGCGCCTCAGTGCGGTTTATCTGCGGCACCCAGGAGGACCACCAACGGCTCGAGCGCAAGGTGGCCGTCTTTGTCGGCATGGAGGACGCCATTCTCTACGGCTCCTGCTATGACGCAAACGGCGGCCTCTTCGAGGCGCTGCTGGGGGAGGAGGACGCCGTCATTTCGGATGAGCTGAACCACGCCAGCATCATTGACGGCATCCGGCTTTGCAAGGCAAAACGGTACCGTTATTCAAATAACGACATGCAGGACCTCGAGCAGTGCCTCAAAGAGGCGCAGGGGGCGCGGGTGCGGCTCATTGTCACCGACGGCGTCTTCTCCATGGACGGGACGCTTGCAAATCTCCCCGGCATCTGCGACCTCGCCGACCGGTACGAAGCCCTCGTCATGGTCGACGACAGCCATGCCGTCGGTTTTATGGGCAAGACTGGCAGAGGCACGCCGGAGCACTTTGGCGTTGCTGGGCGAGTTGACATTCTCTCAGGCACTTTCGGCAAGGCACTGGGAGGGGCGTCCGGCGGATACATCGCCTCCGCAAAGCCCATCGTCGAGCTGCTGCGGCAAAAGAGCCGCCCCTATCTCTTCTCAAACGCGCTTGCCCCCGCCGTCGTCGCGGCCTCCATCAAGGCCATTGACATGCTGACCGCCTCGACCGAGCTGCGCGACCGCCTCGCCGAAAACGCAGCCTATTTCAGGGCCGGGCTTGAGGGCGTCGGGTTCGATGTGCTGCCGGGGGAGCACCCCATCATTCCAATCATGATGTACGACGCCAGAGTCGCGCAGGACTTCGCCTCCCGCATGCTGGGACGGGGCGTCTATGTCGTGGGTTTTTCCCATCCCGTCGTGCCGGAGGGAAAAGCCCGCATCCGCACCCAGGTCTCAGCTGCCCACACGACGGCCGACCTCGATTTCGCGCTGCGCTGCTTTGTCAAAGTGCGGGCCGACATGCGCATATAATTGGTGTCGGGAAGATAATATATGGGCGGGGCTTTATATGCCCTGCCCACAGGCTGTCGAAAAAATTCTTTTTCGGCAGACTGATTTTCTCGGCCCTCCGATTTGCCGAGAAAATGCACCTTAAATCCTTATTTTTTAAATTATTTAAAAAATAAGTCAATTAAATGCCCCCCGCGAAGCGCGAATTCACTTCGCGCGGGAAGGGCACCGATTGCTTGGCGGAAAACCTGCAGGTTTTTCGCCATTCTTAGGGCAGGGTGTAAAAGCCCTGCCCATTTTTTGCAGCTTGGCCGCTTGACGAAAAGCGGCTTTGCTGCGTACAATATCCGTGACGGGAGGTGATCGAATGAAACGCGCGCTCGCCCTGGCCGGCGGCGGCCCGAGGGGCTCCTATGAAATCGGGGCGTGGAAAGCGCTTCGGGAGCTTGGGTACACCTTCGACATTGTGACCGGCACCTCCATCGGCGCCATCAACGGAGTCCTCATCGTGCAGGACGACATCGAGACGGCCCATAGGCTTTGGGAACAGGTGACGGCCGACAAGGTCATGGTGCACGGGCTGAGCCTCAACTTCGATATGAGCTATTATATTGAAAACAGGGACTCCATCCTGCCCTTTTTCAAGCGGGCCATCCTCAACAAGGGCGTCGACATCACGCCGCTCAAAGAGATGTTCGACCACTATATAAATGAAGATAAGTTTTTCCGCTCGCCCATCGACTTCGGGCTCATGACGGCGCGGTTTCCGTCCCTCACGCCGGTCTCGGTGAGAAAGAGCGACGTCGCCCCCGGCTACCTGCCCAAATGGGTGCTGGCCTCGGCCTCCTGTTTTCCGGCCTTTCCGCTGTGCGAGGTGGACGGCGCGTATTACATCGACGGCGGCTACGTCAACCACCTTCCGGTCGACCTGGCCTTTAAAATGGGGGCCGAGGAGGTTGTGGCCATTGAGCTGCGGGCCTGCGCCGCCCAGCACGCCTTTTTCGGAAATCCCCTGGTCACTTTTGTTGAGCCCTCCCGGCCGCTCGGCTCTTACCTGAGCTTCGACACCCCCATCATCGCAAACAATTTGCTGCTCGGGTACAACGACGTCATGCGAAGCCTTGGCGGCTACTTTGGCTCGGCCTTCACTTTTGCGCCCTCGCCGTCATGGGAGCGCCGCGAGCAGGAGATTGCCCGCACCCTGAGCGACCTTCTGCGGGTTGAGCTCGACAGCAAGACGAGGCTCCTTGGCAGCGCCACCCCCTTTGCCGACCGCATGCTTAAACAGGGCGCCGCCGCCGGCAAATCCCCCTGCTACTTCTTCCAGTCGGCCGTCGAGACCTATATGGCCATGTTCGACTACGACCCCTATCCGGCCTACGACGTCGACGCCGTCATGGATGACCTCGTCGACCGGGTCCGGCACAGCGGCGACGAGCGCATTGCCCGGGTCGCTAAAGTCAACCGGGTGCTGGAGCGGGGCGAGGTGGAGCCCTGGATGTACACCGAGCCGCCCGAAATTCTCCTGCTTGCGGTTTTGTTGATGACGGTCTCATAGCGTGGTATAATACTTTAAATGATCAAATAGTTGCAAATGATCGGCAAAGACCGGATAACGATGTCACGGAGGGCTGTCATGTCTTTTGTCAATAAGATGATTGAATTTTCCACCGACAGGGTTCGGGGCTTTTCCG
This sequence comes from Candidatus Acidiferrum sp., assembly GCA_035560415.1. Taxonomy (GTDB): domain Bacteria; phylum Bacillota; class Clostridia; order Oscillospirales; family Feifaniaceae; genus DATMXT01. The sequence goes on along the minus strand of DATMZG010000082.1, from coordinate 19,663 downwards.
CCTTCGATATGGGGCTTTTTAAACTGACGATGTTCTTTCTCGGCATGCTGTTTGCCGCCTTCAACCCGCGCGTCAGCCGGCGGTGCAGGGGGGTCATTGCGGTTGTCACCGCCATTTTGACCGGCACGTTTTTAGGCTACTTCTTCTTTGGCGAACGGTACTACGAGCTTGACCAAAACGGCAGGGCGACGCTGTCCAAAAAAGGCGCCTGACGCGCAGAGTGTCGCCGCCCGGCGCAAAGGATGGAAACCATGAAATACATCCTCGGAATCGGCACCTCGGTTGTCGACATTCTGGCCCGCGCGCCGCGGGCGGCCGTCGGCAACGAGATGGTGCACTTTGCCGACTATTCGAAACAGGGCGGGGGCATGGTGGCGACGGCCGTCATTGCGGCGGCCCGGCTCGGCGCGCCCTGCAAAATTATCTCACCGGTCGGGGACGACGCAATGGGGGAGTTTTGCCGGCAGGACTATCTGCGCCACGGCATCGAGGTCTCCCACGTGCGCACGCAGCCCGGCCGCGAAACCCCCTGGTCCATGTGCATTGCCGACGACGCCACCAAAAACCGCGCCATTTACTCCTATATGGAAAACGCGCCGGTACTCAGCCTTGAGGAGCTCGACGACGACATGGTGGCAAATGCCGGCTTTGTCCACCTCTATGAACGCAGGCTCTCCTGGCAGCCGGTCGTCATGCGGGTGGCGCATCTTTGCCGGGAGCACGGGGCAAAACTCTCGGTCGACGCATTTACATACGACCCCTTTTATGATGAGCTCATCGGAATGAGCGATATCTGGATCACGTCGGAGGACTATTACCGCCAAAAATACGGCGATACGCCCCTCCGGGAGGGCCTTTCCGACCTGAAGGGAATGGGGCCGGAAGTCGTCATCACGACGCTGGGGGACAGGGGTCTTGCAGGCATGGACGGCGAGGGCTATTTCCAGCTGCCGGCCTTTTCGGTGGCGGTGCAGGACACGACGGGGGCGGGCGACGTCTTTCACGGCGCCTTTCTCGCAATGCGCTCCCGCGGCATGGACACGCGGCGGGCGGCCTTCTATGCCTCGGGCGCCGCCGCCGTCAAGTGCACCCGAATCGGAGGCCGGGCGGCGCTGCCCGACTTTGAAACGCTCGACGCCTTTATAAAAACCGGCGTCATCGACTACTCCGAGCTCGACCGGCGCGTGGAGTTCTACCGAAAGGTTTAATTAAGGCGACCAGGAGCCCTCCCACACCGCCTGCCTGCGCCCTGTTCGGTGTTTTTCGCCTTGACCGCCTTGCTTTGCGTGAGCATTGCGGCGTCCGCCGTGGCGAAAATCCCTCGAATATTGCTCGCCGGCAGGTGCACAGCAGTTTCATGGGCAAAATTTGCCCGTGAAAACCGATGCGGGAGAACGCCCGTCACCTTCCAGGAATTTTTCATAGATTTCCGTGCAAAATTTCAAAAAATACTTGCATTTTTCATCGCCTTACTGTATCATAAGAAAGCTTGACAAGTGCGATGAAGCGGGAGGTTGCCGCGAGAGCGGGGAATTTCCGCCGAGTATGTCCGTTAATCGGGCGCGACATAGAGAGCAGCAAGGCGCGTATCCACATCTTATAGATGCTTGTATATGCCCTCGTGATGCGACTTTCTCCGCTGCGGCAATGTGCGTTGCGGCACACGATGAGCGTGGGGATTGGGGTATTTATGTCCGAATTACTGCCGCAGTATTTCGGATTTTTTATGCCACGAAGAGAAACGCCCGGCAGGGTGTTGAAAACTTTCTCTTGTCGCCTTACTCTGCAAGCACAAGAATTATTAAGAGGAGGCAATTGTCAATGGCAGCCAAAGAAAAGCTTCGCATCAGACTCAAGTCCTACGACCACACGCTCATCGACCAGTCGGCCGAGAGAATCGTAGAGATGGCAAAGCGCAACGGCTCCGAAGTTTCGGGCCCCATTCCGCTTCCGACCGACCGCGAGATCGTCACCATCCTGCGCTCTCCCCACAAGTACAAGGACAGCCGTGAGCAGTTTGAAACCCGGACCCACAAGCGGCTCATCGACATCATCAAGCCGTCCCAGAAGTGCGTGGACGCCCTGATGAACCTCGACCTGCCTGCCGGCGTCGAGATTGAAGTCAAGCTGTAACTGCGTTTTCGCAGTCGCAAGGTCATGTTGGGAACCCCCAACCAATAACCAAGGAGGAATCACACGTGAAAAAAGGTATCATCGGCAAGAAGGTCGGCATGACGCAGATCTTCGATGAGAAGGGCAAAATCATCCCCGTCACCGTCATTCAGGCAGGCCCTTGCGTCGTCGCCCAGAAAAAGACGGTTGAAAAAGACGGATACAGCGCCGTGCAGCTCGGATACGAGGACATCAAGACCGCCAAGATCAATAAGCCCGAGCAGGGCCACCTGACCAAGGCGGGCGTCGCGCTCAAAAAGTATCTGCGCGAGTTTATGCTCGACGACGCCGCCGAGAAGAACGTCGGCGACATCATTGACGTTGCGGTCTTCGAGGAAGGCGACAAGATAGACGTCACCGGCATCTCCAAAGGCAAGGGATACGCCGGCACCATCAAGCGCTGGGGCGGAAGCCGCGGCCGCGAGACCCACGGCGGCGGCCCTGTGCACCGCCACGCCGGCTCCATGGGCGCCAACACCGACCCGTCCCGCATCATGCCCGGAAAGAAAATGGCCGGACAGCTCGGAAACGAGCAGGTCACGGTGCAGAACCTCGACGTTGTCAAAGTCGACACCGAGAACCACCTGCTGGTTGTCAAGGGCGCCATTCCGGGTCCCAAGGGCGGCCTTGTGGTCATCAAGTCCTGCGTCAAGGCTTAGTTTGAGGAGAAGGAGGATACACAAATGCCTAACATATCCGTACTCGACATGAAGGGCGGCGTTGTCGGCGAGATGACGCTTGCGGACAGCGTGTTCGCGGCGCCCATCAATCAGCCCGTGCTGCACCAGGCGGTTGTCGCCTACCTCGCTAACCGGCGGCAGGGCAACCAGAGCACACTGACGAGAGCCGAGGTTCGCGGCGGCGGCGCAAAGCCGTGGCGCCAGAAGGGCACCGGCCGTGCCCGGCAGGGCTCCATCCGCGCCCCCCACTTCACCCACGGCGGCGTCGTGTTCGCCCCCAAGCCCCGCTCCTACAGAGTGAGCATGAACAAGAAAATGAAGGCCATTGCCATGAAGTCGGCCTTCTCGTCCAAAGTCGCCGCCGGCGAGATGAAAGTCGTCGACAAAGTTGAGCTTGAGGCCATCAAGACGAAGTCGGTCGTCGCTTTCCTTACGGCCATCGGCGCCGCCGGCAAGACCCTCATCGTCTCGCCCGAGGTCAACCCCGAGCTCATGCTGTCGGCCCGCAACATCCCCGGCGTCAAAACCACCGTCGTCAACAACCTCAACGTGTACGACATTCTGAGATATGACAATTTCGTCGTATTGAAGGACGCCGTCTCCAAGATCGAGGAGGTGTACGCATAATGAAATCGAGTTACGACATCATTCGCCGGCCCATCATCACCGAGCGTTCCATGGCGGGCGTCGCGAACAAGATTTACACTTTTGAAGTGGCGGTAGACGCCAACAAGCACGAAATCCGCAAGGCCGTCGAGGAGATTTTCAAAGTGAAGGTCGACAAGGTCAACACCATCAAGATCCCCGCGAAGCCCCGCCGGGTCGGCGTGCATCCGGGATTCACCACCGTGCGTAAGAAGGCCGTCGTCAAGCTGTCCGCAAACAGCAAGCCGATCGAGTTCTTTGAAGGTATGATGTAAGGGTAAAGGAGGAAGCAACATGGCAATGAAGAAATACAATCCCACCTCGCCCGGCCGCAGAACCATGACGGTCTCTACCTTTGAAGGACTGTCCAAGGTCGAGCCGGAGAAGAGCCTGCTTGACAAAAACGTCAAGAACGCCGGACGCAACAGCTACGGCCGCATCACGGTCCGCCATCAGGGCGGCGGCAACCGCCAGAAGTACCGCATCATCGACTTCAAGCGGGATAAGGTCGACATGCCGGCCGTCGTGGAGACGCTGGAGTACGACCCCAACCGCACCGCCTACATCGCGCTCGTCAAGTATGAGGACGGCGAGAAGCGGTATATCATCGCCCCCTATGGGCTGGCCGTCGGCGACACGGTCCTCTCGAGCGAGAAGGCCGACATCAAACCCGGCAACTGCCTGCCCATTTCGGCCATTCCGGTCGGCACCGTCATCAGCAACGTCGAGATGTACCCCGGCAAGGGCGCCCAGCTCGTGCGCTCTGCCGGCAACGCCGCTCAGCTCATGGCCAAGGAGGGCAAGTACGCGCAGGTGCGTCTGCCCTCCGGCGAAGTCCGTCTCATCCCCATGGAGTGCAAGGCCGTCATCGGCCAGGTCGGCAACATCGACCATGAGAACATGTCGCTGGGCAAGGCCGGACGCAAGCGCCACATGGGCATCCGTCCCACGGTCCGCGGCTCTGTCATGAACCCGGTCGACCACCCGCACGGCGGCGGCGAAGGCCGTTCGCCCATCGGCCAGCCCAGTCCCATGAGCCCGTGGGGCAAGCCGACGCTCGGGTATAAGACCCGCTCCAAGAAGAACAAGAGCGACAAGTTCATCGTCAAGCGCAGAGGCGGAAAGTGATTGAAAGGAGGGGCACGAAAAAATGAGCAGAAGCGTTAAGAAGGGCCCGTTTGTAGAGGCCGCATTACTGAAGCGTATCCGTGAGATGAATGCCGCCGGTGAGAAGCGCGTGCTTCGCACCTGGTCGAGAGCATCCACGATATTCCCCGACTTTGTCGGGCACACCATTGCCGTCCACGACGGCCGCAAGCATGTCCCGGTCTATGTGACTGAGGACATGGTCGGCCACCGCTTGGGCGAATTCGCCCCCACCCGCACTTTCCGCGGCCACGCCGGCACCAAGTCGTCGTCCGGCGGGAAGTAAACCTTGAAAGGAGGAAAACGAAGTGGAAGCAAAAGCAAGTGTAGGCTATGTCCGCATCGCCCCCCGCAAGGTTAAGGTGGTGCTCGATCTCATTCGGGGAAAAGACCTTGAAGTGGCAACCGCCATCATCAGGAATACCCCCAAAGTCGCCTGCGAGCCGCTCGAAAAGCTGCTGAAGTCCGCGGCTGCCAATGCCGAGAACAACTTCAACATGAATAAGGACGCGCTTTACGTCGCCGAAGCCCACGTCGGCCCCGGCCCCATCCTCAAGAGGATTATGCCGCGCGCCCAGGGCAGAGCGTTTCACATTTACAAGCGGACGTCCCACATCACGGTCGTTCTCAAAGAGAAGGAGTAAAGGAGGTAGCTTAAGATGGGTCAGAAGGTCAATCCCCACGGTCTGCGTCTCGGAGTCATCAAAAACTGGGATTCCCGGTGGTTTACGTCGGACGACAAGTTCGGCGATCTCGTCGTGGAAGACAATAAAATAAGAAAATATCTAAAGAAGACCCTTTACGCGGCCGGCGTTCCCAACATTGAAATTGAGCGCACCGGCGGCAAGGTCAAAGTGATGCTGCACTGCGCCAAGCCCGGCATGGTCATCGGCAAGGGCGGTCAGGATATCGACAAGCTCCGCCTCTCCATTGAGAAGATGATCGGCAAGCCTGTCCTGCTCGACATCGTCGAGGTCCGCAACCCCGACCTCAACGCGCAGCTGGTGGCCGAGAACATCGCCGCCCAGCTCGAGAAGCGCACATCTTTCCGCCGCGCCATGAAAATGGCCATCGGCCGCGCCATGAAGCTCGGCGCCCGCGGCATTAAAACCCAGGTCTCGGGCCGCCTTGGCGGCGCCGAAATCGCCCGCACCGAGCACTACCACGAAGGGACCATCCCGCTTCAGACGCTGCGGGCCGACATCGACTACGGATTTGCCGAAGCCGCCACCACTTACGGACGCATCGGCGTCAAAGTGTGGCTCTATCGCGGCGAGGTGCTTCCTGCCGTCCGCCGTCCGGCCGCCGTCAAGAAGGAAGGGGGCAGCAACTGATGTTAATGCCTAAGCGCGTCAAATACAGGAAAGTCTTCCGCGGCCGCATGAAGGGCAAAGCCACCCGCGGCAACGTGATTTCGCAGGGCGAGTTCGGCCTTGTGGCGCTTGAGCCCGCCTGGGTCACCGCCAACCAGATTGAGGCCGCCCGTGTCGCTCTGACGCGGTTCACCCGCCGCTCCGGTCAGGTGTGGATTAAGATTTTCCCCGACAAGCCGGTCACGCAAAAGCCCGCCGAGACCCGCATGGGTTCCGGTAAAGGCTCTCCCGAGTACTGGGTTGCCGTCGTCAAGCCGGGCCGCATTCTCTTTGAGATGGGCGGCATTCCGGAGGAGGAAGCCCGCGAGGCCATGCGCCTCGCCATGCACAAGCTCCCCCTCAAATGTAAGTTCGTGAAGCGTGAGGAGCTAAGCAAGGAGGTTGAGTCCCAGTGACAATTAAAGAAGTCAGAGAGCTCTCCCCTGCAGAGCTCCAGAACAAGCTCAAGGATTCCAAGAACGAGCTCATGAACCTGCGGTTCCAGCACGCCGTCAAGCAGCTCGACAATCCGGGCCGCATCGTTGAGGTCAGGCGGACCATCGCCCGCCTCATGACGGTCATCCGCGAAAACGAACTGAAGAAGGCGTAAGGGGAGGGTAATAGAAAAATGAGCGACAGAGCTTTTCGTAAAACACGCATCGGCGTAGTCGTTTCGGACAAGATGGACAAGACGATCGTCGTCGCCATCGAGAACCGCGTGGCCCACCCGCTGTACAAGAAGATCGTCAAGCGCACTTACAAGCTCAAGGCACACGACGAGAACAACGAGTGCGGCGTCGGCGACAAGGTGCTCGTCATGGAGACGAGGCCGCTGTCCAAAGAAAAAAGATGGCGTCTTGTCAAGATCGTTGAGAAGGCGAAATAGTATGCGGCCGACAAAGCAGGCCGTTTAAGGAGGAAACGCCATGATTCAAATGCAGACCCTGATGAAGGTCGCGGATAACACAGGGGCCAAAGAGCTCATGTGCATCCGGGTACTCGGCGGCACCGGCCGCAAGTACGCCGGCATCGGCGACGTCGTCGTGGCTTCGGTCAAAAAGGCCGCGCCGGGCGGCATGGTCAAGAAGGGCGAGGTCGTTCGCTGCGTCATCGTGCGCACTGCGAAGGGCACTCAGCGCCCCGACGGCTCCTATGTCCGCTTCGACGAGAACGCCGCCGTCATCATAAAGGAAGATAAAAATCCCCGTGGCACCCGTATTTTTGGGCCGGTGGCCCGCGAGCTGCGCGACAAGGACTACATGAAAATCCTGTCGCTGGCGCCCGAAGTGCTGTAAGGGAGGGCGTAAAACGAAATGATTAAAAAAATTCACGTCAAGTCCGGGGACACGGTGTACGTCGTCTCCGGCAAGGATAAGGGCAAGACCGGCAAGGTCCTCGCCGTCTCCCCCAAGGAGGGCAAGGTCATTGTCGAGGGCGTCAACATCATGACAAAGCATGTCAAGCCCCGCAAGCAGGGCGACGCCGGCGGCATCATCAAGGCCGAGGGCGCGATGTACGCCTCGAAAGTCATGCTCTACTGCACCAAGTGCAACAAGCCCACCCGCGTGGGGCACAAAATTACCGGCGACAAAAAAGAACGCGTCTGCAAGCACTGCGGCGCGACGCTGTAAGGGAGGGGACGGATAATGGCAAGACTGAGAGACACATACGTCAATGAAATCGCCCCCTCGCTCATGAAGAAGTTCGCCTACAAGAGCCCGATGCAAATTCCGAAGCTCGACAAAATCGTGGTCAATGTCGGCTGCGGCGACGCCAAGGACAACGCCAAGGCCGTTGAGGCCATCGTCAAGGACATCGCCACCATCACCGGACAGCATCCGGTCGTGGTCAAGGCCCGCAAGTCGGTCGCGAACTTCAAGCTCCGCGAGGGCATGCCGGTCGGCGTCTGCGTGACGCTGCGCGGCGAGCGCATGTACGAGTTCATGGACAGACTTTTCAACGTGGCGCTGCCCCGCGTGCGCGACTTCCGCGGAATCAAGGCCACGGGATTTGACGGCCGCGGCAACTATTCCTTCGGACTGAAGGAGCAGCTCATCTTCCCCGAGATCGAGTACGACAAGGTCGAAACCATTCGCGGCATGGACATCGCCTTCGTGACGACTGCCCAGACCGATGAGGAAGCCCGCGAGCTGCTGACCCTGTTCGGCGCTCCGTTCGCCAAGTAAGAAGGAGGAAACAGATTTGGCCAAGACATCGATTAAGCTCAAGCAGCAGCGGGAGCCCAAATTCTCCACCCGCGCCTACAACCGCTGCAAAATCTGCGGAAGACCGCACGCCTATCTGCGCAAGTACGGCATCTGCCGTATCTGCTTCCGTGAACTGGCCTACAAGGGACAGATTCCGGGCATTAAAAAGGCCAGCTGGTAAACGGGCTTTGACACTGCAGGGAAATTCGCCTTTAGGCGCATTTCGGACAGTGCGGACAGCCCTAAGGCCTGTCTCAGACAAGGGCCACGCAGCTCACAACATTTTTAGGAGGAACAGAGAATGCAGACAACCGACGCAATTGCCGACATGCTGACTCGCATTCGCAACGCGAGCTCCGCCCGGCACGACACAGTCGAAGTACCTGCTTCCAAGCTCAAGGCGGCCATCGCCTCGATATTGCTGGATGAGGGGTATATCAAAAACTTCGAGGTAACCGAGGACGGCCGTCAGGGCGTCATCAAGATTACACTCAAGTACGGCAAGGGCAAGTCCCCTGCCATCACGACCATCAAGCGCGTTTCCACGCCGGGCCTTCGGGTCTACTCGTCCTGCGACGAGATGCCCAAAGTCATCCGCGGACTTGGAATCGCCATTATTTCCACGAGCAAGGGCGTCATCACTGACCGTAAGGCCCGCGAGCTCAACGTCGGCGGCGAGATTCTCGCCTATGTGTGGTAAGGGGGGCTCGACATGTCAAGAATCGGTAAAATGCCCATCGCGATCCCGGCGGGCGTGGAGTTTAAGCTCGACGGCAGCCATGCGACCGTGAAGGGGCCCAAAGGAACCCTTGCAATGGATGTCCATCCGGACATGATCGTCAAAGTGGAAGAGGGCGTCATTCATGTGACCCGTCCCACTGACGACAAAGAACACCGTGCGCTGCACGGGCTGACCCGCGCCCTGCTGCATAACATGGTGGAGGGCGTGTCCAAAGGCTTTTCCAGGACGCTGGAGGTCAACGGCGTCGGCTACCGCGCCCAGAAGCAGGGCAAGCAGCTCGTCATGAACCTCGGGTACTCGCACCAGGTCATCGTCGACGAAATCGAGGGCATCACAATCGACGTTCCGGCGCCCAACAAAATCATCATCAGCGGCCCGGATAAGCAGAAAGTCGGCCAGTTTGCCGCAGATGTCCGCGAGTGGCGTCCGCCGGAGCCCTACAAGGGCAAGGGCATCAAATATGCCGAGGAGATTGTCCGCCGCAAGGACGGCAAGGCCGGCAAGGGCGCCAAGGCCAAATAAGGAAAGGAGAGAGGGACATGATTAAGCGCAAAAACAGCAAGGAACTGCGCGCACGCCGTCACAGCCGCATCCGGGGCAAAATTTCCGGCACGACCGCAAGGCCGCGGCTCTGTGTGTACCGTTCGCTCAAAAATATATATGCTCAGGTCATTGACGACGTGACGGGCGCAACGCTCGTCGCCGCCTCCTCCTTGGACAAGGACTTCGACACCTACGGCGGCAACAAGGACGCCGCAAAGGCGGTCGGAGAGGCCGTCGCAAAGAAAGCCATCGATAAGGGCATTTCCGAGGTCGTCTTCGACCGCGGCGGCTACCTGTATCACGGGCGCGTCAAAGAGCTTGCCGACGGCGCCCGCGCTGCCGGACTCAAGTTCTAAGGGAGGAGAATAGAAGGCATGGCAAGAAACGACACAAAGAGTGATTCGTCCGCGCTCGACCTGAAAGAAAAGGTCGTAGCCATCAACCGCGTGTCCAAGACTGTCAAGGGCGGCCGTATTTTCAAGTTTGCCGCCATCGTGGTCGTCGGCGACCAGAACGGCAACGTCGGCTGCGGCCTTGGAAAGGCCTCCGAAGTTCCGGACGCCATTCGCAAGGGCATTGAGGACGCCAAGAAGAACATGGTCAAAATTTCCCTCAAGGGCTCCACAATTCCCCACGAGGTGGTCGGTAAATTCGGAGCCGGCGAGGTTTTGCTCAAGCCCGCCGCTCCCGGTACCGGCGTCATTGCCGGCGGTCCGGTGCGCGCCATCGTCGAGATGGCCGGCATTAAGGACATTCGTACGAAGTCGCTGCGCTCAAACAATCCGCGCAATGTGGTCAACGCCACGCTGCAGGGGCTGATGTCGCTGCGCGACGCCTCGCAGGTGGCCACGGTCCGCGGCAAGGACGTGGCTGAGATTCACGCATAACGGGGGAGGGTATTGACATGGCTGAAAAGACACTGACAGTGAGGCTGGTCAAATCCTTAAACGGCCGGAACAAGAAGCACATCGCAACCGCCAAATCCATGTGCCTCTCCCGCCCCGGGGATGTATCGACCCAGCCTGACAACGCCGCAACCAGAGGCAAAATTGCGCAGATTTCCTATCTGGTAGAAGTGAAGTAACGACCGAAGGAGGTGCAACGATATGAAACTCCACGAACTTTCCCCGCAGGAGGGCTCGTCCAAGGTGACTAAGCGCAAAGGCCGCGGAATCGGAACCGGCAACGGCAAGACCGCCGGCAAGGGGCACAAGGGCCAGAAAGCCCGCTCCAGCGCCAAGCGCCCCGGATTTGAAGGCGGCCAGATGCCGCTTGCCCGCCGCCTGCCAAAACGCGGATTCACCAACGACATGTTCCGCAAGTCCTTTGCCATCGTGTCGCTGTCCGATCTCGACGCCTTCGAGGCCGGCTCGACCGTCACGGCCGCCGCTCTCAAGGAGGCCGGCATCGTCAAACAGCCGGGCGACGGCGTTAAAGTCCTCGCAAACGGCGAGCTGACCAAGAAGCTCGACGTCAAGCTCCAGGCCTACTCCGAAGCCGCCAAGGCAAAAATCGAGGAGGCCGGCGGCACTGCCGAGGTGGTAGCGTTATGATTGAGACCATCAGGAACGCATGGAAGGTAGCTGACCTGCGCAAGCGCATTCTGTTTACCCTGATGATCATCGTGCTGTTCCGGTTCGGCTCCAAGGTTCCGGTGCCCTTCCTCGATGCGTCTGTGCTCCAGGCCTACATCGCGGCCAACAGCGGAACCATTTTCGGCTACATCGACATGCTGTCGGGCGGCGCCTTCTCACAGGCCACACTCTTCGCAATGTCGATCTCCCCGTATATCAACGCCTCCATCATCGTCCAGCTGCTCACGGTGGGAATTCCCGCCCTCGAGAAGCTGGCCAAGGAGGGGGAAGAGGGGCGCAAGAAGCTGACCAAGTACACCCGTATTCTCACGGTTGTGCTCGGCATGATTCAGGGCTACGGCATGTACGCCGTCCTGAGGAAGAGCGGCGCAGTCAAATTTGACAGCTGGTTTGTCGCCTGCGTCATCATCGCCTCGTTTGCGGCCGGCACGGCACTCCTCATGTGGCTGGCCGAGCAGGTCAACACCAACGGAATCGGCAACGGCATTTCTATCATCCTGTTTTCGGGCATTGTGGCGAGACTTCCGGCGACCCTGGCCGGCGTCTCCCAAAACCTGAAGCTCGGCACCATCCACCTGTGGCTGGTGGCCCTCATCGCCATCGTCGCAGTCGGGCTTATCGCCCTTGTTGTCGTGGTCACGAACGCCGAGCGGCGGGTGCCGGTGCAGTACGCCAAGCGGGTCGTCGGCCGCAAGGTCTACGGCGGGCAGGCGTCCCACATCCCGATTAAAGTCAACGGCACGGGCGTTCTGCCGGTCATTTTCGCGCAGAGCTTCCTGTCCATTCCGGCCACCATCGCATCTTTCTTCCCGGCGCCGGCCGAGGGCAGTTTCATGGAGAGCTTCCTGAACGCGCTCCAGTACACTTCCCCCGTCTACGCCTGCTTCTACGCGCTGTTCATCATCGGATTCTCCTTCTTCTACATCTCGATGACCTACAATCCCGTCGAGATCGCAAACAACTTGAAGAAGAACGGCGGCTTCATTCCGGGCATTCGCCCCGGCCGGCCGACATCCGATTTCATTGCGAAAATCCTCAGCAAAATCACCTTCTTCGGCTCCTTCTTCCTCGTCTTCATCGCAGTGCTGCCGATTTTGTGCTCGATTTTCCTGCCGGTCAACGTATCGCTGGGCGGCACGACCATCATCATTCTCGTCGGCGTCGCGCTCGAGACGGTCAAGCAGATGGAGTCCATGATGCTCATGCGCCACTACAAGGGCTTTCTTGAGTAAGGGGTGGTGAATCATATGAACATCATTTTACTCGGAGCTCCGGGAGCCGGCAAGGGAACCCAGGCCACCATTTTGAGCGACAGGCTCGGGATTCCCACCATCTCGACCGGAAACCTGCTGCGGGCCGCCGTTGCGGCGGGCACCGCGGCCGGCCTTGAGGCCAAGTCCTACATGGACAAAGGCGCCCTTGTGCCGGACGAGACCGTCGTTGCGGTTTTGAAAGACCGCATTGCCGAGCCCGACTGCAAAAACGGCTTCATTTTGGACGGCTTCCCCCGCACAATTCCGCAGGCGCAGACTTTGGAGCGCCTCGGGGTCAAAATCGACCTCGCCATCTCCCTTGAGGTGGAAGACGCCCTCATCGTAAAACGTCTTTCGGGCCGGAGAACCTGCCTCAAGTGCGGCGCCACCTTCCACGTCGACAACGCCCCCTCCAAGGCGGGCGACAAGTGCGACCGGTGCGGCGAGCCCCTTGTCATCCGGAAGGACGACGCGCCCGAGACCATTCTAAATCGCCTCGCCACTTTCCATCAGCAGACTGAGCCGCTCAAGGACTTCTACGCGGCCATGGGCGTGTTGAAGCTGGTGGATTCCATCGATATCGGGGAGACCACAAAGGACATTTTGCGGCTCCTCGAGGGGGCGGGCAAGTGATTATCCTCAAAGGAACAGCGGAAATCGAGCTGATGCGCGAGGCCGGCGAAATCGCTTCTGCGGCGCTGCGGCTCGGCGGTGCACATGTGAGGCCCGGCGTGACGACCGGTGAGCTGAACAGGCTCATCCAAAGCCACATTGAGAAAGCGGGGGCCATCCCCTCCTTTCTCGGGTACGGCGGGTTTCCCGCCGCGGCCTGCATCTCAATCAACGACGTGGTCATTCACGGAATTCCGGGCCGCCGGCGCCTCGCGGAAGGGGACATCGTCAGCATTGACGTGGGAGCCCGGTATCACGGCTATCACGGAGACTGCGCGGCGACTTTTCCGGTCGGCGAAGTGTCGCAGGATGCCAAAAAACTGATTGAGGTCACCCGGCAGAGCTTCTTCGAAGGCCTCAAGTTCGCAAAGAGGGGCTTTCGCCTCGGGGACATCGGCCATGCGGTGCAGAGCTATGTCGAGCGCTTCGGCTTTTCGGTCGTGCGCAGTTATGTCGGCCACGGGGTCGGCGCTGCGCTGCATGAAGAGCCCGAGGTGCCCAACTTCGGCTTTGCCGGAAGGGGCCTGCGGCTGGAGCCCGGCATGACCATTGCGGTTGAACCCATGGTGAACGCCGGCGGGTTTGAAGTGGAGGTCGGTGAGGACGAGTGGACCGTCACGACCTGCGACCACGCTCTTGCTGCGCACTATGAGAACACCATTCTTATTACGGACGGCGAGCCGGAAATTTTGACGGTTCGCAATTTGGAGGTTTAAGGAATGCACGCGATCTCTCCCGGCGATGTTGTACGTTCACATGCCGGTCGGGACGGGGAGAGCTACTTCTTTGTCCTCGACGTAGTCGGCGGCTACGCGCTCTTAGCGGACGGAAAGCTGCGCAGAGTGGAGTCGCCAAAGCGCAAGAACTTAAGACACATCGCCTTCATCACAGACGAGGAGTCCAAGGTGCGCATCAAGATTTTGCGTGGAGAAAAACTGCAAAACGCCGAAATAAGAAAGGCCCTTGCCGCATTGGTCGGGGCAGCGGAGTAGGAGGTTACCACTTGTCCAAAGACGATGTTTTCGAATTGGAGGGCAGGGTCTTAGAGGCGCTGCCGAATGCAATGTTTCAAGTGCAGCTTGAGAACGGTCATGTCATCCTGGCCCATATCTCCGGAAAGCTGCGTATGAATTTCATCCGTATTCTGCCGGGCGACAAAGTCACGGTGGAGGTCTCCACCTACGACCCGACACGCGGCAGAATCACGTGGCGCGGTAAATAACAGGAGGTATTGAAGTGAAAGTCAGACCCAGTGTCAGACCCATGTGCGAGAAGTGCAAAATCATCAAGCGCAAGGGCAAGGTCATGGTTATTTGCACCAACCCCAAGCACAAGCAGAAGCAGGGCTAACGCCCCATTCCAAAATACGGAGGTGTGTAACACAGTATGGCAAGAATTGCAGGCGTCGATCTTCCAAGAGAAAAGCGAGTCGAAATCGGCCTGACCTATATTTTCGGCATCGGCCGGTCGGCTGCCGACAAAATCCTTGAGATGACAGGTATAAACCCGGACACAAGGGTCAAGGATTTGACAGAGGACGACGTCGCCAAGCTGCGCGAGTGCATCGACCACAACTTCCACGTTGAGGGCGACCTGCGCCGCGAAGTGGCGCTGAACATCAAACGGCTCACTGAAATCGGCTGCTACAGAGGAATTAGACATAGAAAAGGCTTACCTGTAAGGGGTCAGCGCTCTAAGACCAATGCGCGCACGAGGAAGGGCCCCAAGAAGACCATCGCAAATAAGAGGAAGTAAAGGAGGGATTGCAAAGTGGCTAAAGTTCAGAAAAAGGCCGCGACGACCAAGCGCCGCCGCGAGCGTAAGAATATTGAAAGGGGCGCTGTGCATATCAGCTCCACCTTCAACAACACCATTGTCACCATCACGGACGTCAACGGCAACGCCATCTCTTGGGCCTCTGCCGGCGAAATGGGCTTCCGCGGTTCCCGCAAGTCCACTCCCTTTGCCGCGCAGACCGCGGCCGAGACCGCCGCAAAAGCGGCGATGGAGCACGGACTCAAGATCGTCGAGGTCTTTGTCAAGGGACCCGGCGCCGGCCGCGAGGCCGCCATCCGCGCCCTGCAGACCGCCGGACTCGAAGTGACCATGATCAAGGACGTCACGCCGATTCCCCACAACGGCTGCCGGCCGCCCAAGAGAAGAAGGGTTTAACCCATACGGAGGTGTAGAGAATAAATGGCAAGATATACTGACGCTGTGTGCAGGCTGTGCCGCAGAGAGGGAATGAAGCTGTTCTTAAAAGGCGACCGCTGCTACAGCGAAAAGTGTGCAGTCACACGGCGCCCCACCCCCCCCGGACAGCACGGAAAGGGGCGTCGTAAGCCCAGCGAGTACGGCGTGCAGCTTCGCGAGAAGCAGAAGGCCCGCCGCTACTACGGCGTTCTTGAAAGCCAGTTCCACAAGTATTTCGAAATGGCTGAAAAGAAGCAGGGCATCACCGGCGAAAACCTGCTCAAAATCCTCGAGAGCAGGCTGGACAATGTGGTTTATAGGTTAGGCTTTGCTATGTCTAGGCCGGAGGCGAGACAGCTTGTCTCCCACGGTCATTTCACGGTCAACGGCAGAAAAGTTGACATCCCCTCGTATCTCGTGTCCGAGGGCGACGTGGTCGCTCTGAGTCAAAAGAGCAAGAGCAGCGAGAAGCTCAAGGTTGTCCTTGAGACCAACTCGGCAAGGCCCATTCCGGCATGGCTTGATCTCGACCGGGAGAACTCCGTCGGCAAAGTCCTCAACCTCCCCACCCGCGACCAGATCGACCTGCCGCTTCAGGAGACGCTGATTGTCGAGCTCTACTCGAAGTAATCCCCGTTTAATGGCTTTTTCTTCAGCTTCATTAAAGGAGGGTAACGAATGATTGAAATAGAGAAACCGAGACTCGACACGGTCGTCATTTCCGAGGACGGCTCCTATGGCCAGTTTGTCGTAGAGCCGCTCGAACGCGGTTACGGGACGACGCTTGGCAACTCGCTGCGAAGGATTCTGCTTTCATCGCTGCCGGGCTATGCCGCGACTTCCGTTAAAATCAACAATGTCCTGCACGAGTTCACGACCATCGATGGCATTAAAGAGGACGTGACCGAGCTGGTTCTCAACATCAAGGAGCTCATTGTCAAGCTGCACAGCGACGGGGTCAAAATGGCCCGCGTTGACGCGGAAGGCCCCTGCGAGGTCAAAGCCGGCGACATCGTTGCCGACTCCGAGGTGGAAATCTTAAATCCGGACCTCCACATCGCCTGGGTGGGCGAGGGCGGACACCTCAATATGCAGCTCACGCTGTCGGGCGGCAGAGGCTATGTCTCGGCCGACCGCAACAAGGCGAACCTGCCGGCCCAGATCGGACTCATTCCGGTGGACTCGATTTACACGCCGGTCATCAAGGTCAACTACATCGTGGAAAACACCCGTGTAGGCCAGATCACCGACTACGACAAGCTCACGATAGAGGTCACGACCAACAAGACCATCTCGGCCAAGGAGGCGCTCTCCTACGGCGCGAAAATCATGAGCGAGCATCTCAATCTCTTTATCGACCTCTCCGAAGAGGCCAAGGACGTCAGCGTCATGGTCGAAAAGGAAGACAACCGCAAGGAGACGGTGCTTCAAATGAGCATCGAGGAGCTGGACCTCTCGGTCCGTTCCTTCAACTGCCTCAAACGCGCAGGCATCAACACGGTGGAGGACATCATCAAGCACACTGAGGAAGACATGATGAAAGTCCGCAACCTTGGGCGCAAGTCGCTCGAAGAGGTCATTGTCAAAATCGAGACTTTGGGCCTCTCGCTGCGCAAGGAAGAGGAGTAAGAACCTGTCCGGAAGTGAATGACAGGTTCAACAATCTGGGCGCAAGGCGTCCAAAAGGAGGTTAAGTGTTATGCCAGGCACACGCAAACTCGGCAGGCCGACAGACCAGAGAAGAGCCATGCTGCGCGCTATGGTCACCTACCTGCTTGAGCATGAGAGAATAGAGACCACCGTCACCCGTGCCCGCGAGGTCTCGGCAATGGCGGACAAAATGATCACGCTGGGCAAGTCCGGCGACCTGCACAGCAAGCGCCAGGCGCTGTCCTACATCACGAAGCGTGAAGTCGTCATCAAGCTCTTCGACGAGCTCGGCCCCCGCTACGCGAGCCGCGAAGGCGGCTACACCCGCGTTCTCAAGACCGGCCCCCGCCGCGGCGACGCGGCCGAAATGGCTATTCTTGAACTTGTAAAGTAGGCCATACAAAAGGGGAAGGGGGAGGCGCAGCCTCCCCCTTTTTATGTGAAATGTGAGGTTCCAAATGCAACGCGATGTCATCATTGTCGGCGCAGGACCCGCCGGCATTTTCACCGCCATTGAACTCATTCGGCGGGGCACAAATAAACACATCACGATTCTCGAAAAGGGGCTGCCGGTCGAAAAACGGGTCTGCCCCAAGACCCGCACCCACGAGTGCCTGTCCTGCAAGCCCTACTGCCATGTCACAACCGGATTTTCCGGGGCCGGCGCTTTTTCGGACGGCAAGCTGTCGCTCTCGCCCGAAGTCGGCGGCAACCTGCCCGAACTGGTCGGCGAGGAGACGGTGCAGGACGCCATCGACTATGTCGACCGCATTTACCTTGAGTTCGGGGCCGACAGCCAGATTGAGGGGCTCGGAAACCCGGCCGCCATCAAGGACATCCGCAAAAGGGCCATTCAGGCGGGGCTGAGACTGGTCGACTGCCCCATCCGGCACCTCGGCACCGAGCGGGCCCAGAAAATTTACTACCAAATTGAGCAGTATCTCTTAAACAGCGGCGTGGAAATCCTGTTTGGCAGCGAGTGCCAGGACCTTGTCATCAAGGACGGCCGTTGTCTTGGCGTGCGCCTTGAGGGCGGAAAAGAGCTTCTGGCCGACACCGTCGTCGTGGCCACCGGTCGCAGGGGCGCCAACTGGCTTGAAAACGTCTGCACTGAGCACCACATCGACCACCAGCCCGGCACCGTCGACATCGGGGTGCGCATTGAGGTGCGCAACGAGGTCATGGAGAAGGTCAATGAGGTGCTCTACGAGTCCAAGCTCATCGGCTATCCGCCGCCCTTCAAGAACAAGGTGCGCACCTTTTGCCAAAACCCCGGCGGCTTTGTCAGCCAGGAGAACTACGACAACGACCTGGCCGTCGTCAACGGGCACTCCTACAAAGCGGTCAAGAGCGACAACACAAACCTCGCCATTCTGGTCTCGCACAACTTCTCGTCGCCCTTCAACCAGCCCATCGCCTACGCCCAGAAGGTCGGCGAGCTGACCAACATGCTGGGGGCGGGGCACATCCTCGTGCAGCGGTTTGGCGACATTCTGGACGGCAAGCGCACCTGGCCCAAGGAGATGAGCCAGTCCAACGTCCGGCCCACACTGCCGGACGCCGAGGCCGGCGACATCACGGCCGCCATGCCCTACCGGGCCATGGTCAACATCATCAACTTCATTCAGGCGGTCGACTTCGTCGTGCCGGGCTTTGCGGCCAGGGAGACGCTGCTCTATTCGCCGGAGCTGAAGTTTTACAGCAACCGCATCAAAATGGACGCCAACTTCAACACCAACGTCGCGGGGCTCCACTGCCTCGGCGACTCGAGCGGCTGGACCCGCGGGCTCATGATGGCCTCGGTTATGGGCGTCCTGATGGGGAGAAAGCTCTAAATTCATATTAAGAAGGGGGCCACCAATGAACATTGACGACCTCCGCTGTTTCTTGACGGTTGCGGAGCTGAAAAACTACCGCCGTGCTGCCGAGACGCTGTTCATATCGCAGTCGGCGCTGTCCCGCAAAATTTTTGCCGTGGAGCGGGAACTCGGAATTTTGCTGCTGAATCGCACGACCAGAAGCGTGACCCTTACGCAGGCCGGGGCCGCCTGCCTTGAAGATGTCCGGCGCATCGTGGCGGACTACGACGCGCTGAAAGGCAAAGCCGTAGACACTCGCCTGGGTGCGGCGGGGACGCTGAACATTGGGTATTACGGGTGGGTAGGGATCCCGCACGTCATCACCATTTGCGACGAAATTGCGAAAAACTATCCCTTAATCAAGGTGAAAGTCTTTCATAAAGCAATGCCCGACGTATGCGAATCGCTTATGCGGGGCGAGGCCGACATCATTGTCACCATGCGAACAATCGCGGAAAAGCTGGCGGGGACTGCGTTTGTAGTCTTCTGCCGGCAGTCGCCTTCAGTGGCCGTCAGCGTCAAGCACCCGCTCGCCGCACGAGAGTCGGTGCCGGTGGAGATGCTGCGTGACGAGCCGATCATCATGCACACCAGAGAGCGTTCACCCGCCCTGCATGACGCCTTGGAGGAGCTGTGTATTGCGGCGGGCTTTCGCCCAAACGTCGTGACAAGACTGGATGAGTCGGGGGTGATTCATGCTGCGCTTGGCCATGGAATACTCCTGATGCCGACCAATGCGGGGCAGGATTACAATTTCCCCGACCATGTAAAATGCCTGCCGCTTACCGGCAGACATCCGCAGTTTGACATTGTGGCGGTCTGGCGGGAGAATTGCGTCAACCCCGCGGTTTTGCTTGCCATCGAGCTGTTTGATGAGATTATTGGCGACGGCAGGCGGCACCGGCCGCCCTAAGTCGACCGAAATACGCACGATATATCCGGATTGATTACTTT
>DATMZG010000081.1:0-19388 GCA_035560415.1 Candidatus Acidiferrum sp. | reverse complement strand
TGACCTCGCTTGAGACCATTGAGGAGGCAATCCTCAGCTACGTCCGTGAGAACACTGAGGATGAGGAGGACTGGGTCTTCATCAGCGACCTCGCCAACATGCTCAACCGCCGGTATCCCGACTTCGACGTGCGCAACTTCGGCTTTTCCAAGCTCACGCTCTTCATCAAGTCGCTCGGCTCGGTCGACGTAAAATCGGTTCAGGCCCAGAGCTCCAACAACAAGCTGGTCTATGTCAGGGAGCACAAGAAAAGCTAAAAAATCGGCCGCCCGTCCCCGGGCGGCCGAACTGTGAACTCACAACTACTTCGTGACGATCTCCTTAGTGTCAAGCGCGATCATGAGCTCCTCGTTTGTGGCGATGACAAAGGTCTTGACCGTCGCGTCCTTTGCCGAGACGTCGGTATCCTTGCCGCGCACGTTGTTCTTCTCGGCGTCAATTTTGATGCCCATGAACTCGAGCCCTTCGACGCACTTGGCGCGGATACCGATGCCGTTCTCGCCGACGCCCGCCGTGAAGACGACGGCGTCGACGCCGCCCATGGCGGCTGCATATGAGCCGATATATTTTTTGACCTGGTAGGCAAACATCTCAATGGCGAGCTCGGCCCGCTTGTTGCCCTCGGCCGCGGCCATTTCAAGGTCGCGGAAGTCGGAGGAGACGCCGGATACGCCTAAAACGCCCGACTTCTTGTTCATGACGCTGTTGATGCCGGCGGTGTCAAGCCCTTCCTTATCCATCAGGAAAGTGACGATGGCGGGGTCCATGGAGCCCGAGCGGGTGCCCATCGCAAGGCCCTCGAGCGGCGTGAAGCCCATGGAGGTGTCAACCGACTTGCCGCAGTCGACGGCCGTGATGGAGGAGCCGTTGCCAAGGTGGCAGGTGATGATTTTGCATGCCTCGGGCTTTTTGCCGAGCATTTCGGCGGCCTTTGCCGAGACATAGCGGTGGGAGGTGCCGTGGAAGCCGAACTTGCGGACTTTGTACTTCTCGTAATACTCGTAGGGCAGGCCGTAAATGTAGGCCTTGGGCGGCATGGTCTGGTGGAAAGCGGTATCAAAGACGCCGACCATGGGAATGTCGTCCCCCATGACCTCCTTGCAGGCGTTGATGCCGACGATGTTCGGCGGGTTGTGCAAGGGAGCAAGCTCTGAGCACTCCTCAAGCGATTTCATGACGGCTTCGGTGATTTTGACCGAACCGGAGAAGGTTTCGGAGCCGTGCACAACGCGGTGGCCGACCGCGGCGATCTCGGAGAGCGAGGAGATGCAGCCGTACTCGGGGCTCGTGATGGAGTCGATGACGACCTTGATGGCGTCGGAATGGTTTTTCATGGCCACGTCGGCCTTGTGCTCGCCCTTGACGCTCTTGTGCGACAGCTTGCCGTCGATGCCGATGCGCTCGCACAGGCCCTTGGCCAGCACGTCGTTGTTGTCGGTCTCGATGAGCTGGTACTTGAGCGAAGAGCTGCCGGCGTTAATTACGAGAATCTTCATGTTTACCTCCAGTTTTTTTTGTGAATCAGCTGTTTAAGTATAGTCTATAAACCGATGTTTTTCAAGCGTTTTCAGCAATGTAGGGAGAAAAAACAATGACGATTGCCGCAATCCTTTGCGAATACAACCCTCTTCACGCCGGCCACCGCCGGCACATCGAGCTGACAAAAGCCGAGGGCTTTGACGCCGTCGTCGGCGTCATGTCGGGCAACTTTGTGCAGCGCGGCGACCTTGCGATTTACGACAAATGGGCGAGGGCCAAAAGCGCCGTCGACGCCGGCATGAATTTAGTGGTGGAAATTCCGACCGCCTGCGTGCTCCAGTCGGCGCAGGGGTACGCCGAGTCCGGCGTGGCCCTGATGGCGGCGCTTCACGCCGCGGTCGTCAGCTTTGGCAGCGAATGCGGGGACGCGGCCCTGCTCGACCGGGCGGCCTTGACCCTCTCCCAGCGGTTAGATGCGGTGAAGGCCGAAATGGAAAAGGGGCTCTCCTACCCCGTCGCCTGCAAGGCGGCCTTGGGGGAACTGGGCTTTCTGCTCGACACGCCGAACAACACCTTAGGTATCGAATACTGTGCCGCCATACGGCGGCAGGGACTTTCCATCACGCCTTTCAGTGTCCTCAGAGACCCCGCGTCCGAGCGGGCCTCCCTGCTTCGGGCAAAGCTCTACGGCGGCGAGGGCACCCATGAGATGAAATATCTCGACCGGGCCATGCTGGCCCGCCTGCGCACGCTTTCGCCTGAATATTACGTCACGCTGCCCGATGTGACCGAAGGGCTTGAAAACCGCATTTGGGCCGCCGTCAGGGAGGCCCTCACTGTGGACGAAGTCATCGACCGGGTCTGCACCAAGCGGTACACGAAGGCGCGCATCCGGCGCATTCTGCTGCGGGCTTTCCTCGACCTGCCGGACGTCCCAACGCCCTCTGCACTTCGCGTGCTGGCCCTTGACCGCGTCGGGCGCAAAGTCATCAAAGAGGCCGCACTGCCCGCCGTGACAAAGGCCGCGCGGGCCGATCTCGCCCTTGAAGCCCGCTGCACAGACCTGTATGCGCTTGGCACAAAGCATCCCCACCCCTGCGGGGAAGAATACACAAAGGAGATTTACTACCGTGACCATTGAAAAACTGAAAGTCAGCGACCTTCCGGCCTACAAGGCACTCATGGACGAGTGTTTCGGAAACAGCAGCATTGAAGGCTACGTTGAAAGCTACAAGGAGAGCGACGCCTATGACATCGTCGTCGCGAAGGAGGACGGTGCGCTCTTAGGCAGCATGACGCTCTATAAAATTGAACTGTTTACATTCGGCTTTCAGCCCTGTCTTGAGCTCTTCAACGTGGCGGTGACAGCCCCAGCCCGCGGGCGGGGCGTCGGGCGGGCCCTGATGGACTACGCCAAAGAATATGCCAAAGCGCAGGGCTACAAGTCCATCTCCCTCACCTGCCTCGAGGAGGCGGCCCCGGCCCACAGGCTCTATGAGGCGGCCGGCTTCAAAAGAGCGCCAAGCCGCAAATACGCGCTCTACCTCTGACGCCCGCGCAAAAACAGCGGACGGCAAAGGGCCGCCCCTTCATCAAATGTTTGTACATTCCCCTTTGCTGCATGGTTATGCGGAAAATGACGGCGGCAGCCGTAATCCTTTGGCTGCCGCCGCCGCTCATTTCGCGTCGTATTCTTTTAGGATTTCAAGCAGTTTCGAAGCGTGAAGGCCTTCATCCTCGGCAAACTCCTTAAACACTTCATAGACTTTTTTGTCGTCTTCAATTTCGTTTGCGTAGCTCTGGAAATCCCGCACGAGCTCCATGGAATCCTCCCACGCCAAAAGCACTCTGTCGCGGGTGGTCATGTGAATTCCGTGTTTTGTATCCATTTTGATGCAGACACCTCCTGTTCATGCGTACGGCTCTATTATTGATTTTTAAGTGGTTTTTATACCAAAATGCCCAAACCGTTGGCCAAAATGACAGGGTTTTTTGTTTTGACATAAGAATTTATCTGAGAATGGCAAATAGTTCTTCACATCGGCGCGTTTGTGTGATAATATACGAAAGTATACCACCAACGGACATAAAAATAAATATTTCTGGAGGATACATCCCATGAAGGTCAAAAAGTTCGCAGCCCTTTTGCTTGCCATTGTGCTGGTCTTTACGCTTGCCGCCTGCGCCAAAAAAGCCGACGCCGAAGTGCCCGAGACCCCCGAGACCCCCGTTGCCGAAGACGACCTGTCCTATGTCACGGCGAACGGAAAGCTGCTCATCGGCTACACGGTCTACGAGCCCATGAACTACACCGACGCCGCCGGCAACTTCACCGGCTTTGACACCGAGTTTGCGAACGCCGTCTGCGGGAAGCTCGGCGTCACCCCCGAGTTTGTTGAAATCAACTGGGACACCAAGGTCATTGAGCTCGACGCCAAGAGCATCGACTGCATCTGGAACGGCATGACCATCACTGAAGAACTCAAAGCGAACATCGCCGTCTCCGAGCCCTATGTCAAAAACATGCAGGTCGTCGTCATCCGCTCGGCCGACGCCACCAAATATACCGATACCGCCTCCCTCGCGGGCGCAAACCTCGTCGCTGAAGCCGGCTCCGCCGGCGAGAGCGTCATCGCGGGCGACGCCGACCTCGCAAAGGCCACCTACGTCGCCGTCTCCAAGCAGACCGACGCCCTGATGGAAGTCAAGGCCGGCACCTCCGACGCCGCAGTGCTCGACTGGACCCTTGCCAAGAGCATGGTGGGTGAAGGAACCGACTACGCCGAGCTGCAGATGGTCGACGGCCTCGAACTCTCGGTGGAGGAGTACGGCATCGGCTTCCGCAAGGACAGCACGCTGTGCACCAAGGTCAACGAGATCATGGCCGAGCTCATCGCCGACGGCACCCTGCCCGCCCTCGCCGAGAAATACGGCCTGAGCCTCGCCGAGTAATTTCTTGCATCATAATTGAGCTCTTGGGGCCGGGGGAGGAAACTCCCCTGCCCCATTCTGTCGTTAAACGTCAAAGTAGGTAAAGTAGGTTTCTGATGAGTCCTTCCGTTATTTTCTCAAAGCTGCTCCAGAGCTTTGGCATCAACTGCACAATTTTCTTTGTCACCTTGGCCTTTGCGCTGCCGCTGGGACTTTTCATCTCCTTTGGCTCCATGAGCCGGGTGACGCCCCTTCGGTGGCTCGTGAAGACCTTTGTCTGGTGCATCCGCGGCACGCCCCTGATGCTTCAGGTCATTGTGATTTTTTACGGGCCGGGCCTCATTTGGAGCGGCACCGCCCTGCCCCGGGTGCCGGCGGCCATTGTCGCCTTTGTCATCAACTACGCCTGCTATTTCTCGGAAATTTACCGCGGCGGCATTGAAGGCATTCCCCGCGGACAGTATGAGGCGGGCCAGGTGCTCGGCATGAAGAAAAGCCAGATTTTCTTCCATGTCACGCTGCTGCAGGTGGTCAAGCGCATCCTCCCGCCCATGGGCAACGAGGTGATGACCCTCATTAAGGACACGGCCCTGGCTAACGTCATTGCGAACAAGGAGATCATCATGATGTCCAAGGAGTTCGCGACAAAGGGCCTCATTTGGCCGCTCTTCTCGACCGCCATTTTCTTTTTGATTTTCTGCGGCGTGCTGACGCTATTGCTGGGCTACGCCGAGAAGAAGCTCGACTATTTCAGGGCATAGGGGGTGACGATATGGCAATTCTTGAGGTGGCCCACATCTGCAAAAGCTTTGACGACACCGAAGTCTTGAAGGACATCACCTTTTCGCTAGAAAAGGGCGAATCCCTTGCCATCATCGGCTCCTCCGGCTCCGGAAAGACCACGCTCTTACGCTGTCTCAACTTCCTTGAAAAGCCGGACGGCGGGCGCATTTCAGTCTCGGACAAGCTGATTTTCGACGCGGATGACCCCGCGACCCAGCTTGAAAGCCAAATTCGCAAAAAAAGGCTGCATTTCGGCCTTGTGTTTCAGTCCTTCAACCTCTTTCCCCAGTACACCGCGCTGAAAAACGTCATGCTTGCGGGGGAACTGCTGGCAAAGGAGCGCCCGGAATACGGGGCGAACGCCAAGGCCATCGGAGAGGAAATCCGGGCGTCGGCGATAGAAGTGCTGGCCCGGATGGGGCTTTCGGACAAGCTGAACTTCTACCCCCACCAGCTCTCGGGCGGTCAGCAGCAGCGGGTCGCAATCGCGCGTGCCCTCTCCCTCTCCCCCGACATTCTCTGCTTTGACGAGCCCACATCAGCCCTCGACCCGGAGCTTACGGGCGAAGTGCTGCGGGTCATCCGCTCTCTCGCCGAAAACGACACGACCATGATCATCGTCACCCACGAGATGGCCTTTGCCAGAGACGTGGCCGACCGGGTCATTTTCATGGACGGCGGCGTCATCGTGGAGGAGGGCGGCGCGAAGGAGGTCATCGACAACCCCCGTGAGGAGCGCACGCGGCAGTTTTTGTCCCGGTATTCAAATCCGTGACCATGAAAAAACTTCCCGCAGCTCTTTGCAAAGCGGCCGCATGGCCTGAGCCGCGCCGGCGGATTTGACTTTTTATCCGGGCTGTGTTACACTGATTTCAATTGAATAAAAAGAACCGTCTTTTTTAAGAAGGGCTTTTGGTAATGCGCCGCAGGGCGTACTATGAAAAGCCCTTCTTTTTTTAAGAGCAGGGCACGAAAATATTTTTCAGGAGGAGTAAAAATGGACATCATCAAGGCCGAGATGCGCGATCCGGCGGCAAAGGCAAAGCAGCTCAGACGTCTGGGCATCATCCCCTGCGCGATCAGCGGCGCGGGACTGGAGGAGTCTCTCTCTGTACAAATCAGCCAGATTGCGGCCAGACAGCTGAGGCTTACGAGGCGCAACGGAAGCAAGGTGGATGTCCGGGTGGGCCCAAAAACATATCACACGCTTATCCGGAAGCTGGAATACAGCTACTTGAACGACGCGGTCGTTCACATCGGCTTTGACATTCTGGACGCTGGAAAAAAGGTCAACAGCGTCGCGGACATCGTGCTTTTAAACAAGGACAAGGTGCCGGGCGCAGTGGAGCAGATTCAGATGCAGGTTTTGCACGCCGCCGAGCCGGAATATCTGCTCGATATCGTCACAGTCGACCTCGCTGGCATCCCGGTCGGGACAACGCTCACGGTCGGCGATATCCCGGAGTTTCAAAGCGATAAAATTGAATTGCAGGTCGATATGGACAGCATTGTGCTTCGTGTCAATGACAAAAGACGCGCGGATGCAAGGTTTGAACGGGTGAGCGACGACGCGGCGAAGTGACCGCTCGTCATGTAAAAAGCTGCCCTCGCCCGGCCGCAAACCCGGGCGAGGGCTCTTTTCATATGACACGGAAAGGAGAAAAATGAATATCGTAGGACAGCCGGTCAGGCACCGGACCTTCGGCCCGGGGGTCATTACGGCTTTGACCGGAGGAATCGCAACCGTCTGCTTTCAGGACAGTGAAAAGCAGTTTATTTATCCCGATGCGTTTAAAGATTTTCTGACCCTGAAAGACCGGGGTATTCAGCAGCGCATCGAAGAACAGGCGGCGTGCAAAGAGGCCGCAATTCAGGAGCGGAATCAGGAGGAACAGGCGCAGCGCAGCCGCAGACAGAAATTGCTGAACTTCAAAGTGATTTCCAACTCTCACGCGGCCTTCAACATCCCGTCGGAGCAGGCCGGGCAGGTCTGCAAGACATATACGCTCTCGACCGGGACATATTTAAGCGGATATTTCAAAGGACAGCCGAGAGTCGCGGACCGGATAAAGCCCAATTCCGTGTGTCTGCTCACCAGTAGGCCCGACGGGCAGGCCGAGCCGGAGCGCCGCATCATCGGCGCATGCATGGTCGCGGAGGATTTTTTCGGAGAGGACAGCCGTGACGGCATCATCAAAGGGCACCTTCAATACCGCCTTGCCGTTCCGGCGGAACGGCAGATGCTGTTCTGGGAATATTTCAATCGCAGCACCCCTCCCTGCTGGGGAAAAACACCCTTTAAATACTGCTCCGGCGATATGATTCATAAAATATTGTTCAAGCTGATGGAATTCTCCGAAACTGCGGCTCAAAGAGAGGCTTCAGTTGAGTTTTATGAATACTTTTGCAGGCGGAATCTTTTGCCTCCCCTCGCACCGCCCGATGCAAACGCCGGGACGGTATAGCCCTGAAAGGGCTATACCGTCCCGGTCTGCCAATTATCCTTGGCCGTGCGGCCAAAACTTTTTTATGACCGTGCGCCCATGTCAGGTCCCGAGGTAGGCCGCCTTGACCGCCTCGTTTTCAAGCAGCTCACAGCCGCTGCCCGAGAGGGTGATGCGCCCCGTCTCGAGGACGTGGCCCATGTCGGCCGTGGAGAGGGCCATGTTGGCGTTTTGCTCAATGAGCAAAATGGTGACGCCGCTCTTGTTGATCTCCTTGATGATGCCAAAGATGTCCCGCACGATGAGGGGCGCAAGGCCTAAAGACGGCTCATCCATCATGAGGAGCTTGGGGCGGCTCATGAGGGCGCGGCCGACCGCGAGCATCTGCTGCTCGCCGCCCGACAGGGTGCCGCCGGCCTGCCACGACCGCTCTCTGAGGCGTGGGAACAGGTCGAAAACCCACTCAATGTCGGCCGCAATGCTGTCCTTGCGCAAATAGGCGCCCACCCTCAAATTCTCATAGACCGTGAGGTCGGGGAAAATCCGCCGGCCCTCGGGGACTAAGGTGACCCCTTTTTTGACAATGGCCGTCGTGTCCCGGCCCGTGATGCCCACGTTTTCAAACATGATGGCGCCGCTTTTGGGCTTCACAAGCCCGGCGATGGCCCGCAGGGTCGAGCTCTTGCCGGCGCCGTTTGCGCCGATTAAGGTGACAATCTTGCCCCGGGGCACGTCAAACGAGATGCCCTTGACGGCCTCAATGCCGCCGTAGTTGACTTTGAGCTCCTTGATGCTGAGAATCACGTCTTCCATCAGTCCACCCCCAGATATGCGTTGATGACGCGCTGGTCGGCCTGAACGAAGTCGGGCGTCCCGTCACAGATATACTTTCCGAAGTCAATCACATAGATGCGGTCGCAAAACTGCATGACGAGGTCCATATGGTGCTCAATCATGAGAATTGTGAGGTTATATTTGTTCTTGATTTGCAGGATGAACTGCCCCAAATCCTGCGTCTCCTGCGGGTTCATGCCGGCCGCAGGCTCGTCAAGGAGCAACAGCTGGGGTTCCGTGGCAAGGGCTCTCGCAATTTCAAGCCGGCGCTGCAGGCCGTAGGGCAGGCTGACGGCGAGGTCGTTTGCGTATTGCAGGAGGTTTTGTTCCTCGAGGAGTTTTGCCGTCTCCTCACGCATGCGCTTTTCCTCGGCATAGGTCAGGCGCAGCGTGGCCGAGAGCACGTTTTGCTTTGCCCGCATGTGCTTTGCCGTCAGCACGTTGTCAAAGACCGTCATGCTCTTCCACAGCCGGATGTTCTGGAAAGTTCGGGCGATGCCAAGCCTTGTGATCTCGTCGGGCGTCGGGTCAATCGTCCTCTTGCCGGCATATTTTTTCAAGTTCTCCCCGGCGTAGAGCTTTTTCATTTTGCCGCGCGGATGGTTGGCGACAATCGGCTCCCCGTTGAAGCTGATGACGCCGTTGGTCGGCTCGTAGACGCCGGTGACGCAGTTGAAGACCGTAGTCTTCCCGGCGCCGTTTGGCCCGATGAGGGCGACGATTTCGCCGCGATTCACTTCAAGCGAGAGGTTGTTGACGGCGACGACGCCGCCAAACTGCATGGTCACATCCTCCAAAAGCAGTACGTTCTCAGGCATCGGTCTCGCCCCCCTTCGCCTTTGCCGGCCTTGATTTCAGCTTGCGGGCGAGTCCCCTGAATGAAATCTCCTTATCCCCCATCAGCCCTCTCGAGAAGAAGAGGACGATGATCATGATGACAATTGAAAAGGCGAATTTGCGAAAGCCCGAGCGGAAGATGGTCGGGGCCACAATCCAGAGGAATTTGCCCGAGTCGAGCCCGCGCAGCCACCACTCGGAGCTCGCGATGTAGAGGAAGCTCGCAATGCAGGAGCCCGAGACGGAGCCGATGCCGCCGATGACGACGATGAGCAAAATCTCGTAGGTCATGGCGCTCTTGAACTGGGAGGCCTGAACCGTGGCCTGGAACATGGCCACGAGCGCGCCCGAGACGCCGGCAAAGAAAGAGCTGATGACAAAGCTCATCTGCTTGTGCTTAAAGAGGTTGATGCCCATGGCCTCGGCCGCGATTTCATCGTCCCGGATGGCCTTGAAGGCCCTGCCGTAAGAGGAGTTGATGAGCAGCACAATGAGCGCCACGCAGGCGCCGGCGGCTAAAAACACAAAGAGCGTGGGCGGGAATTTGATGCCGGTGAAGGGGATGGTCACATCGGTCAAATCCTTGTATTCCCGCATGACGTTGGCGCCGTTGGTGATGGGCCCCAAAGTGTCCCACTGGAAAATGGCCCGGATGATCTCGGCAAAGCCCAAAGTGGCAATGGCGAGGTAGTCCGACTTGAGGCGCAGCACCGGCAGTCCGATGAGGGCCGCGAAGAGCCCCGCCGCAAGGCCTGCGCAGAGCAAGGCAATGAAAATGCCGGTGTCGAAGGTCACGAGGCAGTCGTAATATTTATAGACGCTGTCCGACAGCTTGACTTCGGTCGGAATCGTGAAAATGGCGTAGGTGTACGCCCCAATGAGCATGAACCCCGCCTGCCCGAGCGAAAACAGCCCGGTGAAGCCGTTGAGCAGGTTCATGGACACGGCGACAAGCGAATAGATGGCCCCCTTCTTGAGCACGGTGAAGAGGATGTGGCTGGGGTTCATGGTCTGCTCAAGGACAAATACGGCCACATAGATGAGCGCGATGGCGGCAAGCATAAACCGCAGTTCGGTTTTGTTTCTCTTTTCCATACCGTCCACCCTCAAACCTTATCCGAAGACTTTTCGCCGAACAGTCCTGTGGGCTTGACGACGAGGATTATGATGAGCAGGGCGAAAGTGAAGGCGTCGGAGAAGGTCGTCCAACCGGTTCCGAAGCCGAAAATCTGACTTCCGCCCTTGAGAATATTCTCGCATATACCGATGATAAAAGCGCCGATGACGGCCCCCGGAATGCTCCCGATGCCGCCGAAGACGGCCGCCACAAAGCATTTGAGCCCCGGCATGCCGCCCGACACGGGGGTGACGGAGGCGTAGTTTGTGAAGTAGAGCATGGAGCCGACTGCGGCTAAAAATGAGCCGATGATGAAAGTGACCGAGATGACCGTGTCGATTTTGATGCCCATGAGCTGGCTGGTCTCAAAATCCTTGGAGACGGCGCGCATCGCAATGCCGATTTTGGTTTTCTTGATGAGAACGGTCAAAAAGATGACGAGGGCGATTGTGAGCACCGGTGTGACGACCGTGACCATCTTGGTGCTGGCGCCCCAGATGGTGACGGTTTTGGAGAGCCACGGAATTTTGGGGTAGACCTTGGCAAGGCCGCCGTAAAAGTACAGCGCGGCGTTTTGCAAAAGATAGGACACCCCGATTGCGCTGATCATGACCGACATGCGCGGCGCGCTGCGCAGCGGCCGATAGGCCACCCGTTCAATGAGCAGGCCGAGGGCCACGGTGAGGAGCAGCACCAGCGGAATGGACGCCGACATCGGCAGCGAGGCCGACAGCGTGACCATCATCAGGCCGGCGAACATAAACACGTCGCCGTGGGCAAAGTTGATGAGGCGCAATATGCCGTAGACCATCGTGTAGCCGATGGCGATGAGCGCATACTGCCCCCCAACCGATATGCCCGATAAAATATAGGACAGATTTCTGTGCAGGAACTCGATCATGCGGTTGCCTCCGTACTTTGTCACCCCAAAAGGGAACGGGCTGTCCGTTCCCTTTTGAGGCGGCAGTCAGTTATCGCTGAGCAGAAAATGCGGCGGGGGCCAAAGGCCCCCGTCCGCACGGTGCAGCTTTGGAATCAGCCGATGGTGACCGGGGGCAGCGCATCCCACACGCCGGTCTCGGTGTTGCAGTGCTTGACATAGACCGTGTTGCGGATGGCGTCGCCGTTGGTCTGGTCGAGGGCGATGGGGCCGGTGACACCGGTGTACTCAGTGCCCCACAGGGCATCCATGATGGCCGCGGCGTCGGTGCTGCCGGCCTTCTTCATGGATTCGAGGGCGAAGTAGTAGGCGTCATAGCCCATTGCGGTGACGGCCGCGACCGTGTCGTCTCCGCCGTTGTTGGCAAGACGGGTGGAGTCGGCGGCAACCCAGGCCTTGAAGCCGTTGTCAAAATCGGCGTTGGCGCCTTCGGGATAGAAGGTGGTCACGGTGACGTCGACGTCCTTGCCCTTGGCGGCCTGCAGGATGACGTTGGAGTCCCAGGTGTCGCCGGCCAGAATCTTCATGCCGAGCGCCTGAGCTTCAGCCTGGTCGATGATGAGCTGCGCGGCCTCAGTGGAGACGGGCGAGAAGAAGACGCCGCAGCCGCCGTTCTTGGCGTTGTTGATATAGGAAGTGAAGTCGGAGTTGCCGTCCGGGAATGTCTCCTGAATGACTTCGCCGCCCAGTCCCTCAAAGGCCTCGACAAAGTAGTTCACGAGCCCGCCGGAATAGTCGTCGCCGAGCTTCGAGAGGCAGTAGGCCTTTGTGACGCCCAGCTCGTTAAAGGCGTAGTTTGCAAGAACCGTGCCCTGGAAGGGGTCGAGGAAGCAGATGCGGAAGTAGTGGGTGTTGCCCTCAGTGACCTGCGGGTTGGTGCAGGTGACGCCGATGGCGGGGATGCCGGCCGCCTCAAAAGTGGGGGAAGCCGCAATGGAGACGCCCGAGCCGTAAGAGCCGAGCACGACCGAGACTCCGGCCGAAACCAGGGTCGACGCCGCGGTGGCGGCCTTTTCATTGGAGCTCTCGTTGTCGACCTTGACAAGCTCAACGTCGTATGTAGTGCCGCCAATGTCAACTGTGGGACTGACTGAATTGGCATACTCAATGCCGAGGGTCTCCTGTTTGCCGCCTGCGCCGTTGTCGCCGGAAGCGGGCTCAAAGATGCCGATTTTCACAACAGGATTTCCTGTGGGCTCCTCAGGGGTCTCTGCGGGCTCATCCGTCTTGGCGCAGGCGCCAAGGGAGAACATAAGCGCAATCGCGAGTAGCAGTGCCAACGACTTTTTCAAAGTAACTTCCTCCCAATAATTGTTTGACTGCCGAATGTATCCACACAGCGCGGACACTTGTATTCCGCAATCTGTTCAAGATTATACCGCATTTCTTTTCCAATAGCAACTGTTTCATTGATTATTAATCACATAATTATCACGTATACAAAAAATTATTGCAGGATTTTGTCGGATTATATCAATAAAATAGACTTGTTTTACCTCAGCCCCGCCCGCTTTTTCATCTCAGTTAAAATCTCCTCATCCGCCGGGCAAAAGGCATACTCTTCGATTTCCCCCACCGTAATCCAGCGGATGTCGCTGTGCTCAATTTTTTTCGGGGTGCCGCACGCAATGGCGGCGTTGTAGAGCGCCAGCCGCACCGTGAGGTCGGGGTACTCGTGGATAACCATCATAAATAGCTCCCCCACCGTGACCGCGACGCCGAGCTCCTCCCGGCACTCTCTTATTAGCGCCTGCTGCGGCGTCTCCCCCGCCTCGACTTTTCCGCCGGCAAATTCCCACAGCAGCCCTCTGGCCTTATGGGCGGGGCGCTGGCAAATCATAAATTTTTCGCCCTCCCAAATGAGGGCGGCCACGACATCGGTCATTTTTTACACCTCGAAAGTGATTATACCATTCACTGCGCCGCAGGGCAACAAAAAAGCCGGCGCTTTCGCACCGGCTTTTTTAGCTCTTGTCAGGACGACAAAACCATTCTGTCGCTGATCTCCTCCTCCGAGCCCGCGGCGTCGTGGAAGCGCACCATCAAGTCTTCTACTGTCAGGCTCTGCTTCTCCTCGCCGCGCACGTCGAGGATGATTTTGCCGTTTGCCATCATGATCATGCGGTTGCCGTGTTTGATTGCGGCCCGCATGTTGTGGGTTACCATCATTGCCGTCAGCCCGTTTTCCTCAATGACCTTGTCCGAGAGCTCCAGCACTTTCATGGCGGTTTTGGGGTCCAAGGCCGCGGTGTGCTCGTCTAAGAGCAGCAGCTTTGGCTGGCGGATGTTGGCCATGAGCAGCGTCAGCGCCTGCCGCTGTCCGCCGGACAGCAGCCCCACCTTGCCGGTCATGCGCTCCTCAAGCCCGAGCTCAAGCGTCGCAAGCTCCTTCTTAAAGAGCTCCCGCTCCTCTTTTGTGATGCCGCGGCGCAGCGTGCGCCGCGCTCCCCGCCTGTGGGCAAGGGCCAGGTTCTCCTCAATGCTCATGCCGGCGGCAGTCCCCATCATGGGGTCCTGAAAGACCCGTCCCAGAAGATAGGCTCTTTCGTGCTCCGCCATTTTGGTGACGTCGCTGCCGTCGATGTTGATTTTTCCGCCGTCGACGCCGTAGACGCCGGCGATGCAGCTGAGCAGCGTGGACTTTCCGGCGCCGTTGCCCCCGATGAGGGTGACGTACTCCCCCGCCGCGAGCGTCAGCGACACGTGGTCGATGGCCGTCTTCTCATTGACGGTGCCCTTGTTGAAAGTCTTTGAGATGTTTGTGACGGTCAGCATCGCGCCTTCCTCTCCCTTCTCCTTGCAAGTCGGTTTTTCAGCTCCGGCAGCGACAGCGCCAAAGCGACAGTCAGCGCCGTAAAGAGCTTGAGGTCGGTCGGCTGCATGCCGAGCTCCAGCACAATCGTGATGATGACGCGGTAGGCGATGGCGCCCAGCACCAGTGAAACGAGGTGCCGGAAAAAGCTCTTTGTGCCGAACAGCACTTCGCCGATGATGACCGACGCCAGCCCGATGACGATGGTTCCGGTGCCCATCTGGATGTCGGAAAACCGCTGGTTCTGGGCGATGAGGGCGCCGGACAAGGCCACAAGCGCGTTGGAGAGCACGAGCCCCAGGATGATCATGTTGTCGGTGTGGATGCCCTGCGAGCGCACCATGTTTTTGTTGATGCCGGTCGCCCGTATGGCGCACCCGAGCTCAGTCGAGAAAAACCAGCACAGCGCGGCGACGACGACCACCACCAGCGCAAGCCCGATGGCGATGACCGCAAATTCGCGGGGGTTTGAGGTCGCCGAAAGCCGCGCCTCAGTGCCGGAAAACAGCGTCTTCATGCGCAGCAGCGAGATGGTGGCCTTGCCCATGATGCGGATGTTGATGGAATAGAGCGCGATCATGGAGAGAATGCCGGACAGCAGCCCCGGGATTTTCAGCTTGGTGTGCAGCAGTCCCGTGACAAGGCCCGCGCACATGCCGGCGCACATGGCGGCGGCTGTGGCCGTGACCGGAGAGACCCCGCTCACCATGAGCGAGGCCGCGACCGAGGCCCCGGTCGTGATGCTGCCCTCAACCGTGAGGTCCGCATAGTCGAGCACGCGGTAAGTGATGAAGACGCCGATTGTCATAATGCCCCACAGCAGCCCGAGCGAAAGCGCTCCGAGACCGATATCGGCAATGTAGGTAATGCCCATCAGAAAATTGTCCCCTTCCGGTTTGCGTCGTTTCGGTCAGTTTTCCGGGTAGATGACAAATTCCTTGAGTTCCTCCGGAATCGCAACGCCGATGGCTTCGGCGACGGTGCCGTTGATGGCGTAGTCGAAATCTTTCTGGGACTCGACCGGCATTTCGGCGGGCGCGGCTTCGCCGTTCAGGATGCGGGCGGCCATTTCGCCGGTCTGGTATCCGAGGTTGTAGTAATTGATTCCGAGCGTCGCAAGCCCGCCGCTTTCAACCATGTTGGACTCGCCGCAGATGACCGGGATTTTGGCTTCCTTCATGATCTCGCCGACAATCGGCATGGCGGTGGCGATGATGTTGTCGGTCGGGACATAGAGCCCGTCGATCTTGCCGGTCAGAGACTGGGCGACCTGCTGCACGTCGTTGCCGGAGGTCACGGTGCCTTCGACGACTTCAATGCCGAGGGTCTCGCAGTATGCCTTGACCATATTGGCCTGAAGAATGGAGTTGTCCTCGTTGGAGGTGTAGAGCACGCCGATGGTCTTGACTTCGGGGTCGAGTTTAAGCATCAGTTCAATCTGCTGGTCGACGGGGTTCAGGTCGGTCGTGCCGGTGACGTTTCCGCCCGGCGCCTCGTTGCTGGCGACGAGCTTTGCGTCGACAAGGTCGGTGACGGCGGTGACGACAATCGGGATGTCCGTGGTCTGCGAGGCGACGGCCTGCGCGGCGGGGGTCGCAATGGCGAGAATCATGTCGACGTTGGCGGCCACAAAGCGCTGGCCGATGGTCATGAGGTTATTGGGGTCGCCCTGCGCGTTCTGGAAGTCGTAGGTCACGCCCTCGTCTGCCACATATCCGGCGGCGGCAAGGCCATCATAAAAGCCCTGGCAGGCGGCGTCAAGCGCGGGATGCTCGGCGTACTGAATGACGCCGATGGTATAGACCTTTTCCGGGGTGGAGGGTACTTCCGGCTGCCCTGCCGGCTCTTCCTGTTTTGCGCAGCCGGAGAAGAGGGTGAGCGCCATGAGTGCCGCCAAAATGATGGATAGTGCGCGCCTGTGGTGTTTCATCTGTGTCTTCCTCCCTGAATGATAAAATGTATATAGTTGCGAAAAAACACAAAACCCCCACTCTCGCATTCAAATGCGAGAGAGGGGGCTGGCCTTTCCGTCACCATCTCAGCTTCGGTTCACACCCTTTTTAGGGTAGCCGAACCAGGCGGGTCAGGTGACGGTCCCGTGTGGGTCGTAAAGCCACACGCGCCAACACCTTACCCGGCGTCTATCAACAATTTATTGCGGAAGCAGGAAGCTTTCCGCTGTGTGATTGTGAGATAATAATAGAAAGCCTTCCTTGCCCCCTTTGCGGCCCAGAGTGGCTCTGTGCCAAATTTTGTCCACACCTCTACTGATAGGCATGAGTGTGTATTGTACAAAATTATACAGACGAAATTCAGCGCTGTCAACCGGTTTGTCGAAAAATATGCGACAAACAAGCCGGACAGCGCTGAATTGATTTTGGTGAAAATGTGCTAATTTTCAGTTGTTTTATTGTGTATTTGCCTGTTATGCGTCTTCCATCACCGCGACGCCGCGGTTGTCGGCATAGAGGCGAAGCACGCGGTATGCCGGAAATTCCCTTGCTATGTACCCGACAAGCCCAGTGTATATGGCGTTGTCCGCGGCCGGCACAATGGCTAAAAGCGAAGGGCCGGCGCCCGAGACCGTCGCGGAAAATGCGCCGAGGCCCAGCATCTTGTCCATGATCTCCTCCCCGCCGTGCACGAGCTGCAGGCGGTATTTCTGGTGCAGCCTGTCCTTGGTTGCAACTTTGAGCAAATTGTAATTCCCGGTCAAAAACGCGGCCGTGCACAGTGAGGAGCGGGACAGGTTGAACACGGCGTCCCCCATGGGAAAGCTCTTGGGCAGCGCCTCGCGGGCCTCGTGGGTGCTGACCGGGAAGTCCGGCACGACGACGATAAAGCAGAGCTCGTCCCGGCTTAAGGGCTTTTGGTGATAAGTGACATGCCCATTGTCGATGACGGCGGCCACAAACCCGCCTAAGAGTGCCGGCGCGACATTGTCCGGGTGCCCCTCGATGAGGGCGGCGATGTCGAGCTTGTCCGAAAGCGACAGGACATTCCCCATCAGCTCGTCGGCAATGGTGACGCCGGAGGTGATGCAGGTGGAGGAGCTGCCGAGCCCCCGCGACATGGGCACGTTGTTTTCCTGAATGAGGTGCACGCCTTTGAAAGGCCGTCCCGCGTGCGCAAAGGTGTGGGCAATGGTGGAGACGATGAGGTTGCTGTTTCCCTTCGGAATCTCGTCGACCGACTCTACAAGCACCCGGTCATACGCTTCGAATTCAACATAGTTGTAAAGGGCTAAGGCGATGCCGATTGAGTCAAATCCGGAGCCCAGATTGGCGGTAGTTGCCGGTACGCGCAGTTTTTTCATGGGTGAAATTTCCTTTCGACTTGTATATATTACCGAATTATGGTAGACTAAATTGATGGTGCGGGTTTACTCCGAGCCGAGCACCCGCACATCGATGACGCCGCGCAGCGAAGTCACCTCGGCGACCAGCTCGTCGTTGGAGGCCGAGCTGTTCTGAGTCTCGACCGACAGCGTGAAAATGGCCACATTCCCGGAGGGAAGCCCCTGGTGCAGCGTGAGAATGTTGCAGCCGCGTTTCGCGACTGCCGCCAGAATGCCCGAGACGACGCCCGGCTCGTCCCGCAGCGTAAACGAGAGGCTGACCACCCGGTCCTTGGACTTGTCGCGGAAGGTGTAAATCATGTCCTTGTACTTGTAAAACGCGCTCCTCGAAAGTCCGGCTTGCTCAACGGCCTCGCTGACCGTCTTGGCCTCGCCGGACGCCAGAAGCGCCTTGACCTGCAGGACTTTGTGAAACACTTCGGGAAGCGCCGCACCGTCAATCAGATAAAAATCACCTGGCATTTCAAGTCCCCCTTATAGCTACACTTGTATGTACAGGGTGAACTTTACCACAAACGATATGAAAATGCAAGAACTTTATGAACGGGGGTATAAACTTGGACGACGCAACGGCAAGACGGGCGCGGTTCCTCATCAATTTGGCCTATATCGCCTCGCTCTTCTCCCTCGCGTACCTTGTTTTCAAGTACGGGCTCAGCATGGCCATGCCCTTTATTCTGGCGCTCATGGTCTCGGCCATTGCCCAGCCCATCATCACCTTTTTCGTGAGAAGACTGCACATTCCGCACGGCATCGCCTCGGTCATTTCGGTCCTCTTTGTCTTCTTTGCGGTGGGCTGGCTTTCGGTTGTCATCATCAGCGGGCTTGCCCAGCAGGTCAAGGCGCTGACGGAATACTGGCCGACCCTCTATGAGCAGATTTCCTATCAGGTGTCCATTTACACGACCCGGCTGACCGACCTCTTTACGCTGCTGCCGCCCTACGCCGCCGACTATGTGGAAAACGCCGTGGCAAAGCTGACCGATTCGCTGCTCGCCGTCGTCGGGGATTTGACCGTACCCTTCCTCACATTCGTCACGGGGGCTGCCTCCAAGCTGCCCAGCATTTTTGTGGCGGCAATCGTGACCATCGCGGCCTCCATTCTCATCTCCACCGACTATGACGACGTGCGCCGGTTCATTTCGCTTCAGCTGCCGGCAAATCTCTACGCCGTTGCGCTCGACACAAAACAGTTTTTCAAGCTGACCATTCTGCGCTTTCTGCGGGCATACATGATCATCTGCTTTTGTACTTTCGTAGAGCTCAACATCGGCTTCATGCTGCTCGGCATCAAAAACGCCCTGCTGCTCGCGGTCCTCATTGCGCTGTTTGACATTCTCCCCCTCTTCGGGAGCGGCGGCATTCTCATCCCGTGGGCCATCATGGCCCTGATTTTCTCAAATTACGGGCTGGCCTTAGGGCTTATCATCCTCTATCTCATCGTGACCTCCGTGCGGCAGATCGTTGAGCCGAAGGTCATCGGAAGCACCACCGGCCTGAGCCCGGTCGCCTCCCTGCTCGCCATTTACTGCGGCTTGCGGTTTTTCGGCGTCATTGGAATGTTCATGATGCCAATCCTGCTCATCGTGGTCAAACACATGCAGGAAAACGGCTATATCAGGCTTTGGAAGACCGCAAACTGACATTGACCGGCAATGAGCACAGCTTGTCTTAAATGCCCACGGGTCACGACCCGCGGGCATTTTGATGTTTAGGGCGCCTGTAAGTCGAGACGCGCCCCAACCGCAGGGGCATTTGCCGCCGCTGTCTCAACCTGACAAATTGTTGTATACTTTATTAGTAGATTTTGATGCAGTTTTTCCCCTTTACAAATTGTAATGATTGTTATATAC
>DATMZG010000080.1:0-1770 GCA_035560415.1 Candidatus Acidiferrum sp. | reverse complement strand
TTGTATGATAGACGGGCGTCTTTCCAAAACTTTGACAGGAGAACTTTTCCATTTATGATTTTGACAGCGGCATTTCTCATTTTGGCTCTGCTTGCGGCTTTTTTCGCCTGCCGCGCCGCCTGGTTTTCGGCCAGGCTCGCCCTTTTTGCGGTATTGCACAGACCGCTTGCCCCCCCGCTCGCCCGCCTGCTCAGCGCCTTTGCGCTCACCTGCGTATGGGCGTCCTGCGCCGCGGCCGTCGTCTTCGCCTCGCAGATGGCGGCGAAAACGCCCCCCATTAAAGACCATACCGGGGCCACGCCCGAAAACGGCATTTCGGAGCTCATTGCGGTCGAGCTGAACGGCCGCAAGCAGTGGCTCAGTATCCGCGGGTACGACGCGAGTAAGCCGGTGCTGCTCTTTTTGGCCGGCGGCCCCGGCGGCAGCCAGCTTGCGGCGCTTCGCCACGAGCTGCCGGCCCTTGAGCGCGACTTTGTCGTCGTGGGGTGGGACCAGCCCGGCAGCGCAAAGTCCTACGGCGCGGTGCCACCTGAAGGGCTCACGCCCGAGACCTATGTGGAGGACGGGCTCGCCCTCACCGAATACTTAAAAGCGCGCTTTTCCAAGGAAAAAATTTATCTCATGGGCGAGTCGTGGGGCAGCGCCCTCGGCATTTTCCTCATAGAGCGCGACCCCGCCTCCTACCACGCCTTCATCGGCACCGGCCAGATGGTCGCCTTCCTCGAGACCGAGCGCATCGACTACGCGGCGGCCATGGAACTGGCAAAGGCCGCGGGCGACGGGAAAACCGTACAAAAGCTCACGGACAACGGCCCGCCCCCCTACTCCGGCAAAGACGTCACTATGAAAAGCGCCGTCTATCTCAATTACCTGACCGCGGCCATGAACCGCAATCCCGCCATATACAACCCCGGCTATCAGACCCTGCGGGACCTCTTTTCGCCGGAGTACGGAATTTACGACAAAATCAATTTTGTCCGCGGCGTCCTCTCGACTTTCGGCGAGGTCTACCCGCAGCTCTACCCGGTCGATTTGCGGGAGGACTACACGAAACTGGAGGTCCCCGTCTATTTCTTTTTGGGGCGGCACGACCTCAACGCGCCGCCCGCCCTTGCGCAGCAGTATTTCGACGCGCTCGAAGTCCCGGAAAAGGAACTCGTGTGGTTTGAGCACTCGGGCCACAGCCCGTGGATAAACGAGGCCGACTTGTTTGCGCAGGAGGTGCTCAGATGTTTTTCGTAGGGAAAAAAGCGGTGGTATTCGCCGCAGTCGCGCTGGCCCTCATTTTGGCCGGCCTTGCGCTGCCCCGTGTGCTGCGCGCCCCGGGCGAACTGTCGGCCGAGGCGCTGCCGGGCGGGGGCTATGCCCTGAACCTGTCGGGCTGGAGCGGGGACGACGTCCGGCAGCTTGAGCTCAAAAAGGGCGAGGCGGTCGCGGTTGAAGTCGCGCTTGAAGCGGGCGCCATAGACCTCGCCGTGCGCTGCGCGGACGGCAGCCTCCCCTATACCGGGCGCGACCTTGAAAGCTGCGCCTTTCAGGTCTTTGCGCCGGCGGACGGCGTGTACGAAGTGCAGTTAAGCGGCAAAGCTGCGACCGGCGCCGCCGTCTTTCGCCCGGTGGGTTGACAATTCACGCCTTTTGAGCCGCGGGGACTCCCCCGCGGCTTTAGAATGTCGAAAAACCTATGGGTTTTCCGCCAAGCAATCGGTGCCCTTGCCGCGCGAAGTGAATTCGCGCTTGCGGGCGGCATATGATGGCTTTATTTTTAAA
>DATMZG010000079.1:0-8024 GCA_035560415.1 Candidatus Acidiferrum sp. | reverse complement strand
GATGTATATAAGAAATCATTGTCCAAATAGCCTCGATAAATGCCGACTGAGTGGGGGGCCCCGTTTACTCAGGAGCATGGAAGTGGCCCTTCGGGCTGTCGTGGTTGAAAACGAGCAAAATCCGGTGAAATTCAACTGACAGTGTTAGAATTTGTCTGTCTCAGACGAAACTCCTCCGCACTGTCTATTTTCCCGAGGCGGACAAGCCGGGACGTGATACTGCCCTCAGTGCGCTTAAAGTGGCCGCAGAGCTCCCGCTTTGAGCTGTGCTCGTCGAACATTTTTATCAGCAGTTCGTCGTCGGCCGCTGTCCACGGTTTTCCCGCATTTTTGGGCAGAGCCCTATTCTTCCTATCCTTCACATTTTGAAGAAGACAATTGAGCGCTCGGACGACTTCCGCTTGATTGCACAGATGGTCGCCCGGCAGAACCTCGCCGGTCAAGGGGTCGATGCCATCCGCAAGTGCCTGTACAATTTCTCTTGCTTTCAAAGTGTCCATATGCTCCTCCCGTACCTTTAAATTAAGTTGTCTATATCCATAGGAAATACCGATTTCATCATACATGGCAGGGCGGTATCTTCATTTTGGGACAAAGCTCTTTTTTATACGATTCGAATTAGCCATGTATGTTTGTACAAAGAGTATAATATTTGATGCTCATTTTACTTTAAGTTTTGCGTTGAAGGCAAATCATTTGGAATGCCGAAATGCGGCCGAGGTTTCAAAAACACAAATTACGAGCGCTTCTATGTAAAGGTGAACGCTGTTTGCCGACACTTTGCGGCGGAGCGTAAAACGGACAGAGGAGGAACGATATGCGATACGAGTCCCCATTGATTGCGGTCACCGATATGGAGCGGTCAAAGGCGTTTTATAAAAAATATCTCGACCTGGACGTCACAATCGATTTCGGCGCAAACGTCACACTGACCGGCGGCATCGCCTTGCAGACGCTCGAAACTTGGCGCGACTTTATCGGCGGAATTGACGTCAGGTTCAAAGGCAACGCGGGCGAACTGTACTTTGAGGAGGACAATTTTGACGACTTTCTGAGTAAACTGGAGGGTCTGGAACTTGTTCACCCGCCCGCCCAACACGCGTGGGGGCAGCGAGCGGTGCGGTTTTATGACCCGGACGGCCATATGATTGAGGTCGGCGAAAACATCACTGCGGTTGCGCGCCGCTTCCGGGAAGGCGGCATGACGGTACCGGAGGTCGCCGCCCGGATGGATGTCCGGGAGGAGTATGTCCGCAATTGGCTGGGTGAATGAATAAATATGCATGTACGACTTCGTGAAAGAAGAGTCGGATTTCTGGCGAGATACTTGACGGACGCACCGCAATAAATTCCCGCTTTGGGCTAAGCCGAAGTGATGACACCGGCAATACGCATTTCGAAAGCGGGAATACCCTTCATTGTTTACTGCGCCTGCGGTGTTATGATGCTCACTTGCTTTTTGCCTTTTCACAGGGGCTTGCCGATTGCGGGGCCCTGTGCCGGCAATTAATTCGCGTAGACCTCGGCAATCCACAGCTTGCCGCTGCTGCCAAACATCAACTGGAGCCAGCAGCTGTCGCAGTATATCCTCAGGTCGTAAAACCCCAGGTTTGTGGTATACTCCAAACTCGCGCTGCCCGGCTGCCTGTACTCGCCGTAGAGCTGGTCAAGCGCCCATTTTCGCGGCGTACGGTTGCCGGGCAGGGACTTCAGCACGTCCTCGATCATATCGCCAAGCTCGATATCCCGGAGCACACCGAGCGGCTCACGGTTTGTGCAGAAAATGGACTCGCCATAGTAAATTTGCGTAAGCACATAGTTGTCGAAATCGCTCGTGTCGGCGTCGGGGCGGGGCCTGAAGTCGTAATACATATTTCCCACATAGATGCACAGGCTCGGCATCTCGGGCGACCATCTGTTCATTCCGTAGTCTATGATGTTTTTCGGAATTTCCCAGACTTGCTGAACCTCGGCGAAAGTCATGCCAATTGAGTAGCCGTGCAGCGAGACCAGTTCCTCCTCCCGCACCCGGTCTTCGGGGTTGAACTCCGGCCGCTCGGTGAGGGTAATGGGGGTCGCTTCCACGGTGATGTCCTGCTCGCTGACCGGGTCGGCCACAGGCTTAGCCGGGGGCTCCCCGGCCGGAGAGGTGGCCGCTGGCCTCTCGGCCGGAGGGTCGGCCGCCGGCTCGGCGGTCTCCGCGGGCGTGGACGGCGGATTTGCGGCCAGGTCTTCGGCAGGCTCCGCCCCATATGAACAGGCGGACAACGTCAAAAGCATAAGCGCCGTGACAAGTGCGATAAGCCATGTGTGTTTCATTTTCTGCTATCCCTCATTTCTGCCCGCCGCATGGCGGAAGTCCAAAAAGCCCGAGCACGATAGAACAAATATACCATACTCAAAGCGCTTTTCTCAACACGGAGACTGTAAATTTCCGATTACGGCTTCCCGAAAACCCGATGTCTATGGCAAATGATATAAAGGCACGAAAAAGGCCGCCCACTTGCGGGGCGGCCCTTTTTGCGCGATATGTGCAAAAGACGTCGTGAGCAAAGCGCTATTCCTCAATAAACTGCGTGAGTTCCTTATTGAATTTCTCCATTTGGTCATAAAACAGAAAGTGGCCGCAGGACTCGAAGGGGACCAGTTTTGAGCCCTCAATGGCCTCGTGCTGGGCCGTCGCCAGCGGGAACAGACAGACCCGGTCGTTGACGCCGTGCAAAATCAGCGTGGGGGCGTGAATTTTCTTCAAATCTTCAAAGAGCTGCTCTTCACCGAGCCATGTCTTCGCGATTGCGACGGTGGACCAGCCGGCCGCCTGAAGGCCGAGGTCGAAAATCCAGTCGGACAGGGCAGGGGTCACGGGATTGTAAAAAATCATGTCGCCGAAGTTGCGCAGGGTCTGGGGCCGGTCTCTATAGACGCCCCCAATAATGTTCAAAATATCCTCTCTTCTTAAACCGTATGGGAAATACGGCCGCTGAATGAGGCTGGGGGCGGCCGCAGCGCAGAGCACGAGCTTTGACACGCCGTGTTCTTTGTGCCGCGCCATGTAGCGCACGCAGATGGCACCGCCCGTCGAATGGCCGAGGAGCACAAAGTTGCGCAGTTTCATTGAATTGACGACGCTGCGGATGTCGTCTGCCAGCCGGTCGTAGTCGTATCCGGTCCAGGGTCTGTCTGACTGACCGAAGCCTCTGTAGTCCATTCCGACGCACCGGATGCCCATTTGGGGCAGCACGTTGAACTGATATTCAAAAAGGTTGTGGTTCCCGGGCCAGCCGTGTACAAAGAAAACGGTTTTTTTGCCCGCCGGATTGATATCCTCTATGTATACTTTGACGTCTTTTTCTACGTTTATATAAAATCCCATTTGACAGCCCCCTCACTCGTATTTTCATCACATTCTATGAACCGGGTGGGACAGATAGCCCAAAACAGCGGTAAAAAGAAAGTCGCAGCAAAAGGCCGCAGATTGCCTGCGGCCTTTTGCCTATGATGATAGATTATCCGCCCAGCGTCACGTCGCAATCCTGATACCACTTGAGTGCGTCCAAAACCTGCGACGGCTTGAAGTCCGGCCAATACTCGTCAACGATATAAAAGTCGGCGTAGACCGACTGAGCCGGCAAAAAACCGCTGAGCCGGCGCCGCCCGCCCCACCTGACGATGAGGTCAATTCGGCTGATCTCATGGGAGGCCAGCTCCTTGTGCTCCTTCAAGTTCCCGAGGTCCCACTCCCAATCGTAGTTGACGAGAAAATTGAGGTTCATGAGCCCCCGCCCGAAAGGCACGCGGCGCTCGGTAAAGGGTACAAGCTCCCGGGGGAATGCCGGTGAGTCGGTGTTCCCGACGACCAGCAGATTTGCGTCCCGCCCGCTCAAAAGTTCGACCGCGTCGACGCAGGCCTGCGTAAAAGCCTCCCGCTGGTCCACGGCCCGCTTGTTGTTGTCTTTCGTGAATCCGTAAAAGGTGGCCTCCTTGACGCCGTGTTCCAGCAGAATTTCATATAATTCAAAGCCCGGGGCGATGCCGTGCTTGTACCCGTCCCTTTTTGGATAACCCCTGTCACTCG
Organism: Candidatus Acidiferrum sp.; assembly: GCA_035560415.1. GTDB lineage: Bacteria > Bacillota > Clostridia > Oscillospirales > Feifaniaceae > DATMXT01. Next base: position 3,949 of record DATMZG010000079.1, on the reverse strand, counting down.
CCCATCGTCTGTTCCCGTCCGGAATGATTCCCACGTGTGAAGGGATTCGCGTGAAAGACTCCATATTTTATGACCTCTCTTTTGGTATTCTCAATATTTATGCGCCGTTTTTGTCAATGCGGACAATTTGTGGGTATTATACCCATTTGAGCCGGGATGATGAACCCCCGCAAGATAAAATATCCCCTCCGCCCCATTCGGGCGGAGGGGATAAGCGCCACGGCGTCTTTTCAGCCGGCTGCCGTCCCGTCGAAAATTGCGAATATGCCGCTCCAGCAACCCCTGCCGTAGAAATCATCGTATTTGCCGGACATCCAGGCATTTTCGGAGTCGGGTTCCGCCCATGCCGCAAGTCTCGTCTCCTCGCCGCTTTGCAAATCCACAGTCCAGATTTCCATTTTTCCGTCGTATGCCCCGGCGCTCGCCCGCCCGAAAATCAGATGTGCTCCGTCTTTGAGCAGCACCGGATTTTCATTGCGATAAATTGGGTCGGAGGTGATTTGACTCACTTCCCCGGTTTGTGTCAAAACAGCGTAGAGCTGTCTTTTTAAAGGATATGTTTGTGCATTGCCGTCCGTATCCGTGCGACTTACAGCGGCGAAGTACAGGGTTTTCCCGTCGGCCGAAAGCTGCGGCATGGCGGGGATTAAGCCCATTTCGGTGATGCTTTTCAGCGCCTGAAACTGCGCAGTCGCGCCGCTGTAGTCCGAAGTGAGGTCAACGCGCTTGCCGGAAAACATCTCTCTCCCCCCGCCGCCGAGCATGGCGGCAGGCCCCGCGCCGGAGTAGCTGATATTCTCATCATAGCCCAGCATCATGGAGTCAATTTCGGTCCGCTTTCCCGTGTCCGCGTGATAGAAGAACCCGCCGACGCCGTCGGCCGACAGGGAGCCGGACTGCGGTTTGTCCCACACCCACAGGGTTTTTCCGTCAGGGGACCAGGGCCCGGGCTCGGGGTTGTTGCCAAAACGCTGCTCGGTGGCGCGGATGGGGCTCACCACTGTCACGGCTTTTGCCGCCGCGAAGTCCTGCACGTACAGGCCACCGCTCGAATAGGGGCCAAAGCCCTCAGGCCGGTTATCCGTCCGCTCGTCCTTGACATCGACATTGTACGCCAAATACCGGAAATCCGGCGAGGGTTTCAGGTTCTCATACTGAATGGAGACCAAGGGGTCTTTTTCCACGGCCTCGGGCCAGACCGAGATGTCCACCGTGCGATATTCCGGCGCGCCAGCGCCGTCATGCCGCAGGGGCTCAAAGCTCACTTTCAGCAGTTTCCCGTCAGCCGTACCGATGATAAAAGTGTTGTCCGGCCCTGCGCAGTAGGAGTAAACCGGCTCTGCCAGCGGGAGCGTCTGTCCAAATTCAAAAGCGTATACGTAACAGGACATGCCGACGGGGCCGGGCCCGTCCTGCGGCACCATATCGCTTTGCCGGAACATGACCATATCGCCGCTTTGGGACAAAACCGGATGGGACACCCACTGCCCGTCAAATATTTTTTCGGGGCGCTCGGCTGTTAAATCGGTCCGGTAGAGTCCGTCGGATGCCGCGTAGACCATAAAGCTCTCCGCCGGTGGGGTGGAGGAGACCCTCATCAGGGGGGTGACGGCAAAGCCCGCCGTCAACAGCGAGAACGCCGTTCCAAGGCTCAGCATTCCGGCAAAGGAGAGCTTTTGAGAGCCTTCGAGAATTCGTTTCACCCTGCCTGCCACCGCCGTTTTTCCGGACGCCGAGAAATGACAGAGCAGCACATGCTGCGACCGGCAGGCGAATTCATAGATGGACTGCGCGTAGTTTTTCCGCTCCCCGGCGCCCAGCAGCCTGACGACTTTTTCATCACAGCTGCACTCGAGGTCCCGCAAAAACAAAACCCAGCAAAGCCAGAACACCGGGTTGAACCAGTGCAGGCAGAGCGCGAAGGCGGCAACCGCTTTCTTTAAATTGTCGAAATACCGAATGTGGGTCAGCTCGTGGAGCAGGATGTGGTCCATGAGTTCGCTCTGCTCGCAGCCCATCGGGGCCGGAAGGATGATGGCGGGGGAAAACACCCCTGAGACATACGGCCCCTGATTTGAAGAGGGGTTTTTTACAAGCTTCAGCGGGATATCCCGGCCGGTTTTTGAAATGCTTTTGATTTTCTGCCACCCCGCATAAGAGATTTGGGCGCTGCCCCTCTCCCTCAATACCGTAAGAAGCCAGACGGTCAGAAACACGCCGGCCATCAGCGCGGCGCCGACCAGCCAGAGCAGGGGGATGAGCTCATATGCCGTCATGCGGGCATTCCCTCCGGCGAGGGCCCCGCCGTTTCCGGGTTCCAAGTCTTGCGTGTCTGAGACCGAGCCGCCCGAGCCGCCCTTGCCCGTGCCGACAAGGCCCGTATTGCTTGTTTGGGCCTTGCCGCCCTGTGGATTTGCCCCGTCATATTGACTTGGGGTTGATGTTTTTCCGTCCGTCTCTGAGGCCGGCTGCGCCCCCGTCCAGCCGGCCCCGTATGGAGCCAAAAACGAATTTACTGATAGGAAGGGAACCGAAAACGGCGTGACCATGCGCAGCAGGATCATCATCCACAACAGGACAAAGAAAGAGCTTTGCATGAGCCTCTTTTTCAGCGACAGGCCGCGCAACGCAGCCACGACGGCAATCATGGCGGTGCCTATCAGCGACAAATTGAAGACCGTCTGGAAAACGAGCCGAAGCATCTCTTCACCTCCCATGGCTACCTGCTCTCCTCAATCATTTTTTTAATTTGGACCAGTTCCTCTTCTGAAATATTCCGGTCGTCCAGAAAAGAGGAGAAGAGGGCGGCCGCAGAACCCTGATAGAAACGTTCCAGCAGATTTTTCGCCTCGGCTTTGCCCATCATCTCCCGCGCTACCAGCGGTTTGCAGAGAAATCCCGGCTCACTTCGCGCCAAAAAGTTTTTCTCAATCAGATTTGTCAGCACCGTATAGGTCGTGTTCTTTTTCCAGCCGTATCTGACGGCCATATAGTCGGCCGTCTCCCTTGCCGAGGCCGCGCCTCTTTCCCAGATGAAGTCCATGACCTTTAATTCCGATTCCGGCAGCTTATACGCATGCATACAGAGCCTCTCCCGTCATATTCTATAGTTATAGAATCCACACGCTTATTCTATAACTATAGAATCCCGTTGTCAACCATTAAATCCAAAATGACCCGCTGAAAAATATGAGGGAGGCAAATGTTCATATGTGAACATCTGCCTCCCTTATCATATGGCCCACCGGGTGAGGGCTTGCCTGAAAAGCAGGGGGGGCGCTATTTTGCGTAAAGCGAGCGGCGGACCTCGATGGCCACGCCTAAAATCAGCAGCGGCAGGCTCTCGAGCTCGTCGTTTGTGTAGAATATGGGCTCATAGGCCGGGTTATTCGGAATGAGCATCAGTCCGTCTGCCCTCACTTTGATGCGCTTGACTGTGGCCTCGTCTCCGTTGACAAGGGCGACGACGATGTCGCCGTTGTCGGCGGTCGGCTGCCGGCGGACGATGACGACGTCGCCGGCCATCAGCATGGGTTCCATGCTGTCGCCCTTGATTTTGAGCGCAAAATGCTCTCCCTGCGCCGCGGTTTTGGCGTCGATCTCCTCCCAGTCGAGCACCTCCTCGACGGCCTCGATGGGGACGCCGGCGACAACCTGTCCGAGCACCGGAATCCACTTGCTGCCCGGCCTTGTGGAGGCGGGCGGGTTGTACGGGTCGAGGCAGCTGCGCCCAATCAGACAGTCGACCGTCACCCCGAAATACTGCGCGATTTTGGAGAGCACCTCGGCGCTCGGAGTCGCCTTTGTGTTTTTCCACTTGGCCGCAAGCGACCGGCTGAGGCCCATTTCAATGCAGGCTCTGGACGGGGATACGCCGCGCCCCTTGCAGAGCGCTTTAAAAGTGTCATAAAACACGAAAACGGCCTCCCTCTTTTGTGCAGATGTGACG
>DATMZG010000078.1:0-37321 GCA_035560415.1 Candidatus Acidiferrum sp. | reverse complement strand
GAAATGTCGGATCCACGCAAAATGACTGCCTTTGTGCCTCTTAGTCTTGCGGTTATTATATCACAAGCGCGCAGCGCGCGGGGATATCATGGTCGCATGTGCGTTCACCCGCAAGGGTGAAAATCGCACGCGGGACTAAATCAAAATATGATGACCGCCATGCGGTTATTATATCATACTCCAAGCGTCATTCTTTAACAAGAGGTGAATTTTCAGCCCACCGCCACATTCTCGATGCCGGAAAGCGGATTTACCGCCGTCGGCGTCAGCACGTCGAGTACGGGGACGGGCGCCGCCACCCCTTTTTGCACAAAGTACAGGGGGATGACGGGGCACTCGGCGTCCAGCGTCTCCATGAGGGCCTTTGCAAGCTCCCGCCCGCCCTGCGCCTTGAAGGCGGCAAGGGCATCGTCGACCGCGGGAATCGAGAGCCCGCCGTAATTTAAGGCGCCGCCGGTGCCGCAAAGCGGCGTGAGGTCCATGTCGGGCGTGAGCTTCACTTCGCCGAGATAGAGGTCAAAGTCCCGGCGCTCAAGGGCCGACAGGTATGCCGCCTTGTCAGCCTCAGTGATTTCGGTCTCAATGCCGACCGATTTGAGCTGAAAGGCGATGGACTGGGCGATGGTCAGCTTTTCGCTGCTGTCGGAGCAGACTAAGAGCCTCAGCTTCGGGGTGGCGCCGCCAAGCTGCTCTTTGGCGTACCCGGCGTCAAACCCATGCAGCACGGCGTAGGGGTCGTAGAGATACCAGTCCGGGTGGACGGGCGAGAGCGCCACATAGCCCGAGATGGACAGGTTGTCGTCAATGAGCTCGGTGCGGTTGATGGCGGCCGAGATCGCCTTGCGCAGAGCCGCGTTTTTTAGGGTGGTGCCGAGAAAGACGAGGTTGTTTGTCGCGTACTGCTTTCCCTGCATCCCCATCATTCCGGTCACGACGGTCGCCCCGCCGCTGCGGTAGGCGTAGGCCGCCTCTTCGTCGCTATGTATGCTGAGAAGCCCAATCTCCCGCAGGGCCGCGCCCCCGTTTGCGACAAGCCGCCCCTCCGAGAGGGTATAGAGCCCCGGCGCGCAGGACATCGGAATGTTCAGCATGGCGGGAAATCCGGCGTCGGGCGCCGTCAGCGTGACAACCAAGGTGGAGTCGCCCGCCACCGCGACGTCGGTGACCGATTTGAGCCGGGCCGAGAAGTTGGTCGCCCCGGTGCGAATGCGGTTTAAAATGTCCGCGACCTGCGCCGCCACGGGACTTCTTAGCCGCAGGGTGACAACATTGCCGCTGACTTCGACGCTTTCGGCAAGTCCGCCCGAGGGCTCCATGCCGGATGCGAGTCCGACCAAGGGTTCATAGAGCAGGGCGCCCAGCTCCAGATTATAGCGGCTTGTGGTCGTGAGGGGGTCAAGCCCGGCATTTTCGTCATACGGCAGCGTGATGGCGGCGACCGCCTGCTTCTCCGGCTGCTCGGCCGGGCTCTGTGGGGTGCCGATGGTTTCGACCACCCGCTTGCAGCCCGAGAGCAAAAGCAGGAGACTGAGCAGCAGCGCCGATATGCGCCGGCTCACGACTGCGCCGGCAGTCCGATTGCCGCCATGAGCACGCCCCGCCGCTCCCCGTGGGCGCGGTGGGAAAAATAACAGTCGATGAATTCCATCGTACACTCCCCCATGCAAGTGATGTGGTCCGCAAGGACGCCGGCCGAGACGGCCGACCGCTCGACGGCCCGCCACAGGTCGACGTGCGGCTTTTCATATCCGGTGAGAACTAAGTCGGCGTCGAACTTCCCGGCCACTTCCGGTCCCACCTCAAAGCACTCGGGGCAGATGGAGGGGCCGATGGCCATGAGCATTTTGGCGGGGTCGGCGCCAAGCTCCTCTTTCATGCGGCTTATCGCAATGCCGACAATGCCCTCGGCGGCCCCCCGCCAGCCCGAGTGAACGGCGGCCCAGCAGCGGGCGTCCGGCTCATAGAGCAGAGTCGGAATGCAGTCGGCAAAGTAGCAGACCGGGAAGACGCCGGGCGTGTTGGTGATGACGCCGTCGGCATCCTTAATTTTCTCTTTCGTAAAGGGGTTAGCGAGGGTCTCCTGCGGGGCTCTCAGCACGACCGAGGAGTGCACCTGTTTGACTGCGGCAAACCGCTCGGGGTCGGCCCCGATGGCTGACGCAAAAATGCGGTAGTTTTGCCGCACGGCTTCGGGGTCGTCCCCCCGGTTGAAGCCGAAGTTGAATGTGTCGTAAGGCGGACGGCTGACGCCGCCCCGCCTTGTGGCAAAGCCTGCCACAAGCTCGGGGCGGGCGGCGAAGTCGGGCGTCGTGAGATACGGGACGCCGGCGCCCTCCGTCAAAATTCTCTCATATTTCACTGAATGCAAATCCTCTCAATGGAAATGGCCTTTCCCGTCTCGGGGTCGGCCTCAATCAGGGCGCCGCAGAGCACGACCGCCCCCTCCCCCGGTTTGAACCGCACCGGAAGGCCGACCAGAAACTTTTCAATGACCTCCGCCTTGCCGACCCCGAGAATGGAGTCGGTCGGTCCCGTCATGCCAAGGTCTGTGATAAAGGCGGTGCCGTCCGGCAGCACCTGCTCGTCGGCCGTCTGCACATGGGTGTGGGTGCCGACGACGGCGGTCGCCCTGCCGTCGACATAACAGGCCAAGGCCTTTTTTTCACTTGTGGCCTCGGCGTGGAAGTCGATGATGCGGATTTTCACGGCGTCTTTGTCCTTTGCCAAAATGGCGTCGGCCATGCGGAAGGGGCAAGCTAAGGAGGCCATATAGACAAGCCCCATGAGGGAGACGACCTCAATGACGCCAAAGGGCGTCTTGACCCGCGCAATGCCGCTGCCCGGCGCTTCGGGTGGGTAGTTGTGGGGGCGCAGCACCTGCGGGTTGTCGTCAAGCACGGGGTAGAGCTCCCGCCGGTTCCAGACGTGGTTGCCGGTTGTGATGACGTCGACGCCCGCCCCCAGCAGCTTTTGCGCGTCGGCCGGCAGCAGCCCGTTGCCGGGCGAGGCGTTTTCGCCGTTGCAGACGACAAAGTCGGCACCCGTCAGTTTACGGATGCCCCAGAGCCTGTTTGCGATAAAATCCGTTCCGGCTACGCCCACAACGTCTCCGATACATAGTATTTTCACTGCATGTCTCCTATTACCCGCGGGGTTTTCCTTTTAAAGAAAAGCCATACGGCCTTAGCCGTATGGCCTTGCTTAGGTCTGCTCACTTCGCAAAGTCGATTGCCCGGCTCTCTCTTACGAGGTTGACCTTAATCTGGCCGGGATATTCGAGTTCGTCTTCAATTTTCTTGACAATCTCCCGGGCGAGAATCGGCATGTCGTCGTCCGAAATCTGTTCGGGCTGCACCATGATGCGAATTTCGCGCCCGGCCTGAATGGCAAAAGACCGCTCGACCCCGGAGAAGGAATTCGAAATCTCCTCAAGTTTCTGAAGCCGCTTTATGTAGGCTTCCAGATTCTCGCGGCGGGCGCCCGGTCTCGCTGCCGAAACCGCATCGGCGGCCTGCACGAGACAGGCGATGATGCTGGTCGGCTCCACATCCCCGTGGTGCGACTCAATCGCGTTGATGACAATGGGGCTCTCCTTGTACTTTCTCGCCACATCGGCGCCGATTTGCACGTGCGAGCCCTCAATCTCATGGTCAAGCGCCTTGCCAAGGTCGTGCAGAAGGCCCGCCCGCTTGGCCATGGCGACGTCTACGCCGAGCTCCGCGGCCATGATGCCGGCGATGTTGGCGACTTCAATTGAGTGCAGCAGCACATTCTGGCCGTAGGAGGTGCGGTAGCGCATTTTGCCAAGGAGCCGCACCAGTTCGGGGTGCAGACCGTATACGCCGGTCTCGAATGTGGCGCGTTCGCCCTCCTGCTTGATGGTGGCCTCCACGTCGCGGCGGGCGCGCTCGACGGTCTCCTCAATTTTGGCGGGGTGGATGCGCCCGTCGTTGACGAGGCGTTCAAGCGCAATGCGCGCGATTTCGCGGCGCACCGGGTCGAAGCTCGAAATCGTGATGGCCTCCGGCGTGTCGTCAATGATGAGGTCGACGCCGGTGATGGTCTCAATCGTGCGGATGTTGCGGCCTTCGCGGCCGATGATGCGGCCCTTCATCTCATCGGAGGGCAGCGCCACGACCGACACCGTGGCCTCGGCCACATAGTCGGCCGCGTATTTCTGAATGGCGAGCGTGACGATCTCCCGCGCTTTTTGTTCGCTCTCCTCCTTGAAGCGCTGCTCGACTTCCTTGATGCGCAGGGCCGCGTCGTGCTTAATCTCGTTTTCAAGGTTGGTGAGCAGGTAGTCCTTGGCCTGCTCGGTCGTAAAGCCGCTGATCTCCTCAAGTTTGGCCGTCTGATTATCCTTGACCTGCTCAACGTCGAGCTTCAGTTTCTCGACATGCGCCATTTTGCCGGAGAGCTGTTCCTCTTTGGCCTCAAGCGACTCGGTTTTGCGGTCTAAGGACTCCTCTTTTTGCTGAATTCTTCGTTCCTGTTTTGTAACTTCGGCCCGACGCTCTCGAAGCTCCTTTTCGGCGTCGGCTCGAAGCCTTATGGCCTCTTCCTTGGCCTCAAGGGTCGTCTCCTTTTTCTTTGCCTCCGCCGAGCGGATGGCCTCGTTGATGATTCTCTTTGCCTCGGTTTCCGCCGAGCCTATTTCGGACTCGGCGACCTTTTTTCTATACATAGTGCCGGTGAAGAAAAAAACAACCGCGCTCACAACGGCAGTGATTATATAGGGGATATAAGGCATTAAATCCTTGAGCATGTCAGACCTCCTTCCCTTCTTTTATATTTATGTGACAGTATAAAATCATACTATAACAATAACTATTATAAATTTATTGAGGAATAGTGTCAAGTAATATTACAACGAAAAACATTGGCGGGCATTGTCGGCCGTGAGCGCCCCCAAGGCCTGTGGCGTCATGCCCAGAAGGTGCGCCATCGCCTCGCAGGTGTACCGGACAAGCCGGGAGTCGTTGCGGGTGCCGCGGAAGGGCTCAGGCGCAAGATAGGGGGAATCTGTCTCTATCAATAACTTCTCAGGTGGAACGGCTTGCACGACCTCGCGGCTTTTTTTCGCGTTTTTAAAAGTGACGACGCCGGCAAAGGAGATATACCATCCGAGTTTCACAAGTTCGCACGCAAGCTCCGCCGAGCCGGAATAGCAGTGCAGCACGCCGCGGCAACCCGAGTTTTTCAGCGTGTCAAAGGTGTCGCCGTGGGCCTCCCTGTCGTGTATAATAACCGGTTTATCCATCTCGCGGGCGATTTTGAGCTGTTGTAAAAATACAGCTTTCTGTATGTCCCGCGGCACTTCGCCCACGACGTAGTCAAGGCCGATTTCCCCCAAGGCCGCGCATTTGGGCCCGGTTAATAGCCGGCGAAGCTCCGCCTCGCTCTCCCCCGTCCAGCCGTCCGCCAGCTGCGGGTGGACGCCGGCCGCGGCCCACATGAAGGGGTAGCCGGCCGCAAGTTCGATGCAGCGGGCGGCCTCCTCAAGGTCGCTCGGGACGTTCAAAATGCCGACAAGACCGGCGTCCGGCATTGCGGCAAGGAGGCGCTCGCGGTCGCCGTCAAACTGCCCGTCGCAGTAGTGGGCGTGTGAGTCAAAAAGTGTGATCACGTTTGTAGTTCCTTTCGAAAAATGCAACAGTACGGACGGCCGAAAAGGCCGTCCGTACCGGATATTCGTACGTGTTATCTGACTTTCTTGCCGGGCTCACAGTCGTCGGCAAAGATGAGACGGCAGTCGGTTTCGCTGTTGTCACAGGCCAGCAGCATGCCTTTCGACTCCACACCGCGAATGACGGCGGGCTTGAGGTTGGCCACGACGATGATTCTGCGCCCGACAAGCTGCTCCGGCGAATACCACTCGCGGATGGAGGAGGCGATGGTTCGGCTCTCGTCCCCGAGCTTGAGGGAGAGCTTTAAGAGCTTGTCGGCCCCTTCGACCGGCTCGCAGGCGACGATCTCGGCAACTCGCAGGTCGAGCTTCGCAAACTCGTCAATGGTCACTTGGGGGGCTGCCTCGGCCGCGTGGCTATCCGCTTTCTTCTCGGCTTTCTTCGCGGCCTTTTCAGCGTCTGCCCTGCGCTTCTCCTCTTCCTTATCGAGCTTGTCGAGCTCTTTTTCAAGGTCGATTCGCGGGAAGAGAATCTCGCTCTTGCCGGTGTTGAAGGCGGCGGTGGAGCCGAACTTGCTGACCGTGTCCCACGCCTTTGCCTCTTCCCCTGTGCCGAGCAGCGACAGGATTTTGGCGCTGGTGTCGGGCATTGCGGGCAGGCAGAGGATGGCGACGGTGCGAATGGCCTCGCAGAGGTTGTAAATGACTTGCCCGAGCCGCGGTCTGCTGTTCTCGTCTTTTGCGAGCTTCCAGGGCATGGTCTCGTCAATATACTTGTTGGCCCTCGAGACAAGCTTGAAGACCTCAGTGAAAGCGTTCGAGAAGAGCATCTTCTCCATCGCCTCAGTGTAGTTTTTGACGGTCTCGGCATGCTGGGCTTTCAGGGCGTCGTCGATGGGGTCGGTAAATCCGGTGGCCGACACCTTGCCGTCGAAATATTTGTCGGCCATCGTCAGGGTACGGCTGACAAGGTTGCCGAGGTCGTTGGCGAGGTCAGAGTTGATGCGGTTGATGAGGGACTCGTTGGAGAAGACGCCGTCGGCCCCGAAGGGCACTTCCCGCAGCAGGAAATAGCGGATGGCGTCGGTGCCGTAGCGCTCGCAGAGGACCCTGGGGTCGACGACGTTGCCCTTGGACTTGCTCATTTTGCCGCCGGCCAGTAGCAGCCAGCCGTGGCCGAAGACCATCTCGGGCAGCGGCTCGTCAATGGACATGAGCATGGCCGGCCAGATGATGGTGTGGAACCGCACGATCTCCTTGCCGACGAGGTGGACCTGCGCCGGCCAGTATTTCTTGTAGAGGCTGTCGTCGTCCGAGCCCCAGCCGAGGGCCGTGATATAGTTTGAGAGGGCGTCGACCCAGACGTAAATGACGTGCTTCTCATCGAAAGTGACCGGAATGCCCCATTTGAAGGAGGTGCGGGAGACGCACAGGTCCTCAAGCCCCGGCCGGATGAAGTTGGACAGCATCTCGTTGAGCCGCGAGGGGGGCGAAATGAAGTCCGGGTGGCTGGCGTAGTAGTCTTCGAGCGGCTTCTGGTACTTGGAGAGCTTGAAGAAATAGCTCTCCTCCTTGGTCTTTTCGACCTCGCGGCCGCAGTCGGGGCACTTGCCGTCGACCAGCTGGTGCTCCGTCCAGAAAGACTCGCAGGGGGTGCAGTACCAGCCCTCGTACTCGCTCTTGTAGATGTCGCCCCTGTCGTACATCATTTTAAACATCTTCTGTACGGCGGCGACGTGGTAATCGTCGGTCGTGCGGATAAAATGGTCGTGGGAAATGCCCATGACCTGCCACAGCTCTTTGATGCCGGCCACAATGTCGTCGACATACTGCTTGGGGGTCTTGCCGGCGTCAATGGCCTTGCGCTCGATTTTCTGGCCGTGCTCGTCAGTGCCGGTCAGGAACATGACATCGTATCCCTCAAGGCGTTTGAAGCGGGCCATGGCGTCGGCGGCGACCGTACAGTAGGCGTGGCCGATGTGGAGATTGTCCGACGGATAATAGATGGGGGTTGTTATATAAAATGTTTCTCGTTCACTCATGTGTGTCTGTTCCCTCCGTAATATTCGTTTGGTCTAAGGGGCCGGCCGCCCCCGGAATTGAATAGGCGTCTTCGACGTATTGGAAGAATAACGCGGTCGACTCGAAAAAGTAGGGCAAAAGCCACAGGAGCAAAAGGCCCAGTGTGAAGGGGGCCAGCAAAAACCAGCCAAAAAAGCTGAGCGTGAAAACCGCATACTCAATGCGGTGTCCCCTCATGACGGCAATGCTCTCTGAAATGCTCTCCCGCACCGACCAGTCCGGGTGGCGGACCAGAATATACGGAGCCGCCGCGTAGCGCATGAGCCATATGCCTACCACCGCGCACCACGCGAGATAGAGCAGGATGACGGGCCACAGCACGCCCAGCGCCGCAAGCACGTATTCGGGGTCGTATCCGTACCGCCACATGTCGGTCCCCGTGAGGACAAACATTCCGGAAAAGACAGCTCCGGCCATGGCCGCGACCAGCGGCACGGCGAAGAGCAGGGCCCAGAGAAAGCTGCGCAGCCCGATGAGCAGGGTCTGCCCAATGGCCCGCCAGAAGCGCTGCGTCGTCGAAAACCAGCCAAAAACGTAGCCCAAAGTCTCCTTGTTGCCGGCTCCGAGTTCGACATACCAGTCTCTGACCCCGAAGGCCAGCGGAATGGAGATGAGCATGCCGCCTATTGACAGCAGCGTGCTGAGCAGCGAATACCGCCAGTCGAGCATCAGCACCTCAAGCGGCGTCGCGGGGGCGTAACCGAGGCCGATGGCCACAAGCTTGTCGAGCGCCGTAAACCCCAGAGAAATCAAGGCGGGAAGCAGCAGGACGAGCAGGGCAAGACCCCGGCCGCCCTTAAGCATTCGCTTGGCAAGCTCTTTGATATTTCGCCTGATCTGGCCTTTATCCACGCCCTCACCCCATATCTTCTATATATAGCTTAGTTTACACCAAATTGCCACGTTTGGCAATATCCGGCTTAACTATTTGCATTATTCCCGCAAATATGGTATAATCGCTGCGGTACAGCGATTATACGGAATTGTGTTCCGCGTGTATTTTCCGGCCTTAGCCGAAATGCACATGCGACCATTATAAGCTGCGCCGCAGCGATTATACGAATTGTATACCGCGTGCGATTTTCGCCCTTTGGGCGAACGCACATGCGTCGTATACCATAAACGGTGCGCGTTTATGGTATACGACGCCGATAATATTTGACAAAGGTGAAAAAAGTGCAGGACAACACATTTTCCTCGCTCGGCCTGCAAAGCGAAATTATGCAGGCAATTGAGCAAATGGGCTACAAAGAGATGACTGAAATTCAGCGCAAGGCGCTTCCCGTGCTGCTTGTGGGCGGCGAAGTTGTGGCCAAGGCCCCGACCGGGACCGGAAAGACCTGCGCCTTCGGCATTCCCATCGTGCAGGAGACCGACCCCGAGGGCAAGACCGTCACTTCGCTGGTGCTGGCCCCGACGAGGGAGCTGGCCCTCCAGATTTCAGACGATCTGCGGGCGCTCGCCGCTTTCAAGCCGGGGGTCAAGGTGGTCACGGTCTACGGCGGCGACCCCATTGACCGGCAGGTTAAGGCCCTTAAAAACAACCCGCAGATTCTGGTCGCGACGCCGGGCCGGCTCATCGACCTCTTTAAGCACCGGCACGTGCGGCTTGACACCGTGCGCCGGGTCGTGCTCGACGAGTGCGACAAAATGCTCGATATGGGCTTTTTCAAGGACGTGCGGTACCTCATTGAAAAGACCCCGAAGGAGCGCAACCTCAACATGTTCTCGGCCACCATCTCCCGCGAAGTCATGGACATGTCCTGGCTCTATCAGAAAAACCCGCAGGAGCTGACGGTCGAGCGCACGGAGGAGTCAAAGCCCAAAATCAGGCAGTATATCATCGAGTCGGTCGGCGCACAGAAGACCAAGGACTGCGTGCGGCTCATCAAAGCCCGCGGCTTCGAGCGGGTCATCATTTTCACAAACACCAAGCGCATGGCCGACATGCTGGCCGCCCGCCTCAAAGAACGCGGGCTTGCGGCCGAGTGCCTGCACGGCGACATGCGCCAGCAGGCCCGCACAAAGGTCATGAACGACTTCAAGGCCGGCAAGCTGCCGGTTCTGGTCGCGACCGACGTCGCGGCCAGAGGCATCGACGTCGACGACGTCGACGCCGTCATCAACTACGACATTCCGGACGAGACGCCCCATTATCTCCACCGCATCGGCCGCACCGGCCGGGCCGGCAAGGAGGGCGAGTCCTTCACGTTTTACTACGGCGAGGACGACGCGCCAAAGCTCCGCGAGCTCGAGCGCATCACCGGCACAAAGGCCGTCCACATGCGCTTTACGTCAGACGGGACGCCGGAGGAGTTCACGCCGGAGGAGACCGTGCGCACCACGATGCGCGCCCCTTCGCCGCCAAGACTTCGCCGCAACCGATGAACACCAAACAGGCGCAGACCCCTTTAGCGCAAGAAACCAAAGAGGAGCGGCATACGGCCAAGGGATTTACAGCCGGCCTTGTCCTCATCTGCGCCGCGGCCCTCATTTCGCTGATTGTCTATCAGGGGCGCCCGGCTTGGTTTTCGCGGGGCTTCACGGTCGACGCCGACGCCACGGACGGCGCCAAAGCCGAGGGCGCCTCCCCCTACTGGTCCGAGGAGGGGAAAATGAACATCAACGAAGCTCCGGCCGATGCGCTTGAAATGCTGCCCGGCATCGGCCCGGTGCTTGCGCAGCGCATCATTGAGGGGCGGCCCTATGGGAATATTGAAGAGCTGACCCGGGTGTCCGGCATCGGCGACGCGACGCTTGAGAAACTGAAAGACCTTATTTATACAGACTAAAAACCGGCAGCTTTCGCTGCCGGTTTTTTATCGCTATGCGTTTTCTTTCCAGGCTTTTGCGACGGCGGCGGCGACCGCCCCCGCCACCCGCGCATCAAAGGCCGCGGGCAAAATACAGTCGGCCGTCGGGTTTTCGACCAGCCCCGCAAGGGCATAGGCCGCCGCCAGCTTCATGCCCTCTGTGATGTCGGCGGCTCTCGCGTCCAAAGCCCCGCGGAAGACGCCGGGGAAGGCCAGCACGTTGTTGACCTGATTGGGGTAGTCGCTGCGGCCGGTGGCGACGACTTTGGCGCCGCCGGCCCTGGCCTCTTCGGGGAAAATTTCCGGCGTCGGGTTGGCGCAGGCGAAAATGACGGGGTCTCTCGCCATTGTCGCCACCATCTCGCGGGTCAGGACCCCCGGAGCCGAGACGCCGATAAAGACGTCTGCGCCCTTGATGACTTCGGCGAGGGTGCCCTTGCGGAGTTCTTTATTTGTAATTTCGGCCATGGCGGCCTTTTCGCCGTCAAGCCCCTCCCGGCCCTTCCAGATGGCGCCCTTGCGGTCGCAGAGCACGACGTCAGAGAGCCCGCAGGCGATGAGCAGTTTGATGATGGCGATGCCGGCGGCGCCCGCGCCCGAGGTGACGACCCGGATATGGTTCAAATCTTTCCCCACGACTTTGAGGGCATTGATGAGCCCCGCCAAGGTGACGATGGCGGTGCCGTGCTGGTCGTCGTGGAAAATGGGGATGTCGCAGACTTTTTTAAGACGCCGCTCAATTTCAAAGCAGCGGGGGGCGGCGATGTCCTCTAAGTTGATGCCGCCGAAGGACCCGGCCAGCAGCTCGACCGTGCGGACAATTTCGTCGACATTTTTTGAGCGCACACAGAGCGGTACGGCGTCGACTCCGCCAAAGGCCTTGAATAGCACGCACTTGCCCTCCATGACCGGCATTCCGGCCTCGGGGCCGATGTCGCCAAGGCCTAAGACCGCCGTGCCGTCGGTGACGACGGCGACCGTGTTCCACCGGCGGGTCAGCTCGTAGCTCTTGGAGAGGTCTTTTTGTATTTCGAGGCAGGGGGCCGCAACCCCCGGCGTATAGGCGAGCGACAGGTCCTCGGCCGATGCGACCGGCACGCGGGAGACGACTTCGAGCTTGCCCTTCCAGTCATAGTGAAGTTCCAGAGAACGTTTTGAATAGTCCATATTGCCCTACCTCCTTTTGTTACGCTATAATCATAGCATACAGGCAAAAAAATGTAAACGAGGTGACCGGCATGGAATTCCGGCGTGAACACGACACCATGGGCGAGGTTTTGGTGCCCGTGGGCAAATACTGGGGCGCCCAGACCCAGCGCAGCCTTGACAACTTCAAAATCGGCGCAGAGAAGATGCCGCCCGAAATCATATCGGCCTTTGCCGCCCTGAAAAAAGCGGCCGCCCTTGCCAACAACAAGCTCGGCAAGATGGACGACACGCGCTGCTCCCTCATCTGCAAGGTCTGCGACGAGATTGAGGCGGGGGCTTTGGACGGCAACTTCCCCCTGGCCGTCTGGCAGACCGGCAGCGGCACCCAGAGCAACATGAACGTCAACGAGGTCATCGCAAACAGGGGCAACGAGGCGGCGGGTGAAAAATTGCTGCACCCAAACGACCACGTCAACATGTCCCAGAGCTCCAACGACACCTTCCCGACCGCCATGCACATTGCGGCGGTGCGGGCAATTGAGAATGAACTGCTGCCGGCCATAGCCGCGCTGCGCGAGACGCTGCTGCGCCTTGAAGCCGAGAACGCCGGCGTCATCAAGACCGGGCGCACCCACCTGATGGACGCCGTGCCCATCACCTTTTCGCAGGAGATCTCGGGCTGGCGGGGCATGCTTGAGAGCAGCGCCGGGCAGCTGACGGTGGCCCTCCCTCCCCTGCACCGGCTGGCGCTCGGGGGCACGGCCGTCGGCACCGGGCTCAACGCGCCAAAGGGCTTTGCCGAGCTCGTGGCCGAATATGTCGGCCCCGGCTTTGTGACGGCGGAGAACAAATTCCACGCATTGACGGCCAAGGACGAGCTGGTCTTCGCCCACGGCGCCATGAAGGGGCTTGCCGCGAACTTGATGAAGATGGCAAACGACATCCGCTGGATGGCAAGCGGGCCAAGGTGCGGCCTTGGTGAAATTTTCATTCCCGAAAACGAGCCCGGCAGCTCCATCATGCCCGGCAAGGTCAACCCCACCCAGTGCGAGGCCGTCACGATGGTGACGGTGCAGGTCATGGGCAACGACGCGGCCGTTGGCATCGCGGCCTCGCAGGGCAACTTTGAGCTCAACGTCTTCATGCCGGTCTTAATCTATAACTTTCTCCAGTCGGCACGGCTGCTGACGGACGTCATCCGCTCCTTCAACGCGCACTGCGTTTCGGGCATTGTGGCCGACCGCGAGGCCATGCGCCGCCACCTCGAGCGCACGCTCATGCTTGTGACCTGCCTGGGTCCCTACATCGGCTACGAGAACGCGGCGAAGGCCGTCAAGCTCGCCCACTCGCAGGGCATTTCGCTGAGGGAGGCCGTCGTGTCCCTCGGATTTTTAACGGCGGAGGCGTTTGACGACAAAGTGCGCCCCGAAAAAATGGTGTAGACAGATAAAAGAGGCTTTGCCTGTCGGCAAAGCCTCTTTTTTTATTTCAGAATTTGCTGAGCGTAGCGCACCGAGTCCATGGCGGTGGCGGCGTAGAAGTCGGCCCCGATGGTGTCGGCGTAGTCCTTCGTCAGCACCGCGCCGCCGACCATGACCCTGCACCGGGGCGCGGCCACTTTGAGGAGCTTAATGGTCTCCTCCATGGCCGGCACCGTCGTCGTCATGAGGGCGCTCAGCCCCACGAGCGGGGCGCCGGTTTCAACGGCCTTGTCGGCCACCGCCTGCGGCGCAACGTCGCGGCCGAGGTCGACGACCTTAAAGCCGTAATTTTGCAGCAGGGTTTTGACGATGTTCTTGCCGATGTCGTGGATGTCCCCCTTGACCGTCGCGATGACGATGGGGGGCCCGCCGCCGCCCGTGGCCGGCAGCATCTTTTTAATCTCCTCAAAGGCGGCGGCCGCCGCCTCGGCGCTCATGAGCAGCTGGGGCAAAAAGACGGTCTTCTCCTCAAAGCCCCGGCCCATGACATCTAAGGCCGGCACGATCTCCTGTGCGATGACGTCGAGGGGCTCGCTTGTCCTCAGCGCCTCTTTTGCGGCCGCGGCCGCCCCCTGCACGAGGCCCTTAATAATTGCGTCCGAGAGCCCCTCCGACACGGGGAGCGCCGCCGTCTCCTTTTTGAGCCCCGCCGCAAAGCCGATATAGGCCTCGCACCGCGCGTCCTTGCCCGCGAGGGCGTGGTAGGCCCACCAGGCCCCCATCATGGTGTCGGAGCAGGGGTTGATGATGGCCCCCGCAAGCCCCTCCCGCAGCGCCACTGTGAGAAAGGCGGCGCTGATGAGGTCCCTGTTTGGCAGGCCAAACGAGATGTTGGAGACGCCGAGGACACATAGGCCGCCAAGCTCGCTTTGAATCAGCCGCATGGTTTCAAGCGCCACCCGGGCCGCGTCCGGCTGGGCCGAGACGGCCATGGCCAAAGGGTCAAACAGGAGGTCGTGCCGGGCTATGCCAAACCGGTCCGCCTCCAGTGCGATCTTTTTTGCGACCGCAAGCCTTCCCATGGCCGTCTCGGGGATGCCGTCCTCACCCAGTGTGAGGCAAATGGTCAACCCGCCGTATTTTTTTATCAGCGGAAAGACCGCGTCCATGCTCTCTTTTTTGCCGTTTACCGAATTGACAAGCGGCTTGCCGCAGTAGATGCGCATGGCCCGCTCCAGCGCCGCGGCATCCCCCGTGTCGAGCTGGAGGGGCAGCGGACAGACGCCCTGCAGCCGGGCGACACAGCTTTCGAGCAGCGCCGCCTCGTCGAGGCCCGGCAGCCCGACGTTGACGTCGAGCACCGCCGCGCCCCGCTCCTCCTGCAAGAGCCCTTCCCGCAGGACGGCGTCGAGGTCTCCCTCCCGCAGCGCCGCCGCCAGCCGCTTTTTGCCGGTGGGGTTGATGCGCTCGCCAATCAGAACCGGCGCATCTCCCAGCACGACCGCCTGCCTGCCGGAACTGATGACGGGCCGGCGCTTATCGGAAAGCGGCGCGGGCGGGATGTCTTTTGTGGCCTCGACCAAAGCCTTGATGAACTCGGGCGTCGTGCCGCAGCAGCCGCCGACGATGCGGGCGCCGTACCGGACGGCCTTTTGCATGGAGGCTGCAAAGCCCTCGGGGCCGACGTCGTAGACGGCGCTTCCGCCCTGCGCGCGGGGCAGCCCCGCGTTTGGCTTGACGATGACCGGCACTGAGGCTGCGGCGATAAACCGGGGCACCAGCTCCACCATTTTGGCGGGGCCAAGTGAGCAGTTCATGCCGATGGCGTCGGCCCCCATGCCCTCGAGCATGGCCACCATGGCCTCGGGCGTCGCGCCGGTCATGAGCCGGCCCGCCTCGTCATAGACATTGGTGACAATGACGGGCAGCCCGCAGTTCTCCTTGACGGCGAGCAGCGCCGCCTTGGTCTCATAGGCGTCGTTCATGGTCTCAATGGCCACAAGGTCCGCGCCCTCCGCCCCGGCTTTTACGATTTCGGCAAAGAGGGAAACCGCCTCCTCAAAGGGCAGGTCACCCAAAGGAGCCAGCATGCGCCCCAAGGGCCCGATGTCGAGGGCGACATACCGGTCTGTCCCTTCAGAAGCCGCCGCACGGGCATTCGCGATGGCGGCCCTGATGACTTCGGCGAGGCGGGGCCTGCCCTCCCCGCCGTCATATTTCAGGGGGTTTGCCCCGAAAGTGTTGGTGTAGACGATGTTGCTGCCGGCCTCATAGTAGGCCCGGTGCAGCGCCGTGATGCGGTCGGGATATTTCAAATTCCACAGCTCCGGCAGCTCGCCCGGCGCGAGCCCCATGGCCTGAAGCAGCGTGCCGGTGCCGCCGTCCAGATAGACGAGCCCAGCCTTCAGCTTTTCACGAATGGTCATCATACACTCCTTGTCTGTAGCCTTCGGTTTACTGCTGCCTGAAAAGGCAGTTTACTTTACTGCACTCGGCGCACCCGGTTTTCCTTGCGGTGCAGCCCTTTTCCCCCACCCCCACGATGGCCGACACCGATTTGCGCGGAGTCATGAGCAGGGCGCCTGTCAGCGAAATGCCGGCTCTGCGCGGCGCGTCGAGCAGCGCCAGCAGCGGGCGCTGGACATGGAGCGCAAGGTCGCCGTAACCGGGACTGAAGCGCGGGCGCACGGCAAGGCCCCGCCCTTCACAGTCTCTTTTAAAGCCCTCGCAAAGAGCGTCGCAAAAGGCCTCGACCGCCGCGGTGCCGATGGCGTCGAGCGCCACGGCCTTGGCTGGGCTTTGCAGCGCCGCCCGCTCCCTTGCGGCGTCGGCCATGGGGCCGACGGTCGCCGCAAAGAGGATGGCGCTTTGGCACCCCGCGAGCGCCTTCGCGAGGTCGGCGCTGTGCAGCTCCAGTTCGCCCGCCCGTATCACATCACCGTCGCCCGAAATTGAAATGCTCATTTCGAGGGAACAGGCCATGTAGTGGGCTGTCGTCTCAAACTCGGCCAGACACTCCTCAAGCAGTGTTGCCGTCGCCTCGTCGGGCGCTTTTCTCCCAAACCCGAGATACCGCAGCACTTCGGCGCGGGGAATTTCGACCCCCGCCGCCGTGTGCGTCAGCAGGGCGCTCACGAGAGAATGGCCGAAAGGTTGGCCGAAATGGCCTCGGCCACCTGCGGGTGGTTCATGGAGTAGACGTGGACCGCCCTGACGCCGTTGGCGTAGAGGTCGACGATCTGCTCGGTGGCGTAGGCGACCCCGGCCTGCAGCATGGCGGCGGGCTTTTCGCCGAACCGGTCGACGATGTGCAAAAACCGCTGCGGCAGCGCAGTGCCGGACAGCGCCGCAATGCGCCTGATCTGCTTCGCGTTTGTGACCGGCATAATTCCGGCCACGACCGGCACCGTGATGCCGGCCTCGCGGGCCTTATATAAGAAATTATAAAAAATATTGTTGTCAAAAAACATCTGGGTGGTTAGAAACTCGCAGCCGGCGTCGACTTTTTTCTTCAGATTTTCCACGTCTTCGCAAAGCCTCGCCGACTCCGGGTGCCCTTCGGGGTAACATGCCCCGCCGACGCAAAAACCGCCGTAGGCCCCGGCCGCCCCGGCAAGCTCCGAAGCGTAGCGGTAGCTCCAGGCGTCCTTTGGCCGGGAGTCCTCCGACACGTCCCCGCGCAGGGCCAGCAGGTTGTCAATGCCGGCCCGCCGCAGCGCGTCAAACTGGCCCTCAACGCCCTCTTCGGTCGAGTCGACGCAGGTGAGGTGGGCCAAAACCGGCACGCCAAACCGCCGCGTGAGGTTGGCGGCAATGTCGACCGTGTATTTTCCGGAGCCGCCGCCCCGGCAGGTCACGCTCATATAGCTCGGCTGCAAGGCGGCAATGCGCTCGGTCGCCTCCCGGATGGAGTCGTAGCCGGCGTCCGACTTGGGCGGAAAGACCTCAAAGGACAGGGACGGGGCGCCGGATTGTAGTATTTCAGATATTTTCATAGCTCGCTTTCTCCTTGGAAAAATAAAAGTCCGGAAGCGCTATACTCCCGGACACAATGAGCTATGAGGGGGCGACGCGGCATCCCGCCGCTCAGGCGGCGCCAAACGCACGACAAATACACCCGCACAGCAGCTGTGTCCGGGAGTGAGGCATTCGTCCGGTTCTTGCGGCGAAGCTCAAATGTCGCGCCTCCTTTTGTCGATTTGATGAGAATTATAACAGGTTTTTTGTCTATTGTCAACAGAACGTTTTGATTACCGGCCAGTCCGGGGCAGGTCCGCGCGCTTGCACAAATGGGATTTTTTTGATATGATTTGTTTATCATATAAGGAGGCGCATCATTTATGAAAGTCTTACTCATCAACGGCAGCCCAAATGAAAAGGGGTGCACTTATACGGCGCTGAGCGAAGTCGCCGGAAAACTTCATGAGCAGGGCATTGAGACCGAACTTGTGCAGATCGGCCGGGCGCCCGTCGCCGGCTGCATTGACTGTGACGCCTGCAGCAAGACCCACCGGTGCGTCTTTGACGACCTCGTCAACGAGCTCGCGGCCAAAATCGACGGGTTCGACGGCATCGTTGTGGGCTCGCCG
This sequence comes from Candidatus Acidiferrum sp., assembly GCA_035560415.1. Lineage (GTDB taxonomy): Bacteria > Bacillota > Clostridia > Oscillospirales > Feifaniaceae > DATMXT01. Next base: position 19,638 of record DATMZG010000078.1, on the reverse strand, counting down.
GTCTACTACGCCGGCCCCTCGGGCCAGCTCTGCGCCTTGCTCGACCGGCTGTTCCAAGTCACGGGCCGGCGCATGGCCGGAAAAGTCGGGGCCTGCGTCGTCTCCTGCCGCCGCGGCGGGGCGACTGCCGCCTTTGACCGGCTGAACAAATATTTTACCATCACGAACATGGTCGTGGCCTCCTCGCAGTACTGGAATCAGGTCCACGGCAACACGCCGGAGGAGGTGCTGCAGGACATCGAAGGGCTTCAGACCATGCGGACCTTAGCCGAAAACATGGCCTGGCTCTTAAAGAGCATCGAGGCAGGCCGCGCCGCCGGGGTCACGCCCCCGCAGTACGAGCGGCGCATCTATACCAACTTTATCCGGTCGTAAATTTTGGCCCCGTTTCTAAAAATAAGGGCTTTTACGGGGCATTTTTGGAAAAAACAGAGAAGGGAGTCCTTGTTGAACGAAAAGTTAAAAGAAAAGATCAGTGAATCCCTCTCGTCAGTGCTTCCGGTCACGGGGCTCGTGCTGCTGCTCAGCGTCGCCGTCACGCCGCTCGACATCGGCACGCTTGCCCTCTTTGTCGTGGGCGCGACGCTCTTGATTTTCGGAATGGGGCTGTTCAGCCTCGGCGTCGACATGTCCATGCTGCCGATGGGCGAGCACATGGGCAGCCATATCACAAAGCTCCGGCGGCTCCCCCTCATTTTGCCGCTCTGCTTTTTCATGGGCACCGCCATCACGATTGCCGAGCCGGACCTGACCGTATTGGCCGGACAGGTGCCCCACATCCCCAACATGACCATCATTGTCACGGTGGCGGCGGGGGTCGGCATTTTCTTAGCCGCTGCCTTTTTGCGGCTGGTGTTCCGACTTTCGCTGCGGTACCTGCTGCTGGGCCTCTATGCCCTCGTCTTCGGGCTGGCCTTTTTTGTGCCGCCCGAGTTTCTGGCCGTCGCCTTCGACTCGGGCGGCGTGACGACCGGGCCCATCACGGTGCCCTTCATCATGTCGATTGGCATCGGCATGGCGTCAGTCGTCGCGAACAGCCGCGACGACGACAGCTTTGGCCTCATTGCGCTGTGCTCCATCGGGCCCATTCTGTCGGTCATGATTTTGAGCATATTCTACCCCACCGGCGCCGGCGCCTACACGCCCATTGAGCCGGTGCGGGTGGCCGACTCAAGGGAGCTTGCGGGGGTCTTCCTGCGCCAGCTGCCCCACTATGTGCTGGAGGTCGGCCAGGCGCTGCTGCCCATTGTCCTGTTCTTCTCCCTCTTCCAGATGCTCCACCTGAAGCTGCCCCGGCGGGAGCTCACACGGCTCGCGGTCGGCATGCTCTACACGTTTTTGGGGCTGGTGCTCTTTTTGACCGGCGTCAACGTCGCCTTCATGCCGACCGGGAATATGATCGGCTCCCTCATTGCCGCCCTGCCCTACCGGTGGATTCTCGTGCCCATCGGCATGCTCATCGGCTACTACATCGTCAAGGCGGAGCCGGCCGTGCACGTGCTGACAAGCCAGGTTGAGGAAATCACGGCCGGCTGCGTCTCCCGCGGCGCCATGATGGGCGCGCTGTCGGCCGGCGTCTCCATCTCAATCGGCCTTGCCATGCTGCGCATGCTGACCGGCATTTCCATCTGGTTTTATCTGGTGCCGGGTTATGCGCTTGCCCTCGGGCTGCAATTTTTCGTGCCGCCCGTCATCTCGGCCATCGCCTTTGACTCGGGCGGCGTCGCCTCCGGGCCCATGACGGCGACCTTCCTGCTGCCCTTTGCCATCGGGGCCTGCGAGCGGCTGGGCGGCAACGTCTTTGTCGAGGCCTTTGGACTTGTGGCCATGGTGGCCATGACCCCCTTGATTACCATTCAGCTGATGGGGCTCATCTATGGCGGCAAGTCGGGCCCGGCGGAGGAGGAAGCGCCGCCCATACCGGCCGAGGCCGAAGAGATTATCGACTTGTGACGGGGAGGACAACGTGAACGAACACGATAAAATCATGCTATTATTCGTGATCGCCGACGCCAAAAAGGACGACGTGATCTGCGAGACCCTGAAAAAGCTCGAGTGCCGCATGATCATGACCATAAGAGGCCGCGGCACCGTCAAAAGCGAGGTGCTGACCGCCATGGGACTGGGCGACACACACCGCTCAGTGACGGCCTGCGTCATCAAACGGGAAAACGAGGGTGCGGTTCTCACAAAGCTCGACCGCAAAATGCACTTTGACCAGCCGGGGGGCGGCGTGGCTTTTACAATTGACATCAACAGCGTGGGTGGGCTGAAAACTCTCGAGTACCTGTGCGGCTCCCCCGCGACCGGAGGAAAATGACATGAGTGACAGCATCCAGATGATTTTGGCCGTGGTCAACCGCGGCTTCGCGGACGAGGCCATGGACGCCGCCCGTGAGGCCGGCGCCGCCGGCGGCACCATCATTCACGCCAAGGGGACCGGAGACGGCGAGGACACCCGCTTTTACGGCATCACGATTCAGCATGAAAAAGAGATGCTGCTCATATTGGCCAGGGCCTGCGAGCGCAAGGCCATCATGCAGGCCGTCGCGGCCCGGGTGGGCATGCGCACGCCGGGGCAGGGCATCGTCTTTTCGCTGCCGGTCAGCGGCGCCGTGGGGCTGACGGCTCAGTACGACTGTGAGGACGAGGATGAGAATGAGCGCCCGGACGGGGATGTAAACCCGTAGTCTTTTGTATGAGAATATCACGCGGCCGGCACTTCCGCAGGGAAGTGCCGGCCGCGCCGCTGTGTATGATATTATTGCTCTTCGGCAAAATGAAGCGTGAAAACCGTACCGCCCACGTCGCTTTTGACTTCAATTTTAGCGCCGTGCAGCGCGGCCCCGTGTTTGACAATCGCAAGCCCCAGCCCAGTGCCCTCGACGGCCTCGCTGTGGCTCTTGTCAACCCGGTAAAACCGCTCGAAAATGCGCTCCTGCTCGGCCTTGGGAATTCCGATGCCGGTGTCGGCGACCGAGAGCGCGGCGCCGGCCCCCTCTTTTTTGACCATAATCTGGGCCGAGCCGCCGGGCCGGTTGTATTTGACGGCGTTTTCGGCGAGGTTGTAAATCATCTCCTCAAGCACTGAGGGGATGCCCGAGACCTCCGCCGCCTCGCCTGAGGCCGTCAGCGTGACGCCGGCCTCGGCCGCCTTCGCTGAAAGCCTTGCGGCGACCGTTTTGGCAAGGGCCAGAAGGTCGCAGGGCTCCTTGGGCGGCATCACGTTCTCCTCAAGCTTTGAGAGCAGCATCAAATCCCGAATGAGCGCGATGAGCCGCTGCGCCTCCTCGTAAATGTAGCCTGAAAACTCGGGAATGTCCTCCGGCTTTGCCATTTTGCCCGCCATGAGCTCGGCATAGCCCGAGATGACGGTGAGGGGCGTCTTGAGCTCGTGGGAGACGTTGGCCGTGAACTCGCGGCGCATGCTCTCCCGCTCCTGCTTTTCAGTGACGTCCATGATGAGCAGCACCATGCCCTGAAGGTCGCCCTCGACCGTGACGGGGCTGGCGTAGAGCTGACATTGCCGGCCCTCAAAGGTGGCCAGCCGCTCGGCGGGCGCGCCCGCAAGCGCCGCGTCGACCACTTCGCGCAGCGGCCGGCAGCGGTTGAGGCTGAGCACATTGACTCCCGCCGGCACCGCATAGTGGATGCCGACCAAATCGAGGGCGCTGTTGTTGTAGGAGAGCACCCGGCCCGCTTTGTCGAGCACCAGAAAGCCCTCGCTCATGTTTTCGGTGATGGCCGCAAACTGCCGCCGGCCCCGGTCGAGCTCTTTGATCTGCTCCTCTATGGTGTCCCGCTGGACTTTGATGCGGGTGAGCAGCGGGCTGATCTCGTCGTAGACCGGGCTGTCCTCCGGCCGGTCGAGGTCGATCTCGTTGATGGGGCGCACAATGCGCCGCGTGACACGGGCGGCGATGAAGGCCGACAGCACAAGGACCACGGCCGCAATGAGGGCGACGACCCAGAAGAGCCGGTCGTAGGCGGTGACGATGCTGGCCGTGGTGGCCGCCACCCGCAGCACCGAGCCGTCGTCAAGGCGCAGGGCGTAATAATACGTCTGCTCCTGAATGGTGTCGGAGAGCCGCGTGTCCTCGCCGAACCCGTTTGAAACGGCGGCCTGCACCTCGGGGCGGTTTAAGTGATTTTCCATTGTGGCGGCGTTTCCGACGCTGTCGAAGAGCACGGTGCCGTCCGGCGCAATCAGGGTCAGCCGGGTGCCGGGCTCATCTCGCAGCCCTGCCAGAAATTCCATATTGTCGGTACCCGACGCCTCAAGTCCGGCGCGCAGGTAGGCCGCCTGCACCGCGACCTCCTCTTTGACCGTGGCAAAAAAGTTGTCGTAGCCCTCAATTGAGATGAGCACGGAGGTGACGATGACCGACAGGGCGCAGAGCACGGCGGCGAAGAGGAAAATTCGGCGTCTCATCAGTCGCCTCCGATTCGGTAGCCGACCCCCCGCACCGTCTCAATCAGGTCGGCGCAGGACCCGAGCTTGGAGCGCAGCGTACGGATGTGGACGTCGACCGTGCGGCTCTCGCCGTCAAAGTCGTAACCCCAGACGCCGGACATGATCTGGTCCCTTGTCAGCACGATGCCGGGATTGCGCAGCAGATAGGTGAGCACCTCGAACTCCTTTAAGGTCAGCACGACCGGCACCCCCTCGACCGTGACGAGGTGCCGCGGAACGCTGACAAAGAGGCCCCCGGCTGTGTACTCCTCGGCCTTTTCCTCCTGCGGACTCACACGCCGCAGCAGGCTTTTGACCCGCGCCACCAGCTCCATCATGCCGAAGGGCTTGGGCAGATAGTCGTCGGCCCCCATGTCGAGCCCGGCCACCTTGTCGTACTCAGTGCCCTTTGCGGTCAGCATCATGACCGGAATTCTGCCGGTCAGCCTCGAGGCCCGAAGCTCTTTTAAGACCTGCAGCCCGTCCCCGTCCGGCAGCATGATGTCGAGCAGGATGAGCTCCGGCGTCTTTTTGCGCATGCCCTCCCAGAAGTCCGCGACACAGCCAAACCCCTCGGCCGGGAGGCCGGAGTTCTCAAGGGTGTAAATCACCAGCTTGCGGATGCTGGTCTCGTCTTCCAGTAAATAGATCACTGCGACTCCTCCCCATCAATCCACCTGCGGTTGCCGGTCATGGAATAGAGCACCCACTCGGCGATGTTCTGGGCGTGGTCGCCGATGCGCTCAAAATATTTGGCGATCATGAGCAGGTCAAGGCAGTCTCCGGCCAGCTTGCTGTCGAGCAGAATCTGCGAGATGAGCTCCCCCTTGACCTTTGAAAAGAGGTCGTCGACCACGTCGTCGTAGACCAGCACGGTCTTGACCAAGGCGATATCCCCGTTGACATAGGAGTCAATGCTGTCGGTGAGCATTTTGATGGCGGCTCTGGCCATGTCGGCGATGTGGATGTCGCTTTTGACCGGGCTGCCCTTCATGAAGCCGGCAAGCTCGGCAATGTCGGCCGCCTGGTCGCCGACCCGCTCCATGTCGATGATCATGTGCTGGGCGGCCGTCACCTGTCTCAAATCTCCGGCGATGGGCTGCTGGTGGAGCAGCAGCCGGTAGCAAATCAGTTCGATGTCCCGCTCCATGAGGTCGATGTCCCGCTCGAGCGTCACCGCCTTTTCCCGCAGGCTGTCGTCTCCCTCGAGCAGCGCCTTGGAGGCACTTGCGATGGCGTCTTCGCAGAGGGCTCCCATCTGAATCATTTTTGTGTGCATCGCTTCAAGCTGGCTGTCGAACTGCCGGCGCATCATCCAAACCTCCCCGTGATGTAGTCCTCTGTCCGCTTGTCCTGCGGCATGGAGAATATGTCTTCGGTCGCCCCGAACTCAACGAGTTCACCGAGCAGGAAAAACGCCGTCTTATCGGAAATACGGGCTGCCTGCTGCATGTTATGTGTGACTATTACTATAGTATAATCCTTCTTGAGCTCGCTCACAAGGTCTTCTATTTTAGAGGTTGAAATGGGGTCGAGGGCCGAGGTCGGCTCGTCCATGAGCAGCACCTCGGGGCCGACGGCAAGCGCTCTTGCGATGCAAAGCCGCTGCTGCTGTCCGCCGGATAACCCCAAAGCGCTTTTTTTGAGCCGGTCCTTGGTCTCATCCCAGATGGCGGCTGCCCGAAGGGATTTTTCCACAACCTCGTCGAGCTTGACCTTCGAGCGCACGCCGTGGGTGCGGGGCCCGAAGGCGATGTTGTCGTAAACGGTCATGGGGAAGGGGTTTGGCTTTTGGAAGACCATACCCACCCGCTTGCGCAGTGAGCTTACGTCCATACCCTTATATATGTCCTGCCCGTCGAGGGTGACCGTGCCGACAATGTGGCAGTCCTCGACAAGGTCGTTCATGCGATTGATGGTCTTGAGCAGCGTCGACTTGCCACAGCCGGAGGGGCCGATGAAGGCGGTGACCTCTTTGGGCAGCACCGACATGTTGACGTCTTTGAGCGCCTGAAACGTCCCGTAAAATAAATCCAGTTTTTCGACTTTAATCTTTTCCATATTTTCCTCCCGCCATGCGCCTTGCAAGCCAGCCGGAGCAGGCGTTTATGATGAGCACGAGCACCAGCAGCACGACTGCCGTGGCATAGGTCTGGTTGATGTAGAGCCCCTCGTTCGACAGGGCGTACATGTGGACCGAGAGGGTCCTGGTGGAGTCAAGGAGCTTTTCGGGCACCTCGGCCGTGGTTCCGGCCGTGTAGATGAGGGCTGCGGTCTCGCCGACGATGCGTCCGATGGCCAGAATGACGCCTGCGAGAATGCCCGGCACCGCGGCCGGCAGCACGATGGAAAAGACGGTGCGCAGCCGCCCCGCCCCGAGTCCGAAGCTGCCTTCACGGTAGGCGTCCGGCACCGCGAGCAGCGCCTCCTCGGTCGTGCGCATGATGAGGGGCAAAATCATGATGGTCAGGGTACAGGTGCCGGCGAGGAGCGAGTAGCCCCACCCCATGGTCGCGACGAAGAAGAGAAAGCCGAAAAGTCCGTATACGATGGAGGGAATGCCGGTCAGCACTTCGGAGGCCATGCGAATGATTTTGACAAGCCGGCTTCCGCGCTTTGCGTATTCGCTTAAGTAAACGGCCGAGAAAATTCCGATTGGCCCCGCGATGAGCAGCGCCAGCACCGTCATGATGACCGTGTTGATGAGGGCCGGCACCAGCGAGACGTTTACGCTGTTGTATTTCCACGAGAAGAGGGAGGGCGTGAGGTTGGGCACACCCTTAATAAGAATATACGCCACCAAGAACAAAATGACAAGGAAGGCGATGACCGTGGCCAGCCGGACCAGGATGCCGAGCACCAGAGATACGGGGTCTACGCGCCGCTTCATGTTCATACGCCCTGCCTCCTTTTAATCATCGATAAGAGCAGGTTGATGAGCAGGATGAAGACAAAGAGCACGACGCCGGTCGCAATGAGGGCCCCCCGGTGAAGGTCCGCGGCATAGCCCATCTCAATGACGATGTTGGCCGTCATGGTGCGCACACCGCTTGTGATGCTCTTCGGAATGATCGGCTGGTTGCCGGCCACCATGATGACGGCCATGGTCTCGCCGATGGCTCTGCCGACCCCCAGCACAATGGCCGCCATAACCCCCGACTTCGCCGCCGGCAGCAGCACGAAAAACACGCTGCGCTCATGGCTGGCGCCGAGGGCCAGGGCCCCCTCGTAATAGCTTTCGGGCACCGCCGCAATGGCCGCCTCCGAGACGCTGATGACGGTGGGCAAAATCATGATGCCCAGCAGGATGGAGGCCGTCATGACGCTCTTGCCGCCGTTAAAGAGCTGCCGCATGAGCGGCACCAGCACGACAAGCCCGAAAAAGCCGTATATGATGGAGGGGATTCCCGCCATCAGGGATACGGCCGGGCGCAGCACGCGGTTGATTTGTTTCGTGCCAAAGCGTGCGATGTAAATGGCGGTCAGCACGCCGATGGGAACCCCTGCGACCATGGCTCCGGCCGTCACATAGAGGCTCCCGATGATCATGGGGGCAATGCCGAAAATGTCGTTGCCCGGCTTCCATCTCGTCCCAAGTAAAAACTTGAGCGGCCCGATTTCGGCCATGACCGGAAGGCCGTTTGCGAACAAAAACAGGCAAATGAGCAGCACGCAGATGATGGATACGCAGGCGCAAAACAGAAAGAGCAGTCTGGCCGCGTGTTCTTTATAGCGGTTCATGTCGTCTCCTTGCCAAAGAGAGCCGGACCTGTGTCCGGCCCCTCTCAGAGTGTCGAAAAATGTCTTTTTGGACAACCTCAGAGGGCCGGACCCACGTCCGGCCCTCTTTTGGGTGTCGGCTTACTTATTTCAGTTCGGACCAGTCGGTGACGGTGCCGGTGTAGATGCCCAGAACGTCTTCCTTGGTCAGGTCGGAGACTTCGTTGCCCTTGTTGACGATGACCGCAATGCCGTCCATCGCAATGGTGGTGGGGGTGAGGCCCTTCTCAAGCTCGCTGTCCTTGACTTCGCGGGAGGCCATGCCGATGTCGCAGATGCCGTCGATGGCGGAGGTCATGCCGGTGGTGGAGTCACTCATCTGGATGTCGATGGAGGCGCCGGTGTTGAGGGCCATATAGGCTTCCTTGAGCTTCTCCATGACCGGGGTGACCGAAGAGGAGCCGGCAACGGTGATGGAGCCCGCCGGCTTGCTGCCCGCATAGGCGCCGGTGTTGCCTTCCGAGATGTAGCCGTTGTCCTCAATGACCTTCTGACCTTCGGCGCTCATGATATAGTCGATGAAGTCTTTCGCCAGGCCGGTTGCTTCGCCCTTCGTGACGATGTTGAAGGGACGGGCGACGGTGTAGCTGCCATCCTTGACGCCGGCGACCGAGGGGGCGACGCCACCGATGGCGACGGCCTTGACGGTGTCGTTCAAGGAACCGAGCGAAATGTATCCGATGGCATTCGGGTCGCCGGCGACGGTGGTGATGACGACAGAGGTGCTGCTGTTGATTTCAGCGGTGTCAATGGTCATGTCGACCTTGTTGCCGGCAGCGTCTTTCTGCTCGATTCCGAAGAGTTCGATAAAGGCGCCGCGGGTGCCGGAACCCTCTTCACGGGAGATGACGTCGATGGTCTGCTCAACGACCGGGGGCTCTTCCACCGGCGGAGTCTGGGGCTCTTCCTTCGGCGCGCAGCCGGCAGCCGCCAAAAGCAGCATCGCAGCCATGCCCAATGCGAGAATTTTCTTCATTTTCATTTTCCTCCAATTGCATATTTCGATTGTGTCTCGAGTGTGCTTTTTTGTTACGTCCTAAGCTTACGGCTTTTAGGTTAAATCCGTTATCAGGGCCATGTTAAATCTATGTTAAGTGGGGCCAATTTTTGACGGCTCACACACTATCCGCCCTACCGTACCCAAATTTTCTGTGTTCTGGATATGGCGTATAGGACGATTTTTGTCCGGTTTCTTCTCTTTTATACCATTTGCGCCGGGCGGTTTGGCGTGAATTTCAGCCCTTAATTCCTTGTACTTGTCCGCACGGTCTGGTATAATCTGATATAATATTGAGACAACGTTCGGCCGCGGCCGCTCGTTTCACACAAAAACATCTCTATTAATAAAGCGGAAAGGGTGAGCTCAATGTCCTTCAGTCCCGCACTTGAATCGGCCTTTAACGACACCAAAATGCGCAGCGCCATGCGCACGCCATGTTCCGGCATGTGCTCTTTTTGCACCGAGGACTGCATCGGAAGCTGCGAGATCGGACTTGCCTCGGTCATCGGGCAGGCGGCGGTCTATCCGACCAACACCGGCGCAAATCAGATTGCCAGCGAGAAAGACAATCCGCTCGACTATTCCATTTTCAACATCGGCGGCCACTGCTTCGGGGCTGTCGGCACACCTGCCGACGGGGACGCTGCCGCCATTTTCAACGTGAACCTCGAGCGGACCATCGGATACGAAAATCCTGTCAAACTGGCGCTGCCGGTCATGCTGCCGGCCATCATCAAACTCAACTGGCAGGGCTATTTCGCGGCGGCGGCCATGGCCGGCACCGTCTGCGTCATCGGCGAGGGTTCCCCGTCGAAGGACGGGGCGCTTACATACGACGCCAAGGGCAAAATCAACCACTTCCCGATGTTAAACGATATGCTCGACGCTTTCCGCCGGTACGACCGCGGCTGCGGCCAGATTGCGCTGCAGTGCAACGTGGACGACGACGCGGCGGGGCTGCCGGAGTACGCGATTCAAAAATGCGGCGCGCCCGCCATTGAAATCAAGTTCGGCCAGTCGGCCAAGGGCACCCAGCCCGCCGTGCGGCTGCCGGACCTCAAAACCGCCCTCAAAAAGCGGGCGGAGGGATGTCTTGTCCACCCCGACCCCAGCGACCCGGAAGTGCAAAAAGCTTGCGAAGAGGAGGCCTGTCCGCAGTTTTGGACTTACGGGCGGCTGCCGATGTGGACTGAGGAGAGCTTACTTGCCCACGTGGAGCACCTGCGCGAGCTCGGGCTTAAAAATCTCTATTTCAAGACCGCCGGATTCGACCGCGCCGACATGGAGCGGGTGCTGCGCATGGCCTGCCTTTGCAAGGCCGACATGGTGACTTTTGACGGGGCGGGCGGCGGCTCCGGATACAGCCCCTGCAAAATGATGAACGAGTGGGGCCTGCCGGCCGTATGCATTGAGAGCGCCTTGGTGCCACTGTGCAAAAAGCTTGAAGCCGAGGGGCAAAAGCTGCCGGCCATCGCGGTCACAGGCGGCTTTGCGAGCGAAGATCAGGTCTACAAGGGGCTGGCTTTGGGCGCCCCTTACGTCACGGCCATCGGCACCTGCCGCGCCGCGATGGCGGCCGCCATGTCCGGGGCCAAAATGGGCGAGCTCATCGAGTCCGGGAACATTCCGAAGCACCTCGCGAAGTTCGGCAAGACAAAGGAGGAGCTCTTCTTTGAGCTGCCGGCCCTGCGGGCCCTCTACGGCAAAGCGGCCGACGACTTTCCGCTCGGAGCTGTCGGCGCCTACTCCTATCTGAAGAAGCTGGCCTTCGGCGTTCAGCACTTTGCGGCCTTGAACCGCAAGTTCGACGTCAAATACATCGACCGCTCCGACCTCATTCCGCTGACCCGCGACGCAAAGGAGCTGCTGCGGGGCGAGTGGTTCAACTATTAATTCAAAGTAAGAAAAAGGCCGGGGGCATCCCCCGGCCTTTTATGTTGTAAGAAACTTCCGTTTAGCTAAGTAGCAGGGCGTGTCCTCCATGTGGGCCCTGCGGGCCCTGACCGAAATTTGCAGCTCCGGCAGCACGGTTTTTGCGAGCACCAAAAGCCGGCCGGCACTGCCGTCCAAAGTCAGGGCGTCAATATTGAGCCCGCCGTCCGATAAGAAAGCGGCGAAGTCGACAAGGTTTGGCTCGCAAAAGAGGGCGCTGTCAAGCTCAGCGATATCACGTCCCGCCGCAATGCGGCGCACATCGGCAAGCCTCTTTGTGACCCCGCCGCACCGGCACGCCCCCGGCAGGATGCGGGCGGCGTCCCCCGTCAGGTACCGGATGAGGGGGATGGCCTCCAGCCCGATGGTGGTGACGGCAAGCAGGCCCAGCTCCCCGTCCGGGAGCGGACTCCCCTCGTCGTCCACAATCTCGGCGATGATGTGGTTTTCGCGGATGTGCATGCCCTCGTGGGCCGGGCAGGTGACAGCGCCGCCAAGCCCGATTTCGCGGGAGCCGTAGTGGGGGAAGAGGCGCTCTCCCAAAATGCGCCCGGCGTCCTCTCCGACGCTTTGGGGCAGCGTGTCGGCTGAGACCAGCGCCCTTTTTAGAGACATGGGGCCGCAAAACCGCAGCAGCGAGAGCAGCGGCACCGGCATGCCGACGTAGGCCGTCGGATGTTCTTTTTCAATCAGCGCCGCAAGTTCGCCGTAGCTTTTTCCGACTCCGGCCCGCACCGGCCGGGCCTCGAGGCGGAGGATGGCTTTGGCGATGAGCTCGCCCAGCCCCCCGCCAGCCGAAAAGGGCATGGTGATGAGGACGGCGTCGCCCGGATACACGAGTTCCCCGAGCCCCGCCGCGAAAAATCCCACCGTTGCGGCCATATCGCCCTCGGTGTAAAAAACCCGCTTCGGGGGGGCCGCGGTGCCGCTCGTCCGGTCGGTGATGACGCGTTCGACTTCTCTCTGTGAGAGCAGCAGCATGCCGGCGGCGTTTTGGGCGAGGTCGGCCTCTGTCGTGAAGGGCAGCCCGCTCAAATCGCCAAGGCTGCACAAGGCCTCCGGCAGGCTTTTGTAAAACCCGGCCCGCTCCCGCTCTCTTTTTAAGAGTGCGTTTAAGCGGCCGAGCTGGAGCTCTTCCAGCGCGGCTCTGTCGAGGGCGGGCAGTCCCTCGGTCTCCATGATCCAGTTGTCCAGCCTTGAACCGCTCATTTCCGGTAAAGGGCCCTGCCCCCCAAATCGGTCAGGTTGTAGGCGCAAAAGGGCACCATTCCCCGCTCCCGGTCGGCCTCGCAGATGTAGCAGCGGCGAAGCCGTTCGAGGTCGAGCGTGAAGGCGTCCTGAAACAGCATGCCCGAGACGGTGAATGTGGAAGCCCTCGCCTGCGCCAAAAAGGCGTCGAGGGAGGCGGTGCCGCCCGGCGTCTCCCCGGGGTCGGCGGGCGCCTCGCCGCTCCCCCACTGCCAGGCCACCGTGTCTCTGGCCTGCGAGGACTTGACGCAGCAGCAGGCGTCCTGCCGTCTGGCAAGCGGTTTGAGGGCGCCGTTTTCCCCAAGGCGGTAGCTCGCGTGGAAAGAGCAGTAGGGGCTTTCGGCCCCGCCGCCCGCAAAGTCAGCCGCTTTCATGCGCCCGTCTGTCTGACTTTCAATGAGCCGCAGCATTTTGGGGATGGTCAGCCGCTCTAAGGGCGCTTCGAGGGCGCACCGGCCGAAGTAGCTGATGGGCTGAAAGTGCACCCCCCGCACGTGGGGCGAGAGGGACAGCGCAAAATCCAAAATTGCGCCGAGCTCCCCGTCGTTGACGCCGGGCGCGACAGTCGGCACCAGCACGACGGACAGCTCCGCCGCTTTGCAGGCCTCAATGGCGGCGAGCTTTTCCGGCAGCAGCTCCCTGCCCCGCAGGATGCGGTTCGGGGTCTCGGTCAGCCCGTCAAACTGCAAAAACACGCAGGAGAGGCCGGCTTCGGCAAGGCTCTTTGCGTAGCCCTCCTCCTCAGCCAACCGCAGGCCGTTTGTGTTGAGCTGGAAAAATGTAAACCCTTTTTCCCTGCCGAGGGCGATGATTTGGGGCAGGTCGTCCCGGACCGTCGGCTCGCCGCCCGAGAGCTGGATGTTGAAGGGGCCGCCGCGGGCCATCAGCATGTCGTATAGCCCCTCAATCTCCCCCATCGGGGCGTCGCGGCCCCGCTCACCCGACGAGGCGAAGCAGACCGGGCAGTTCACATTGCACCGGCTTGTGAGTTCGAGCAGCACGCAGCAGCCGGCGCTCTCGTGGTTTTCACAGAGCCCGCAGTCGCGCGGACAGCCCTTGACGGCGGGCAGGGCCACTTTTGGGGCGTTGCCGCGATTGTCCCGGCCCCAGGCCTTGTACTCTTCAAGCGGCCCGTCCCAAATCAAGGCCGAAAAGTCCCCGTGGAGAGGGCAGCTCTTTTCGAGATAGATTCTGCCGTCCTCCCCGATGGTGCGCCATGCGTCGACGACGGCAAGGCAGACGGGGCAGACGCTCCTCGTCTTTGAAAAGCGCCGGGGCGCGCACACTTTTTTCTTTGCCGTAAGCCGGCGGACAGGTATGCGGGGTTTATTTGGCATCACTTGTCCTCCAGCGCCCGCTCGACCGACAGCACCTTGCCGAGCGCCAGCTCCTCCGGCACATAGACAAACCCGCACCTGGGGCAGACCGGAAGCTCGACCGGAAAGGCGTTGTCGAGATAGGCGAAAGTGGCGCTGCCTTTGACCAGCGGGACATTGCACTTTTGGCAAGTCAGCTTGCCCAGTTTTTCAATTTCATAATAATTTTTCTTCTCTTCAGCCATGCCGCACCTCAACTCACCGTCATTCTGTGGCTGTAAGCCCTGTGGACCAGATATCCGCCGTCCCGCTCCTCAAACACGGCCCAGAACGTCACGTTGCCGACGCGGGACCGCGCCGTGAGCAGCCCCGTCTCCCCGTCAAAGACGGCCTCGCCCGTCTTCCGGTAGTCCTTGATGACCCGGATGACGTCGGCGTCCAAAATCATGCGGTCGTCCATGAGGGCGCGGGCCTGGGGCGTGATTTCAAGCGGAAAATCGGTCATCTCTTCCTCTATTTGTTCTCCCCAACACGCTTTAAGCAGGTCTTTTTTCAATTGCAAGCGGTTTTTGCGTTTCTCCGAGATGTCGGGCGGCTGCCCCGGGGGAATGCCGTAGACCAGCTCCAGAATGTGGGCGGACTCCTTGCCTTCCCGTGCAAACCGGTCCTTGCAGTTCATGCAGTAGGTGACGTAGGCACCTTCAAGCCCGGTGCACTTTTCGGCCATCTCGTGCGCGACCTCGCGGTTGGCGTACATGACAAGCCCGCCGTAGCCGCAGCAGGGGGTGCGGTCGCCCGAGTCAGCCGCCTTTTTGACCGAAAGCCCGACCTCCCCGGCGATTTTCTCCACAGCCGCCCGCATGGCGGCATCTCCCCTTGCCCCGCAGGCGTCGTGCAGCACGACGCTGCGGCCCTCTTCCGGCTGCGGCGGGGAGACGCCGAGGTCGGCCAGCACCTCGTAGATGTTCAGGACTTTGCGCCCGAGCGTCTTTTCGAGCGTCTTCTTGCAGGTGGGACAGCCCGCAATGAGCTCGGGGTCATGGAGCTTTGCAAGCTCGTTTTTCAAAAATTCGGTCGTCTCACCGAGCAGCTCGTACCGGCCGGCCCAATCGGCGATGGCACCGCAGCAGCCGAGCATGAGGGCCACGCCGCCGGGCAGCCGTGCGGCAAGGTCCCTGTACGCGGCGGCGACCGTAGCGGGTGAGAGGGCCGCCGTCTGGCAGCCGGGGAAAAAGACGTATTTCGAGGGCTTATCCTTTTCCTGCGGGCGGGCCAGAAAGGCCTCGCCGTTTGAAAAGAGCATGTCGTACAACGCGAACTCGTGGGGGGCCAGTGGCATTTTGCCGGTGGCGACCATGTTCTCTCTGGCCATATGGCAGATGTCGGCCATGTCGTAGCCGTGGGGGCAGGTGACGGCGCACTGCCCGCAGAGTGCGCAGGAATTGATGGGCTTGTTCATCGTGTGGTCGCCCATGATGATGCTGACGTTGTTGTAAATTTCACGGGTCAGGGCCTTTGGCGACTTCCCATAATGCGCAAGGTAGGCGCAGCCCTTGAAGCACTCCTCGCACCGACACTGGATGCACCGGCCGGCCTCGGCCTTCGCCTCCCCCGGCGTGTAGCCCTCCCCCTCCGGCACTCTTTTCGAGGGGACGGCGCCCGACAGGTCCGTGTACAGCCGGGAGACGACGGGGCCTTCCGCGCCTCTGCTGGCGGCGGGGTCCATGCCCTGCGCGAGCCTGTCGACCGACAGGGCCGCCCGCTTTGCGCTATAAAGCGCCGCAAGGGTGCCCCAGGCCGCCTCCGGCGTTCCGGCGACGACGCCTGCCCCCGCACAGACGAGGGTGTCGGGGTCCGGCTCCTCGGCCAGCAGTGCTTTTCGCGCCTCCTCCGACAGGCAGGCGATGTCGTACGCCTCTTTTGCCCGTGTGAAAAGCGCCCCGTCAAGGCGGCTGCCGTATACGAGGTCTATTTCCATGCCGCAAAGCCGCTGCGCCTCGGCGGCCTGCGCCTCTTTGTCCAGAAAAGGGGCGCAGCGGGCCATCAGGGCCGTGGCGTTTTGCTCCTCAACAAAAAATGTGACCGGGTAGCTCTTTGCCGCAAGCTCGCCGGCGAGGGCGAGGGTAAAGAGATCGCCGCCGAGCACCGCCGCCTTTTTGCTCTTTTTAATTTTGAACATGCCGCGTCCGCCCTTTGGGGTGCCGTACTTGACGGCGGCCCGCTCAAGGGCCGACATGCCAATGCCCTCTCCCATTTCCGACAGCCGGCAGGCCGCGGCGCAGGGGGACTCGCACCCGCCCGCCAAAATGAGCGGAAAGGGGGCGATGCGCTCAAGCATGGCGCGCCCGCCCGTAAAGTCGCCCTCTTTCATTTTTGCGACAAAGGCCCTGCCGTCGAGCTTTAAAGGGCAGGCGGCCGCGCAAAAGGCCGGCTCATCATAGATGCAGACCTTTTCGCGGGCTTCGAGCTCGGCTTTTGAAAGCATCTGCTTTTGCCGGTAGGTTCTCGTCGATCTCTCCTGAAATTTGTCCATGGGCTCCCTTTCTGCCTGCCGGGGCTGCGCTTATTAGGGAAATGCGGATACGCAAGGCGGCAAGCCGCCTTGCGTATCCGTCCTATAATCAGGGCCTTTTAGTGAGCTTTTCTCAGCGCCTCCAGCACGACTTCGGGCAGGGCCGGCACGCGAGTGATGCGGGCACCGGTTGCGTTGAAAATGGCGTTGAGAATGGCCGGGTGGGGCGCGTCGAGCGGGGCCTCGCCGCAGCCGGCGGCGCCGTAGGGGCCCTCGGGCCGCGGGGTCTCGAGATAGAGAATCTCCATGTCGTCCGGGACGTCCTTGGCGTAGGGGATGCCGCAGCGCAGCAGCGACGTGTGCTTTTTGAGGTCCTCGAAGTCCTCCGAAAGCGCAAGGCCGACGCCCTGAGCCAGACCGCCGTAGAAGTTGCCGTCGACGGCGAGCCGGTTTAAGATGGTGCCGCAGTCCGCCACGGCCGTGAACTTCTCGACCGTCACTTTGCCGGTCTCGGTGTCGACCGCGACCTCCGGCAGGAAAATGGTGTACATGTAGACCGAGAAGGGCTCGCCCTGCGAGGTGGCCTGGTCGATGGGGTTGGTGGAGCAGTAGGTGGCGACCCATTTGCCGACGCAGTGGGTCTCGAGCCCCTCCGCCTTCATCTCGTCGTAGGTGCGCCAGCCGCCCCCGGGCTTTTTCATGCCCTCAAGCAGCTTCTCGCAGGCGAGGCGAATGGCGTTGCCGGTCATGACGGCCGAGCGGCTGCCGCCCGCGGGGCCGGAGTTGGGGGTGCGCTTGGTGTCGCAGAGGTCGAGCTTGATCCTGTCGGGGGTAAAGCCGGCCGTGCGCAGCGTCTCGTGGGCGGCTGTCAGCGTGCCGATGTCGGCGCCCTGGCCGTGGTCCTCCCAGGAGTTGCGCACCGTCACGGTGCCGTCGGGGTTGAGGTCGACCCAGGCCTCCGAGCTGTCGACGCCGTCGAGGCCGCAGCCATAGACGCCTAAGGAGACGCCGACGCCGTATTTCACCTTGCCGTCCGACGCCGCGTTCTTTTCGGCCACCCGCTTTTTGGCCTCCTCGTACTTCGGCCGGGCGAGCTTGAAGAGCCCCTCCTCGCAGTAAACGTCGGGCTTAAAACCGGTTGGGGTCGTCGACTTCTCGCCGGCCTTGTAGCAGTTCATCTCGCGGATGTCAAAGGGGTCCTTCCCCATCTGGGCGGCCAGCACGTCAATTGCGAGCTCGCTGCCCATATAGGCCTGCGGCGAGCCGTAGGAGCGGAAGGCCGAGCCCCAGGCGTGGTTTGTGAAGACCGTCGTGTTCTTGTTGCGGATGGTCGGGATGTGGTAGCCGGCGCCCGTGAACTGGGAGAGGCGGTGGGTCAGAAGATCCCCGAACTCCGAGTAGGGGCCGTGGTCGATATAGTTGTTGCCCCACAGTCCCAAGAGCTTGCCGTCCTTGTCGGCCGCGAGTTTCACGTGCATGTGGCCGGGGCTGCGCTTGCCGGTATAGGTGATGGACTGGTACATGTTGAAGTTTAAGGAGACCGGCCGCTTTGTGACCAGCGCCGCAACGCCCAGAATGGCCTCGTTGGTGGGCGAGAACTTGTAGCCGAAAGTGCCGCCGGCGTTGTTCTGGACAATGCGCAGCTTATCCATGGGCACGCCGACGCCGTCGGCGATCATGGCCATGTGCAGGTGAATGCCGATGGACTTGGAGTGGACGGTCAGCATGCCGTCCTCATCGATGTAGGCGTAGCCGTTGTCGGGCTCTAAGTAGAGGTGGGGCTGGCGGGAGCAGTAGCTCTCGACCTCGGCGACATTGGGGGCTCCGTCAAAGTCGAAGTCGGGCCCCTTGATGCAGCTGTTCTCGAAATAGGCGTTTGGTACGCCGGGGTGGATTTCAATGGCGTCGGGGGCGAGGGCCTCCGGGGCGCTCATGTAGGCCGGCAGCACCTCGAGGTCGAGTTTGACGGCCTTGGCGGCGGCCCGTGCGTGGGCCTCGGTGTCGGCCGCGACGATGGCGACGGCGTCGCCGTACTGGAAGACTTTTTCATCGCAGAGGATGGGGCGGTCCCACCCGTCGCACTTGTTGTTATAGGGCAGCATGACGAGCCCGTTGATGCGGTTTTTGCCCGGGACGTCTTTGGCCGTGATGACTTTGAATACGCCCGGCATTTTCTCGGCCTCGGAGGCGTCGACACCGCGGATGTTGGCGTGGGAGACCTCGGCCTGGACAAGGGCTAAGCGCAGCGTGTCCTCCGGCATATGCAGCGCCTCGTCGGCCCCGAAGTCCCATGTGCCGGTGACTTTCATAGCGGCCGACGGGCGCACAAAGGACGTGCCGATGATTTTGTTGTCCACCGGACTGAACATGAGGTCTTCTTTGCTCATCTCGCCCCGCATGACGGCGGCCGCAGCCATGACGGCGTCGATGAGCGGCTTATAGCCGGTGCAGCGGCAGAGGTTGCGGTTTTTGTCAAACCAGCTTCTGACCTCTTCCCTTGTCGGACTCTGGTTCGAGTCGAGCAGAGCCTTGGCGCTGACGATGAATCCGGGGCTGCAAAATCCGCACTGGGCGCAGCCGTAAGCCATCCATGCGGCCTGAAGTGGATGAAGGTTTTGCACGGTGCCGATGCCCTCAATGGTCTCAATCGTGGAAAAGTCGTCGAGCTTGCCGACTTTGGTGACGCAGGAGCGGGTCAGCTTGCCGTTCAGGATGACGTTGCAGGCTCCGCAATGGCCCTCTCCACAGCCGATTTTGCAGCCGGTCAGCAGCAGCCGCTCGCGCAGAATGGCGGCGAGCGTCTCCGTCCCCTCGACAAGCAGCGTGCGCTCCACGCCGTTGATGAGAAATGTCTTTTTGTACATAGCGGCCTCCTCCGTTTCAAGTTTTTTGCCCGGGTGCGCTCTTTTTGCGTTGTTTTGCGCGGATGCGTTTGTTGACATATCTCTTCCCATATAGGATAATGGGAATAAGACGATTGGAGGTGTGCGCGCTTGGATGGGAGTGAAAATGCCCTGTTTGAGATCATGGCCGACCGTGTGACAATTGAGGTGACCGACAAGAAGACCGGAAAGACGGTCAGACGGACCCTCCCCATCGACTACCGGGAGAACGCCCATTTCCTGCGGCTCTCCGGAGAGGATATGGCCGGCAATCCCCAGCAGCTCGTATTTGTCTCCGAGTCGGGCGCCGACAAGCTCCGGGACACGACGGGCGGCGGGGCCGATATCGACCCCTGCGGCTCTCACCTGAATTAGGCCCGTATTGTTTTTTGTGAATATCGTCTAAATTTCAATGTCATACCAATCAAATCCTAATTCAAAATATCTTGATTAGACCATATCAAACTTTGTGCGGTCCGTCAAATTGTAAGTATTTACAAGTCGCTATATTTGTG
>DATMZG010000077.1:0-8978 GCA_035560415.1 Candidatus Acidiferrum sp. | reverse complement strand
ATATAGCAAATACCATAGAAAAGTTAAAGAGGGAAATTCCAAAAAGTGTTTGACTGTCTGCATAACAGTGATACAATATAACCATATTCCAAAAAACCCCAAAGCAATAAAAGGAGGAATGAAAATGCACAGGAGAATGCTCGCACTGCTCTTGGCGCTCGTATTCGCTCTGGGCCTTACGGCCGGCGCTGCTTCCTACACCGTCGTCCCGGGCGACGTGCTGTGGAAGATCGCGGAAAAGTTTGGCACCGACTACAAGACGCTTGCGGCGTACAACGGCATTGAAAACCCCAATTTGATTTTCCCCGGGCAAATCATCAAATGGGACGAGGCCGCGCCCGCGCCCACGCCCGAGCCGGAGCCGGAGCCAATCCCCGAGCCCGAGCCAATCCCCGAGCCTGAGCCGGAACCGGAGCCTGAGCCCGCCGGCATGAAGGCCGGTACATACACCGCTGCGGCCCGTGGAATGTGGGGCCAGGTGCCGGTGACCGTTGTGGTTGCCGAAGACGCCATTCAAAGCGTCACGGTCGGCAGCAACATTGAGACCGCGGGGCTTCGCGACTGGCCGACAAGCATCATTCCGGCGGCCATTGTCGAAGGGCAGACGCTGGCGGTCGACGTCGTCACCGGCGCCAGCATGACCAGCCGTGCCATCCTGACGGCGACCGAGAACTGCCTGACGCAGGCCGGCGCCGATATCGCAGCGCTTAAGGTAGCTGCCCCCAAGGAAAAGGAGCCCGATGTTACGCTGACGGCCGACGTCATCATCGTAGGCGGCGGCGGCGCCGGTCTCTCGGCGGCCTGCTCGGCCACCGAACAGGGCGCCTCGGTCATCGTCATCGAGAAGATGGGTACCTTAGGCGGCAACTCCATCGTCTCGGGCGGCATTTACAACGCGGCCGACCCCGAGGTACAGGGCCCGTTGGGGATTGAAGACTCCCCTGAATTTCACGCTCAGCAGACCTGGGAGGGCGGCGACAAAGTCGCCAACAAGGAACTGATCGACGTCATGTGCCAGAACGCCCTCGCCGGCCTCAAGTGGCTTGAGGGCATGGGCATGGAGTTCAAGCCGGGCGTCACCCAGGGCACTGGCGCACTCTATCAGCGCACCCACAACGCAGTCATGCCAAATGGCACCGGCTATTTCAAGGCCTTTATTTCAACCTTAGATACTCGCGAAAATTATAAAGTCCTGATGGATACCGAAGGCAAGAGCCTGATCGTTGAGAACGGCCGCGTGGTCGGTGTCAATGCGCTGGGCAAGGACGGCAACAAGGTCACGCTGAAGGCGAACAAGGGTGTCATCATGGCGACCGGTGGATTTGCCGGCAACGTCGAGCTGCGGGTCGAGTACTGCCAGGGCGAGAAGTGGCCGGACCTCGGAGCCGGCCTCATCACCTCCAACATGCCCGGTGTCACCGGCGACGGTATCTTCATGTGCCGCGACGCAGGCGCGGCGCTTGTCGACATGGAGCAGATTCAGCTGCTTCAGGTTTGCAACCCCACCAATGGAACCACTTCCGACCATGTCGCCGCAACCGGCGTGCAGGGCTACGTCTTCGTCAACAAGGAAGGCAAGCGCTTTGTGCGTGAGGACGGCCGGCGCGACGTCATCAGCACCGCCATCCTCCAGCAGACCGACGGCGTCGTCTGGCTGCTGCTCTCGGCCGACGGAATCACCGACCCCAATGCCTTTACGACGCTGGGCGGCCGCACCATGACCGATATGGTCACTTCCGGAGATTCGGGCTACGTTTCGGCCGATACGCTTGAAGAGCTGGCCGCAAAAATGAAGATTCCCGCCGAGGCGCTTGTCCAGACCATCCAGGAGTTCAACGCCAATGTCGGAACCGGAGTGGCCGATGAATTCGGCCGTACCCTGTTCAACTACGAGTTCAAGACCGGCCCGTGGTACGCCTATCCGCGCGCCCCCGCAGCCCACCACACGATGGGCGGCGTCAAGATTGACGTGGACACCCATGTCATCGGCACCGACGGCGCCGTCATCCCCGGCCTTTACGCCGCGGGCGAAGTCACCGGCGGAATCCACGGCGGCAACCGCCTGGGCGGAAACGCCATTGTGGACTTTACGGTCTTTGGCCGCATTGCGGGCAAGTCGGCCGCCTCTGGCAAATAAACTTCATACCGGAATAAAGAAGTCGGCGCAGCAAAAGCTGCACCGACTTTTTATTCTAAAAAACACCCGCCGCCACGTTGCATTCCGACTGCGGGCCTTGTATAATAACAAGCATGCTGTTACTTATTATTTTTCTGCTCTTTATCGGAAACGGGCTGCCAAACTCGCTGCTTGGCTCCGCCTGGACGGCCATCTGCGCCGCAACCGGGGCCCCTATGGACGCTGCCGGCACCATTTCGATGGTCATGATGGCAGGGCCGATTTTGACCTGTCTGTTTGTCGGGCAGCTTCTCAAACGGTTTCGCACTGAGCAAATCGCCCTCTTTGGAGGCCTGCTTGCGGCGGCCTCCCTGGTGGGATTCGGACTTGCGAAGTCGGCCGTGTGGCTCTACGCCATGGCGCTGCCTCTGGGGTTTGGCGTCGGACTGCTCGACTCGGCCGTCAACCTCTATGTCGCACGGCGGTTTGGCGCAAAGCAAATCAACTGGCTCAATTGCAGCTGGGGGGTCGGCGCCATGCTGGGCCCCGTCATCATGAGCGGGGCCCTTGCGGCCGGCTCATGGCGGGGCGGCTATTTTCGGGTCGCCCTCATCCTGCTTGCCATCCTCGGGGTGCTGCTCTTCAGCTTTCCGCTCTGGCGGCGGGCGGCGGCCGCCGAAAAAACGGTTGAGGGGGAGACGCCGGCGGCGGGAAAGCCCCTTTCGGAGTTTGTAAGACAGCCCATGTTCCCGGTCGTCATCATATGTGTCATGCTCTACTTCGGCGTGGAGCTCGGGTTTGGCCTCTGGGGCGGCAGCTACCTGACGGTCTCCCGCGGAGTCGACCCCGCCCGGGCGGCCCTGCTCGTGTCGGTCTTTTACGGGGCCATGACCGTGGGCCGGTTTCTCTCGGGCTTTCTCACCGCCGTCATTCAAAATAAGAACATGATTCGCATCGGCATGTGCGGCATGCTGGCGGGGCTGCTCCTGCTCTTTTTGCCGGGGGACGGAACTCTGGGCTTTGCCGTCTACGGACTTGGTTGCGCGCCGGTCTTTCCCTGCACGCTGCATGAGATGAAGGTCCGCTTTGGTGAGACCGACGCCGCCGCCCACCTCGGAATGTTGCTCGGCATCTCCCGCCTTGGGCTTGCGATTTTCCCCGAACTCATCGGAAAAATTTCCACCGCTACTAATTTTTACGTCTTTTTACCGCTGCTTATCGGGCTGTGCGGCGTCATGTTCGCCCTCTCCGAGACCGCCAACCGCATGGTGAGCCGGCAAAAAGCCGCCACGGAGAGCCGAAAGGAAGAGGCGCATGCTTAAAGTGCTCGGCATCGACCTCGGCGCTTCGGGCGGCAAGGCGTTCATGGGGGAGTTTGACGGCCGGCGCATTCAAAACCTGCATGAGGTGCACCGGTTTGGAAACGACCCCATTCAGACGCGGGCCGGCTATTTCTGGGACTTCTTCCAGCTCTATAAAGGCGCAAAAGAGGCCATTCGCAAGGCCGGAAAAGTCGACACCGTCGCCATTGACGGCTTTGGCAACGCGGTCGGATTTCTCGACCGGCAGGGCAAACCGACAGGGCCCTTGCGGCACCACCACGACCCGCAGTCCCGGGGCATCGTGGCCGAGATGGACAAGGTCTACCCCGTTTCGGAGTTTCAGCGGCGGTCTTTGGCGGCGCTCCAGGAGGTCAACCCGCCGGCCAAGCTCTTTTCAATGAAATACCACAGGGACCCCTCTTTTCAGAATATCGAGACCATGCTCTTCATCCCCGAGATGATCGCCTGCTTCCTGTGCGGCGCAAAGTTCTCGGAGTACAGCGAGGCCTCGACCTCCAGCACCTGCGACCCCTATACGCGGCAGTGGATTCCGGAGCTCTACGAGGCCTACGGCATCCCGTCCTCCATCCTGCCCCCAATTGTCGAGGCGGGGACCTGCATGGGAAAAGTTGAGGACACCGATATCCGGCTCATCGCCTCGGCCACCCACGACTCGTCGGCCGCGGCGGCGGCCATGCCCTGCACCGACGACGACTTCATATACCTCTCAAATGGCTCCTGGTCGGTGATGGGGGCCGACCTGCCGGCCCCGGCCATCGCGGACAACCCCTGGCTCTACAATGAGGGCGGGGTCTGCGGGCGCACGCAGTACGTCCACACGGCGGCGGGCGGCCGCCTCTTCAAACTGCTGCGGGAAAACCTGGGCAACCCCTCGCTTGCCGAGCTCGACGCGGCCGCGGCCGGCTGTAGAGAGCTTGGCCGGTCGATGTTCGACGTCAATATACGGGAGTATTTCTCCATCCCGACCGACATCAAGTCCGCCATTGAGGACTACTGCCGTGACTCCGGCCAGCCGGTGCCGGAGACCTGGGGGGAATATATGACTGCCATCAACGTCAGCCTTGCGCTGAAATACCGTCAGCGGTTTGCCGAAATGGAAGCGGTGCTCGGCAAGCGGTATGACCGGATTTTTGTGACCGGCGGTGGGATGCACAACAAACTCCTCTGCCAGTATACGGCCAACGCCACCAAGAAACAGGTCATCACCTGCTTTGACCAGTCGACGGCCTACGGCAACCTGCTCTTTCAGCTGATGGGGCGAGGGGAGCTCAAAACGCTGCGGGATGTGCGGCAGGTGGCCATCGACTCCACCCAGTTTACGGTTTACGAGCCCAAAGAGACCGGAAAGTGGGACGAGCTGTACGAAAAGTGGGAGGCGCTCCCACGCCCGGTGCGAAAAGAGGAGGGCGGGACATGACGGGACACCACGAGACGGGATGCCTCATCTGCGGGGCTCCGGTCGTCTACACCGAGCCCGCGCGGCGCAGGTGCGCCGTCTGCGGCAAAGTGTTTAAGGCCGACGCCGTCTGCGAGCGGGGCCATTTTGTCTGCGACGCCTGCCATGCCGCGGGACTTCCCGGCTATATCAGGAAAATGGCGGCCTCGGCCGAAGGGGACCCCATCCGGCTGCTGGAGACGGTCTTTCGGCAGGACGGGGTGCACATGCACGGGCCGGAGCACCACGCCATCCTGCCCTGCGCCTTGCTTGTCGCCTACAAAAACTGCGGCGGCGACATCGACCTTGCCAAGGCCATTCCGGTCGCCCTCGAGCGGGGCGGCAAAGTGCCGGGCGGCACCTGCGGCTACTGGGGGGTCTGCGGCGCGGCGGCCGGCGCCGGAATTTACGCCTCCATCGTGACAGGGGCGACGCCGCTGACAGATGCGGTCTGGACGGCGCCGCAAAAGCTGGCGGCCGAGTGCATTTCGGCAATCGCGGCCCTTGGCGGCGTGCGGTGCTGCAAACGGACGTCGTTTACGGCCGCCATCCGGGCGGCGGAGTGGACGCGCGAAATCACAGGCATAGCGTTGCCGGCCAGCCGGCCGGTCTGCAGCCTTTATCCGAAAAACAGGGAGTGTCTGGGGGCGGCCTGTCCCTACTTCCCAATAAAATAAAAAAGAGGGCTTCATCCGAAGCCCTCTTTTTTATGTATTCTCTTTGGCCGCAAGCTGTTCTCGCATGTTTGCGGCGAAGGCCTGCTCCTCCTCGGGCTTCACGATGGCCGCGATGAGGACGTTGCCGACCGAGAAGGCGGCCGCCACAAAAAAGACCCAGTGGCTGCCCCAGTGCTCCCAGATGAGGCCGCCGGCGGCCCCTGCGAAAATGGTGACGATGTGGTCAAAGCTCGTACCCGTCGAGAGCACGGCCGAGACCTCTTTCGGGTCCCATGCGATGGAGCGCAGGTAGACCGACTTGACCATGCCGACCTGCATCGAGAGCCGGTCGGCCACAAAGAGGACGTAGATGGCGCCGGCCGCGAGGGCTCTGGAGATGGCGGCGTCCTCAATGGACCAGACCGCAAGCCCATAGACGACGTAGACCCCGATAAAGGTGAAGGCGTCGAGGAACATCATCTTTTTGATGCCAAAGCGGTCAATCCAGCCGCCCAGCGCCCGCATGAAGAATATGCACAGGAAGTTCGCCACAATGTAGAGCATCGCCAAGGTGTCGGCCCCTTTGCCCAGCAGTTCAATGACGACCCAGGAGCCGTAGACGAGGGCGATTTGCTTTTGCACGCCGCCCAGGACTGTCAAAAGATAATAGTATTTATACTGTCTGCGGTAAGTGAGCTTGAACTTCTTGGAGGCCGCCGTTTGGGGCCCTACGGTGTGAACCAGCAGCGCCGTGAAGAGGGCGGCAAGCACCGAGGCGGCGCCGCCGATGACAAAGTTGAGCTTTGTGGTGCGGGTGAAGTCGAAAAAGCCGGCGCGAAAGCCGACAAAGACGACACCCGCCGCAAAAAAGCTCAGCCCCGCTTTGACTGAGGCGTACTGCCCCATGCGGCGGCCGACGTAGCCGGGCTCGGCCAGCGACATGCCGATGGCGTCCTGCACCGGCATGAAGAGGTGGGTGCCCATGGAGTAGACAAAGAGAAAGGTGAGCATGACGCCGTAGGCCGGCGTGAAAAGTCCCAGCACCCCAAGCCCAATGGCGGTCAGAATGTGGGAGATCAGCGCAATGCGGATGTCGCCCAAAGTCGAGAGGGCGGCGATGAGGACGGCGCAGAGCATGCCGGGGGTCTCCCGCGGAAACTCAATGAAGCCGCGCTGAACCGCCGTCACATGATAGGCTTCTTTGTAGTAGCTCGCCATGACGGGCTCCGCCATGCCGGCGGCGAGCGCCGCGAGGGCGACCACCGCAAAAAAGAGCACAAGCGCCCTGCGGCGGGCCTCTTCGGTCATATGAGCCTGGCCAGCACCGCGGCGCCGGCCTCCTCAGTCGTAGCCGCCCCGCCGATATCCGGCGTGAGAAAATTGCCCTCTGTCAGCACGTCCTCAATGGCGTCGACCAGTTTTTTGCCCATTTCGGGGTGGCCGAGGTGGTCGAGCATCTGGCTTGCGGCCCAGACGGTGGCAAGGGGGTTGGCAAGGCCTTTCCCCGCGATGTCGGGGGCCGAGCCGTGAATGGGCTCAAACATGGAGGGGTATTTGCGCTCGGGGTTCAAATTGGCCCCGGCCGCAAGCCCCATGCCGCCCGCGATGGCGGCGCCCAGGTCGGTCAGGATGTCGCCAAATAAGTTGGAGGTGACGACGACGCCAAAGCGGGCGGGATCCCGCACCATGAACATGCTGGCGGCGTCGACCAGGAGCTTCTTTGTCACGACAGTCGGGTATTCCCTGGCGACTTCGCCAAAGACCTTGTCCCAGAAGACCATGGAGTAGTTCAAGGCGTTGCCCTTGCTGACGCTGGTCAGGGTGCGCCCCTCCGCTTTTGCCAGCTCAAAGGCGTAGCGGATGACCCGCTCACAGCCGTGGCGCGAGAAGACGCCGTTTTGGATGACGACCTCGTGGCCGGTGTCGGGGTAGAGCCAGGCGCCGCTGCCGGCATACTCGCCCTCGGAGTTTTCCCGCACGAAAATCATGTCGACATCTTCGATTTTTATGCCGGCAAGGGGGCAGGGGGCGCCTTTCAAAAGTTTTACGGGGCGCAAATTGACATACTGGTCAAAGGACTTGCGGATTTTTAAGAGCAAATCCCACAGCGAGATGTGGTCGGGCACGTCGGGCCGGCCTACGGCGCCAAGCAGGATGGCGTCAAATCCCGACAGCGTGTCAATGCCGTCGCAGGGCATCATGACGCCGTTTTTGAGATAGTAGTCGCAGCCCCACGGAAAACGCGTGAATTTAAAGGCAAAGGAGCCGTCAAGCCGGGCGGCAGCGTCGAGCACTTTTTCGCCGACCGAGATGACCTCGGGGCCGATGCCGTCGCCCGGGATGACGGCGATGTGGTAGGTAGTCAATGTGCACCTCCGAAAAAATATGGTGTACTGCCGTTTAGACAGTCGGGGTTTTGCGGTAGCCGGTGGCGCGGTCGACAAGGCTTAAGAGCGGCTGCCCGCTGACAAAGCGGGCCAGGTTTTCGGCCGCAATCTGGACCGAGCGCTCATAGGTCTCGTCGAGGTGATAAAAGCCCGACACGTGCGGGGTGACGACAGCCGAGCGGATGCCCCAGAGCCGGTGTCCCTCGGGCAGGGGCTCGGGCTCGGTCACGTCGAGGGCGGCGCCCCCTAAGTGTCCCGACTCCAGCGCGTCGCAGAGGTCGTCGGTGACGACGGCGTCGCCCCGGCCGACGTTGACTAAAAATGCGCCCGGCTTCATCTTGGCAAGCTTGCCGGCGTCAAAGAGGTGGTGGGTGGCCGGCGTCGAGGGCAGCGAGAGGGTGACGGCGTCGGCCCTCGGCAATAGCTCGTCGAGCTCCTCAAAGAGGTGCAGCTCGTCGACATAGTCGGGTTTTTCGGGGTTTGCGCGGCGCACGCCGATCACATAGGCCCCCAGCGCCTTCATGCGGCGGGCGAAGTCGCCGCCGATGTCGCCAAGCCCCACGACCAGCACGGTCGAGCCCTCAATTTTCTTCACTTTGCCCTCGTCGAGCCAGACGCCGCGGTTTTGGTTGTCCCGGTAGAGGTGCAGCTTTTTATAGAGCATGGTGAGCACCGCCACCATGTGCTCCGAGATGGCAAGCCCAAAAGCGCCGGTCATGCTCGTGAGCAGCGTGGTCTCGGGCAGGACCTTGTCGTAGCCGTTGACGCCGGCGAAGCTCCCAAGCAGCTCTCTTGTGACCTCCTGCGCCGGCAGATAGACAAAGTCGGCCCCGGGGGCCGCGGCCTCGAGTTTGGCCTTGTGGGGTTCGTCCATGAGCATTGTGACGAGTATCTTCATGTGTAGCGGCACATCCTTTCCTGCAGCACTGCGGCCCTGCTCGGCAGGGCCGCAGTGCCTGTCGAAAAAAATTTTTCGACAGACCGATTTTCTCGGCCCTCCGATTGGCCGAGGAAATGCGTTAAAATCCTTATTTTTAAATT
>DATMZG010000076.1:0-28746 GCA_035560415.1 Candidatus Acidiferrum sp. | reverse complement strand
TTTTGTACAGCCGTTTTCAATTTATTTCTTTTTCTTATATCTATGTTGCGGCCTCAGCGACGTTTTGGACGGATATCTCGCGAGAAAACTGCATGCCGCAAGCAAATTCGGACAGGTGTTCGACAGCGTCTCCGATTTTGTTTTTATCGGCGTCGTGCTGCTCATTTTGCTGCCCATTGTAGATTTTCCGCCGTGGATTCTCGGCTGGATTGCCGTCGTTGTAGCCATACGCTTTGTTTCACTCATTTACGGCTTTGCAAAATACCGCGGGTTTGCCTCCTTGCACACTTACGCCAACAAGGCGACCGGCGTCGCCCTGTTCTTCTATCCCTTCCTGTTTTCGGCTTTCGGAAAAGAGGCGCCGGCCATTGCGATTTGCGCCCTCGCCAGCATTTCGGCGTCCGAGGAACTCCTCATTCTTCTGACTTCAAAAACGCTGAACAGAGACCGCGCCTCCATTTTCAGCAAGGGACTTTGAGCGCTGTTTTTGGAACAATTTCGCGGGGCACCCCGTCAAGAGAGCGAACCCATTCTTTGATTTTGAGGTGTGCTTCCTATGAAAACAGGTAAAATAATCGCTTTGCTTCTGGCCGCCCTTATGCTGGCGGCTGTACCGCTGTCCGTCATGGCGCAGTCCGACTTAAAAGACGGCTATACCGACATCGCCGGCAAGTGGTTTGAGGAGGCCGCCCGGCAATACGGATACGCCGAAATTTTCTCGGACGGCAGCGGAAAGTTCAGCCCGGACAGCAAAATCACCCGCATGGAGTTCGCCCGGCTGCTGCACAAAGCCCTCTCCATTCACATCAACTACTTCGCGGCCCCCGACATTGCGGACTCGTTTGACGACATGACAAACGCCGACGCCGGCGCGGGCGAGCTCATCGACCTTGTCACCACCGGAATTGTCGAGGCGGGCGGCGCATTCGAGCCCGCCGCCCCGCTCACCCGCGAGACGATGGTCCACTGGGTCATGCGGGCTTTCGAGTACAAGACGGGGGGCGAGTACGCCATTCCCTACATCTACCCGATGCCGTTTGACGACGACGCCGACATCACGGAAGCCTACAAGTCCGAAATCCGCACCGCCGTCGTGCTGCGTTTTATCGGCGGCCGGGGCGGCAATATGCTCTTCCCGAAAGACGGGGCGACGAGGGCCGAGGCCGTCACCGTCGTCTCGAGGCTGATGGCGGCGCTCGAAAACTTTGCGAAGGGCGTTGAGGTGAATGCCGCCGCCCGGCTGGACGAAAACGGCGCCCTGACCATGTCGCTCACGCTGCGCAACCACACGGAAAAACCGGTCGTCATCCACCACACGAGCGGGCAGAAGTACGACTTCCAGCTCTTTGACGCCGAGGGCAAAAATCTCTACACCTGGTCTGCCGACAAGATGTTTATCATGGCCTTGACTGTGACTGAGTTGGCCCCGGGCGAGGAGCTCGTCTTTTCCGACGCCCTTGACAGCGAGGCTTTTCCCGCAGTCAAAGAGGCCGTATCGATGAGGGCCTACCTCACCGGCACGTCGGACGACTTTGCAGTTGACCGGACGGGCTACGCGGCCCAAATCGGGAAATAGCAAGGGCTGTGCCCCACCCCAGCAAACAAAAAAGCATGGCTTTCGTCCCCCTTGAAAGCCATGCTTTTTTTACCCCTTGACCCATGCTGAAAACTTCACAATTATGTGGTAAAATACAAGCCGGCAGACCCAATTTCAGTGACGGAGGGAATATATGGAGCGGTTTGAATACAAGACCCTGTTTACCGACGCGGAGGGCTTTCTCGGCGGGAAGGTCGACGAGGCGCAGTTTCAGCAGTCGTTAAACGAGCTCGGGAGCCAGGGGTGGGAGCTTGTGAGCACCGTCGCCTCCGCCCAGAGTTACGGCAGCACCCGCTGGATTATCTCGATTTTCAAGCGCAAAATCCTGTAACTTTCGCGCAAAATTGTTGTCACAAAAAGAAACGGGGACCTGACTGCGCCTATAAAATGGCCGCCGCTGTCCACACTATGGGATGGAGGCGGTCGTATGCATCACATCACATGGCTTGGTGAGCAGCGCGGTTTTCACATCCTTGAGCGGCTGATGGGCGAGGAGCGCCCGAAAGAGGGCTTAATGGTTTTGGCCGGCGGGACTTATCCGCGGCGGCTTCGCCGCGCGCCCCGCATGGCTGTTTTCGAGGGGGGCGACAGCGCGGCCCAGCTCCTCGTGACCGGCACCGGCGCCGTGGCCGTCACAGTGGGCATGAGCGGGCGGGACAGTGTGACTTTTTCCTCAGTGGACCCCGACCGCTGCGTGCTGTGCGTCTGCCGGGAGTTTCCGACCCTTCAGGGGGGCGTCGTTTCGGAGCAGGAGATTGCGCTGCGCTGCGCGACGCCGGGGCTGCCGGAGCTGCTGGCCTGCGCGGCGGCACTGGCCCTCGGACTTGACATTGCGGAGCGGGACATCGTCTGACCGTTTTTTGCATAAAATTTAACCAGCAAATGCGAAGGGGAGGCCGGAGCCTTAAAAATCTTCCGGCAATCCCCTTTTATTTTGCCTGAAAATATGATACAATTTATGCAGAAAACCCTGCATTTGCCGATATATAAGAACAGGGGAAGGGGGATGTGACATGGACAAACTCGAAGCGCTGTGGAGATCGATTTCCACCGGACTTGCGGTGCAGTTTTCCGGCTTTGGCATTTCCGACCTGCTCGACATCCTCATCGTCGCCTACATCATTTACAAGGTCATCGACTTCATTCGGGAATCGCGGGCCGCCCAGCTCATCAAGGGCGTGCTGCTGCTGATTGTCGTCATGCAGGTGAGCGACCTTTTCAACATGGACACCACGAACTTCCTGCTGCGCAACACGCTTCAGGTCGGCGTTCTGGCCGTCGTCGTGCTCTTTCAGCCCGAGCTTCGCCGGGCCCTGGAGCAGGTCGGCCGCAGCCGCATCGGGCTTGACTTTGTCAGCGACTCCTCCTCCTCCGACGCCGAACGCCGCCGCGTCATCGACGAGGTCTGCATCGCCTGCGACCATCTGTCGCAGGCCAAGACCGGCGCCCTCATCGTCTTTGAGCGCATGACAAACCTCACCGACGTCATGCAGAGCGGCGTGCGCCTTGACGCCGTCGTGACCAAGGAGCTTTTGGAGTCCATTTTCTACGAGGGCAATCCCCTGCACGACGGCGCCGTGTTCATTTCGAAAAACCGGATAACGGCGGCCGCCTGTCTCTTGCCGCTGACGGCCAACCGCAACCTGAGCAAGGAGCTTGGCACCCGCCACCGCGCCGCCATCGGCATGAGCGAGAACTCCGACGCACTTGTCGTCGTCGTCTCGGAGGAGACCGGCAAAATTTCGGTCGTGACCGACGGGCACATCCGCCGCGGCTACCAGCTTGAGAGCCTGCGGGACGCCCTGATTGACACCTTCTTGCAAAAGGAGGAGGACCGGCCCTCCATGCTCGGCCGCTTTTTCAAAAAAGGGGGTGCGGGGACAAAATGAAGGACAAACTGATTGACAATCCGGGCGCCCTGAAAGTCGCCTCCCTCGTGCTGGCCATCCTGCTGTGGTTTTACATGGGCATCCAAAACCCTGAGACCGAAGTGACTTACCGCGGTGTGCCGGTCAAGACCGTCATGCAAAACGCCCAGCTTGAAAACGGCGTTTCGGCCATCGGCACCGGCAGCGAGACCGTGGACATCACGCTGCGCGGCAATAAGAGCGTGCTCAGCCGCATTGCGGCCGAGGACATTTACGCCACCATTGAAGTCGACGCCTCGCTCTCGCCCGGCGTCTACTACCTGCCCATCAACGTCACCCTCCCGCTTGAGGACGCCGTCATCACCGGCAAATATCCGGCCGGCTACGACGTGCGGGTCGACCGCATGGTCTCAACCGTCCTTCCGGTGCGGGCCGAGGTCACTTACGGCATTGACACCGACACCTACATCGTGGACGAGGCGACCGTAAAGCCCGACACCATGGAGGTGCGGGGCCCCGAGGCCGACATTGCCATCCTCAAGGAGGCGGTGGTCAAGCTCAACGTCACTGAGGGAAATTTGATGGAGGAGCGCATCAACCTGCCGGTGGCCATTTACGATACGACGGGCGCCGCCGCCGACTCGACCTATCTTGAGACGACGGTGCGCTCGGCCGCGGTCTACCCCCGCATTTCGGTGCGCCGCACGCTGCCGGTCACGGTCGACATTCTGAGCCTGCCCGAGGGGTGGCTGTCAAACGAGTTCTCCTATACCGTCTCCCCCTCCACCATTGAAATCAAGGTGCCGGTGCTCGAATCAAGCTCCATGACCGAGTATTCGGCCGGCCAGATTGACATTAAAAACTACCACACGGACGGCGTGGTGACACTGCCCATCGCCCCGGAGTATTTGCAGCCGGGCGACGCGAGCGAAGTCACGGTGACCCTCACTTTCGGCGAGCTTGCCTCCGGCAGCTTTGAACTGGCGGAGCTCGAATACGACCATGTGCCACAGGAGTCGTATGTGCTGCTCTCGGCCTTGCCGCTTGAAGTGTCGGTGCGGGGTACGCCCGAAGCCATGGCGGAATACGACGGAAGCAAGCTGCGCGGCATTGTGGACCTGTCCTCGGCCGTGCCCGGCGCAACCCTTGACCTGCCGGTGCGCATTGTGACCGGGGACCAGGAGGTCGGGGCTCTGGGCAGCGTACAGGTGACGGTCCGGGTCGGAGAGAATAACGGATAGCGTATGGATGGCAAGATGAACAGCATTATTGTTGGACAAATCATGTTGACGCCCGGCACACCGGAGCAAACTGCGGCGGCCATTGCACTGCGCAAAGTGGGGCTCTCCCCCGCGCAGGCGACGGCCGCCGTCTGCCGCCGTTCGGTGGACGCCAGAAAGCCGGGGCGAATAAAAATGGTCTACTCGGTGAGAATCACCCCGTATACAGGTGAGACCGCCGCGATTCTCTCCCGCGTGACCGACCAGAAGAACATCCGGCTTTTGACCGAGTCCCCCTCCCCGCCCCTTGCGCGGGGAACTGAGATTCTCGCCCACCGGCCGGTCGTGACAGGCTTTGGGCCGGCCGGAATTTTTGCGGCGCTGCTCCTGGCCAGGGCCCACATGCGCCCCTTGGTGCTGGAGCGCGGGCCCGACATGGACAGCAGAGCCGCGGCCTGCACCCGGTTTTGGCAGTCGGGCGAGCTTGACCCCGAGGCCAACGTCCAGTTCGGCGAAGGGGGCGCCGGCTCCTTTTCGGACGGCAAGCTTACGACCCGCATCGGGGACCCCCGGTGCCGCACGGTGCTTGAGACCTTTGCGGCCCACGGGGCCTCCCCTGACGTCCTCATTGAGGCGCATCCCCACGTCGGCACCGATAAGCTGCGGGAGATTGTCAAGTCCATGCGCCGCGAGATTATTGCCCTTGGCGGCGAAGTGCGCTTTGGCGTGCGGCTGACGGGGCTTCGCGGGGAGGGCATACTGAAGTCGGCCGAGACCTCTGTCGGAGAGATTCCCTGTGAGGCGCTGGTGCTGGCCGTGGGCCACAGCGCGAGGGACACCGTGACCATGCTGGCGGGGCTCGGCACGGCGCTTGAAAAAAAGCCCTTTTCGGTCGGTTTTCGCATTGAGCACACGCAGGGCGAAGTCAATGACATGTTTTACGGGGCGGGGGCCCGCCCCTCGCTGCCGCCGGCCGAATACCAGCTCTCCCACCGCGCGGGGGAGCGCGGCTGCTACACTTTTTGCATGTGCCCGGGGGGCGTCGTCGTCCCCGCGGCGTCTGAAGTCGGCGGCATTGTCACAAACGGCATGAGCTACAGCGGCCGGGACGGCGCGATGGCAAACGCCGCCGTCGTGGCCTCAGTGCTGCCGGAGGACATTTTGGGCGGACCCCTTGAGGCGATTGCCTGTCAAAGGGCCATTGAGCGGGCAGCCTTTTCCGAGGGCTACAGGGCCCCCATGGAGCGGGCAGACAAATTTGCCGGCATTCGCACCGCAAAACCGACTGCGGCGAGTCCCACCTACGCAAGAGGCGTGCGGGAGCGCTCCCTTGCGGGACTGCTGCCGCCGGGGCCCGAGGCGCTGCTCAAAGCGGGACTTGCCCGGTTTGAGGGGCTCTACCCCGGATTTGCGGGCGGAATTTTGACCGGCATCGAGACCCGCACGAGCGCCCCCTGGCGCATGCCGCGCGAGGACGGGCAGCTGACGGGGCTTGGCGGCGTCTATCCGGCCGGCGAAGGGGCGGGATACGCCGGGGGCATCGTGTCGGCCGCCGTCGACGGGCTGCGGGCGGCCGAGGCCATCCTGGCGCGGTACGGGGCGCTGCGGGAGGGGCCGTGACACGCGGGCCGTGCGCGGAATAAGATGTTCCACGATGGCGCTTTTTGCCGCCTCAATCATGCCGTGACACGCGGGCGGCGTGGGGAATAAAATATAGAATTCACCGGGCAAGCGGGGACTTTGACATAAGGAGGTGTCTCGCCTTCATGGGTACGAAAAACGCAATTTCTTTTGCCGGCGGCGGCATACGCGGCTTTTCACACATCGGGATCATTGACGTCATGGAGCAGGCGGGGCTTTCGGCCGACATGGCGGGCGGCACCAGCATGGGCTCGGTCGTGGCCTCCTTGTACGCGGCCGGCATGAAGGCGACCGACATGCTGGCCTTCTTCATGGACGTCGAGCGGGCCTTCAAAGGCAAGCGGTCGCTCAAAAACCCCGTGAGCAATCTCTTTGTGCCGCCCCCCTCCGAGAGAAAGGGGCGGCTGGCCGGCCGCGACGGGCTTCGGGACTCCATCTTTGTGCAGGAGATCATCGCAGGCGCTTTCGACAAGCTCGGCATGAAATATTTCAAGGACCTTGAAATGCCGCTCCTCATTCCGGCAGTGGACATCAACACGAGCAGGCTCATTTTCTTTTGCTCCGACAGCTCGGGATTTCCGCCTTCGGAGCACTACTCCTGCATCACCGACGCGCCGATTGCCGTCGCGGTGCGGGCGTCCTGTGCCTTTCCGCTGCTCTTTTCCTCGGTCGTCTATGAGGGCAACCGGCTTGTGGACGGCGGTCTGCGCATGAACATCCCCATCTGGCCGCTGCGGCTCATGGGGGCCGACAAGGTGCTGGCCTGCTCTTTGCAGAACTTCCGGATGAGCGGCACCCCCCGCTCGCTCTATGACACCGCCATCCGGGCCATGGACCTCATGTCGTCGCAGCTGACGACGGTGCTGGCCGAGTCGGCAGACAAAGTGCTGACCGTCAACGCCGACGACGTGCAGACATTTGACACCGGCGTCGGAAACACGCTCTATCTGCGCGGGGTCGCCATTGCGGCCGAAAACCGAAAAACGCTGGAGGACTTCTTTCGAAAGGAAACCACACATGAGAATTGAAGGAATTGTACTTGAAAATAAGGGGGCCACAAGCCTTGTGGCCATTTTCCGAAGCGCCGCCTGCGGCGAGAACTGCGGCCACAACTGCGCCGCCTGCGGCGGAGCCTCCCGGCTTGACGTGGAGGCCGACAACGGCGGGCTCTACACGGTGGCCGGCGACCGGGTCGTGCTTGAAAGCGGCACCGGCGGCGTCATGGGCCTTGCAATGCTGGTCTACCTGCTGCCCATAGTCACCGGCATTGCCGGCTATTTTGCGCTGCTTGCCCGGGGCGAGGACGCGGGGCTGTTTGGCTCCTTAGCCGGTTTTCTCATCGGATTTGTGCCGGCCCTCTTTGTCAACCGCAAAATTACGAAGAGCGGCAAACCGACCCACAAAATCATCTCGGTCTGTGACAAGTAGGCTTCTGCGCCCCCATGCCGCTATAGACATGGCAAGCGGAATTATGGTATAATAGCCGCAACGCGGCTATTATATATTCCCATTTCCCGCATGCGATTTTCGCCCTGCGGGCGAACGCATATGCGACCATTATACTACTGCGCGCTGTGCGCTTGCAGTAGTATAAAACATTACTTTTAAATTGTGTTTGAGAGGTGAAGGGCTTGGTCAGACAGCGCACATGGGTCATCAAAGAGCAGTCCCCCGGGGACGTTTCGGCCCTTTGCCTGACGCTCGGCGTGTCCGAAATCATCGCAAGGCTCCTCATCAACCGGGGACTTACAACTGCCGAGCTTGCGGGGAGCTTCTTAAACAAGTCCATTGACTCCCTGCACGATCCGCTGCTGCTGACCGACATGGACAAAGCTGTGGCCAGAATCGAAGGGGCCATTGAAAATAAAGAGCGCATCACCATATTCGGCGACTACGACGTGGACGGCGTGACCTCGACCGCCATTTTGCACCGGTACCTGACCGGCCGGGGCGCCGCGGTCGGCTACTACATTCCGAGCCGCACCGAGGAGGGCTACGGCGTAAGCCTTTCCGCCATTGACCACATCGTGGAGGACGGGACCCGCCTTGTCATCACGGTGGACTCCGGAATCACGGCCATCGAGGAGATCGCCCACGCCAAAAGCCTCGGGCTCGACGTCGTCGTGACCGACCACCACGAGTGCCGCCCGGAGCTTCCGGCGGCTTGCGCCGTCGTCAACCCCAAGCGGCCGGACAGCGCCTATCCCTTTAAGGAGCTGGCCGGCGTCGGGGTCGTCTTTAAGCTCATCTGCGCCATGGAGGGCAGAGAGAAACTGCAGAGCTGCATCGACCGGTACGCCGAACTCGCGGCCTTTGGCACCATTGCCGACGTCATGCCGCTGACGGGCGAAAACCGCGTGCTGGTGTCGCTCGGCATAAAACGCATTGAACACACGAGCGACGCGGGGCTTAAGGCCCTCATCGCAAACTCCGGCGTCGGCCAAAAACGGCTGACGGCCGGCACCATAGGCTATACGCTTGCGCCCCGCGTCAACGCGGCCGGTCGCCTCGGCTGCGCCGACATGGCGGTGGAGCTTTTTTTAACCGGGGACAGAAACCGCGCCGAAGGGGCGGCGAAGGAGCTGTGCGACGCCAACCGCACACGGCAGGAGGAGGAGAACAAAATCCTCCAGGGGGCGCAGGCCATGCTTGCGGCCGACCCCGACTTTGCAAAGCGCAAAGTGATCATTCTGGCCGAGCAGGGCTGGCACCACGGCATCATCGGCATTGTGGCCTCCCGGCTGACCGACATCTACCACCTGCCCTGCGTCATGATCTCCTTTGACGAGGCCGGAGGCGGCAAGGGCTCCTGCCGCAGCATCCCGGCCTTCAACATCTATGACGCCTTGGGGGCCTGCAGTCCCCTCCTTGAAAAGTTCGGCGGCCACGCTTTGGCCGCGGGACTCTCGCTGCGCCGCGAGAACTTCGAGGCCTTTAAAGAGGCGCTCTGGGCCATCGCCGCCGAGCGGCTGACCGAGGAGGACCTCATCTCAAGGCTCTCCATCGACTGCGAAATTGCGGGGGGCGACGTCACAACCGCCACCGTCCACGACGTCTCCTATCTCGAGCCCTACGGCATGGGCAATCCGGCTCCAGTCTTTTTGTGCCGCGAGATGTCCATAGCCGACATTGCGCCCATGTCGGGCGACAAGCATCTGCGGCTGACGCTGACAAACGGGGGGCAGCGGCTGACCTGTTTTATGTTCGGCAGCGGGACGGCCGACATGCCCTTTGGGGTCGGGGAGCGAATTGACATCTGCTGTACGCTCGACCTCTCCATCTATCGGGGCGAGACCTCGGTGCAGGTGGTGATTAAAGACCTCAGGGAGGCCGCCTCCCAGCGCAAAGCGCTCGACGGCGGGCTTGCCCGCTACGCCGCCCGCGGGGAGAGCGGCGACGACGACGCCCCGGCCCCCGTGAAGTCGGACTTTGTCGCCGTCTATAAGCTGCTGCAATCGGGCTTTTCGGGCTCGGTGCGGGAGATGGCCCGCCGGCTTGCCACTGTCCCGTCGGGGGTCATGGACCCCTTCCGGGCCGCCATCTGCCTCGACGTCTTGGAGGAGATGGGCATCATCCGCCGGGCGGACGGGGCCATCACCGTCAATAAAATTGAGGGCAAAATCAACTTAAACCAGTCAAAAATCCTCCAATCGCTCAAGGCGAAAAGCTGAGAAAGAAAGGCGTCCGGATATGGAAGAACAAAATAGCGTCCCGCGGTCCGGCGCCGAGTCCGAACCCGCCGTCCCCATCACCGAGGACGCGCTGGGCAGACTGCTGGTTGCAGACCTCGAGGCATCGGGCCACCCGTATGACATGGAGCTCATCAACAAGGCGTTTTGCACCGCCCGCGAAGCCCACAAGGGGCAAATGCGCCGTTCCGGCGAGGAGTACATCTCGCATCCGGTCGAGGTCGCCCGCATTCTCGCGGGGCTCGGCATGGACACCGAATGCGTCGTCTCGGCCCTGCTGCACGACGTGGTCGAGGACACCAAGGTGACCGAGAAAGAGGTCAAACGGGACTTCGGGCCCGACATTGCGGCTCTGGTCGCCGGCGTGACGAAGCTCGGCAAAATCCCCTACACGAGCAAGGAAGAGGAGCAGGTGGAAAACCTGCGCAAAATGTTTTTGGCCACCGCCAAGGACATCCGGGTCATCATCATCAAACTGGCCGACCGGCTGCACAACATGCGCACTTTAGCCGCAATGCCCGACTACAAGCGCCGCGAGAAGTCCCGCGAGACCATGGAGGTCTACGCGCCCTTAGCCCACCGGCTTGGCATGCAGCGCATGAAAGTCGAGCTGGAAGATTTGTCGCTGCGGTATCTCGACCCCATCGGCTACGCCGA
Organism: Candidatus Acidiferrum sp.; assembly: GCA_035560415.1. Taxonomy (GTDB): domain Bacteria; phylum Bacillota; class Clostridia; order Oscillospirales; family Feifaniaceae; genus DATMXT01. The sequence continues at coordinate 18,074 of DATMZG010000076.1, read as the reverse complement.
AATCAGCCGCGAGTTTGAAGCGAGAGCTTCCGAGCGGGAGAGCTTCCTCGAGGGCGTCATGAAAAAGCTCGAGGAGCGCATCGGGCCGGAATTTCCCGGCTGCAAAATTGAGGGCCGGGTCAAGCACATTTACAGCGTCTACAACAAGATGTACAAACAAAACAAGACGCTGTCCGAAATTTACGACCTCTACGCGCTGCGGGTCATCGTCAACACGGTCGAGGAGTGCTACAACGTGCTCGGCGTCATTCACGACATGTGGCGCTCCATCCCCGGCAAGCTCAAGGACTACATTTCGACCCCAAAGCCCAACATGTATCAGAGCATCCACACCACCGTCATCGGCACCGAGGGCATGCCCTTTGAGGTGCAAATTCGCACCTGGGATATGCACCGCACGGCGGAGCTCGGCATCGCGGCCCACTGGAAGTACAAGAGGGGCATGTCGAAAAAGGATTCGCTGGACGGCAAGCTCGAGTGGGTGCGCAAAATTCTCGAAATTCAGTCGACGGCGGCAGACCCCGAGGACTTCATGTCGACTTTCAAAATCGACTTTTTCGACGACGAGGTCTTTGTCTTTACGCCCCGCGGCGACCTCATCAACCTGCCGATTGGCGCCACCGCCATCGATTTCGCGTACGCCATTCACAGCGAGGTCGGCAACCGCACCATCGGGGCCAAGGTCAACGGCAAAATGGTCACCCTCGACTACAAGGTGCAAAACGGCGACATCGTCGAGGTCATGACCACAAAGGAGGCCGGCAAGGGGCCCAGCCGTGACTGGCTGTCCATTGCGACGACGACCGAGGCCAAAAATAAAATCAAGCAGTGGTTCAAGCGGGAAAAGCGCGACGAGAACATCCAGCGGGGCAGGGCCGAACTCGAACAGGGGTTAAAACAGGCGCTCATCGCGCTGCCCGAAGACGAGCTTGAGGAGATGCTGGGGCCAATTTCGCGGCGGCTGGGCGTGACGGGCCCGGATGAGCTCTACGCCGCCATCGGCTACGGCGGCCTGACTTCACTTAGAGTGCTGTCCAAGGTCAAGGAGGAGTACGGCAAGACCCACAAGCCCTCCGACCAGAGCGTGCTGGAAAAGCTTCCCGAGGCGGCGAAGCTGCCGACCGGCAAGTCGCAGTCCGGCATCTCGATTGAGGGCATGGATGACTGCCTCATCAAATTCGCCCGCTGCTGCAACCCGCTGCCGGGCGACGACGTGGTCGGGTACATCACCAAGGGATTTGGCGTCTCGGTGCACCGGCGGGACTGCAAAAACTTCTTGTCCGGCGTGGAAAAGGGCATTGAGACCGAGCGGTGGATTCCGGTCCAGTGGACCGGCAAGGCCAAGTCGAGCTATCAGACCGAGCTCAAAATCTCCTGCATCGGCCGCACCGGCCTTCTGGCCGACCTGACGATGGCGCTGGCCAACATGAAGGTCTCGATTCACGCCATGAACGCCAGAGAGGACAGCAGCGGGGGCATTAGCGTCATCTCGGTCGTCATCGACGTCAACGACGTCGGCCATCTCAATCAAATCATCGCCCGGCTCATGAAAATCAAGGGCGTGACGGAAATCCGAAGGGGGAAGGTCAGTTGAAAGCGGTCGTTCAGCGGGTTTCGAAGGCAGTCTGCCGCATAGACGGCGAAGTGACAGGCGAAGTCGGCCGCGGCTTTTTGGTGCTGCTCGGGGTCTGGGCCGGCGACACCGATGAGGACTGCCGGTGGGCGGCCGACAAGGTGGCGGGACTGCGGGTCTTTGAGGACGCGGCCGGCAAGCTCAACTTGAGCCTTTCAGATGTGGGTGGCGGCGTGCTCGTCGTGCCCAACTTCACGATTGCCGGCAACTGCACAAAGGGCATGCGGCCCTCTTTCATCGCGGCCGAGCGCCCCGAGCGGGCCGTTCCGCTCTTCGAGCTCTTCAAGGAGACGCTCAGAGCCCACGGGGTGCCGGTTGAAAGCGGCATATTTGGCGCCGACATGAAGGTCGAGCTCGTCAACGACGGGCCGGTCACCTTAATTGTCGAGCGGGGCGAAAACAAGTTCTGACGTTTATAGGCAAAGGAATTTTACAGGAGGTGTCCCATGAAGCTGCACCACATCGAGAGTTCGCCGATGCTGGTCAACACCTACATCCTCATGGACGAGGCGGCGGGCGAGGCCGCGGTCATCGACCCCGGCTTTCACAACCACAAGCTGTTTGAATACCTTGCCGAAATGCCCTGCAAGGTCAAATATATCATCGCGACCCACGGCCACGGCGACCACACGGCGCTGATGGGCAAGGTCAAGCAGGAGTTTGGCGGCCAAATTGTCATTCACGAGGCCGACGCCAAAATGCTGGCCTCAAAGTCGCAGTTTGCCCTCATGATGGGGAGCTCGTTTGTGAGGCCCGAGCCCGACATTCTGCTCAAAGGCGGCGAAAAGCTCACGGTCGGCAGTCTGACCCTCGAAGTCATCCACACGCCCGGCCACTCCAAGGGCGGCATCTGTCTCTTATGTCCGCCCTATCTTTTCACGGGCGACACGCTGTTCCACGACGACGTCGGCCGCACCGACTTTGACGGCGGCTCCCACGACGAGCTGCGCCGCTCCATCGCGGTCACGCTGGGCGCCCTCGAGGGCGATTATGAGGTGCTGCCGGGACATGAGGAATTCTCCACCCTCTCCTACGAAAAGGCCAACAACCCCTTCTTCAAGCCGCTATGAAGCTGACTTTTGAAGGGCATGACGAACGGTATCTCATTGAGACGCTGTCGCTGCTCTTTTTCCCGGCCGCGGGATTTTCCGATGAAGTTGAAGACGGACTGTCCTCCTTCACGCGCGTTGCGGGCGGCATGACCTATGCCGCCGTCACGGCGGGCGGCGTCACTGAGCGCGAGGAGGAGTCGGCCGGGGAGGACGCCAAAAGGGCTTTGGCCCGCGCCTACTACCGGGCGGGCGCCCGGCTGACCGGCATCACGCCGCCCTGGGGCACCCTGACCGGCATCCGGCCGGCAAAGCGGGTGGCGGCCATGCTGGCGGCCGGCATGACGGCCGATGAAGCCGCGGCCGAGCTGTGGCGCACCTGCTACACGAGCTCTGACAAGACGAGGCTTTGCGCCGCGGTCGCCGCAGCCGAAGATGTTGCCCTGCAAAAGCTCGACAGGCGGGCCGTCAGTGTCTATATCGGCATTCCGTTTTGTCCCACAAGGTGCGCCTACTGCTCCTTTGTGTCGCATTCGGTCGAAAAAGAGGGCCGGTTCATTCCGGCCTATGTCGACGCTTTAATTGAGGAGATCGACGAGACCCTCTCCCGCCTCACGGCGCCGGTGCAGTCGGTCTACTTCGGCGGCGGCACCCCGACGACCTTGTCGGCGGAGCAGCTGACGCGGGTTATGGCGGCGGTCGCCCGCCATGTGGACGTGGCAAATCTGCTTGAATACACGGTCGAGGCCGGCCGGCCCGACACCATCACCCCCGAAAAGCTCGCGGCCATCCGGGCGGGGGGCGCAGACCGAATCAGCGTCAACCCCCAGACGACCTGCGACGCGACGCTTGCGGCCATCGGCCGCGCCCACTCGGCGGAGGATTTTTTTAAGGCCTATGAGCTGGCGAAGGATTTTCCCGTCGTCAATGTCGACCTCATTGCGGGGCTGCCGGGCGAGACCCCCGAAATTTTCGAAAAGAGCCTCTCAGACGTCATCGCCCTCCGGCCGGCCAACCTGACCGTCCACTCCCTCTCCCTCAAGCGGGCGGCCCGCATGCAGTACGCCGACATGGCGAGAAGCCGCCAGCACAGCGGCGACATTTTCCGCATGCTCCAAACGGCGTCCGAAAAGACGGCGGCGGCGCACCTTCGGCCCTACTACCTCTACCGGCAGCGCAACACGCTGGGCAACCTCGAAAATGTCGGCTACGCGCTGCCCCGCACCGAAGGGCTCTACAACATCTACATCATGGGGGAATATCAGTCCATCGTGGCCTTTGGCTGCGGCGGCGTCTCCAAAGTGACGGACCTTCCGGGCAGGCGCATTGAGCGGCTTTTCAACGACAAGCACGTCCGCGAATATCTGCGGGGGGCCGAAAAGCGGGAACTTCACCGCAGGCGGCTATTGGAGCTGCTGGACGACAGGGCAATCTGAACTTTTGCGGGGAGCCGCACGGACAGATAATTATTTATTTTCAGGAGGGATACATATGGTGACAGGCGGAAAGTTCCCGGAAGTGAACGCGAGCGGTACCCCCTATGAGATCGGGTTTACCCACGGCAAGGAGGCGGCCGAGCTTGTGAGGCGCAACGTCGTCATGTACAAGTCCATGTTCATGGACTACTCGGCTGTGCCGTGGGACAAGGCGGTGCGCTACGCGATGACCTTTATCCCCAAAATCAAGGAGTACGACGCCGACCTCATGGAGGAGCTGCAGGGCGTGGCCGACGGGGCGGGGCTGCCCCTCGAGGACATCATGGCCCTCAACCTGCGCAGCGAGGTCGTGTTCCAGGGCGGCATGATTGACGAGCGCACGACCGACGGCTGCACGGCCCTGGCAGTCACGCCGGCGCGCGCAAAGGACGGCCACACGCTGCTGGCCCAAAACTGGGACTGGCGCGTCGTCGTGCGGGAAAACTGCATTTTGCTGCGCATCCAGCAAAAGCGGCCCAAGCCCGACATCGTCATGGTGACCGAGGCCGGCATCATCGGAAAAATCGGCTTCAACTCGGCCGGCGTCGGCGTGCTGCTCAACGCCCTCGCCTCCAACCAGCGGGTGGTCGAGCCCTCCATTCCGCTGCACATCGCCTTACGCGGAATTTTAAACGCGCCCTTGCTGTCGGTCGCGGTCGGCGCCGCCATTAAAGTGCCCTTAGGGGCAAACGCCCACTTCCTCATCGCCTCCGCCAACGGCGAGGCGGTCTCCATTGAGACGGGGCCCCAGAGCAACGACGTCATGTACGCGGACGAGGGCTACCTTGTCCACGCCAACCACTTTGTCAGCCCCAGGATGACAGGCTTTACCGACGTCGGCCACCGCAACTTCCCTGACTCCTTCCTGCGCCACGGCCGCATGAAGCAAATGGTGCGGGAGGCAGGCACCGAGGTGACGATGGAGAACGTCAAGGAGATGCTGAGAGACCACACCGATTTCCCGGACGGCATCTGCCGGCACTTCGGCGCCCACCGCCAGCCCGGCCACTCCTCCGAAACCGTGTTTTCCATCGTCATGGACCTGACGGCCCGCACGATGGAGGTCGCCCCCGGCAACCCCTGCGAGACCGCTTACTACAGCGTGTAAGGAAATTCACAAAAAGTATATTGATTTGCCGCGAAGGGTATAGTACCATCAAACCCATAAGTGAAAGGCGGTTGAAGATATGGCAATTAAACCTGAGGACGTACTCGAAAGCGTGAAGAAAGCCAGCGAAGCCGCAGCCCAGAAAGCCTCCGAGCTGCTCGAACGCTCTAAACTCGGACTTGAAATCGCTTCCAAGGAAAACGAGCTCTCAGACCTTTTCAAGGAGCTCGGACACGCCGTCTATGAGGCCAAAAAGCACAACATGCAGGGCATGACCCCCGAGGCGCTCATCGCCATCATCGACTCCAAGGTCTCGGAGATCGACGACCTCAAGGCGCGCCGCGCCGAGAAGTCGGACCCGGTCTGCCCCGGCTGCGGCAAGCCCATTGAGGAGAACTTCGACTTCTGCCCCCGCTGCGGCACAAGAATTGCCAAACCCGGCTGCGGCTGCGGGTGCAAGGACGACGGGGACTGCGACTGCGGCGACTGTGACGACTGCTGAATAGTGTACAAAATAAATCCCCGGCATGGCCGGGGGTTTATTTTGGTTAGTCTGCGAATTGCATTCGACCATAAATCATTGTAAAATAACATATTATTGTGAGAGGGGCGTGATTCTTGTGACAAACCCTGCACTTGAGAACTATGGGAAAAATTTGTTCAATGACGAAGAGATGCGCAAACGCGTGCCGCCCGCAGCCTACAAGGCCTGGCGGCAGACCATTGACGAGGGGGTTCCGCTCGACCCGGCGGCCGCCGACGACATCGCCGAGGCCATGAAGGAGTGGGCGGTGGCCCACGGCGCGACCCATTACACCCATTGGTTCCAGCCCCTGACCGGCGCCACGGCCGAAAAGCACGACTCCTTCCTTGAGTCCGACGGCGTCGACGGCATCATCATGCACCTGTCCGGCAAGAGCCTGATCCGCGGCGAGCCGGACGCCTCGAGCTTCCCCTCCGGCGGACTGCGGGCCACTTTCGAAGCCCGCGGCTACACGGCCTGGGACTGCACTTCCCCCGCCTTTGTCAAGCAGGAGGGCGGCGGCGTCACGCTGTACATTCCGACGGCCTACTGCTCCTACCACGGCGAGGCGCTCGACCTGAAAACCCCGCTGCTGCGCTCCATGGAGGCCCTCAACACCCACGCGCTGCGCATTCTGCGGCTGTTCGGCGACACCGAGTCCAAGCGGGTCATCCCCAACGTCGGTGCCGAGCAGGAGTACTTCCTTGTCGACAAGGAGATGGCCGACGCCCGCACCGACCTCAAACTGACCGGCAAGACGCTGATGGGGGCGCACCCCATCAAGGGTCAGGAGGACGAGCGGCACTATTACGGCTCCATCACCGAGCGGGTGGCCGCCTTCATGAACGAGCTCGACCTTGAGCTCTGGAAAGTCGGCATCATCACCAAGACCAAACACAACGAGGCGGCGCCCTGCCAGCACGAGATGGCGCCCCTTTACCGGTCGGCCAACATCGCCTGCGACCAAAACCAGATTGTCATGGACATGATGAAACGGGTGGCCGAGCGGCAGGGGCTGTCCTGTCTCTTAGCCGAAAAGCCCTTCACCGGCATCAACGGCTCGGGCAAGCACAACAACTGGTCCCTTGGCACCGACACCGGCCACAACCTGCTCGAGCCCGGCAAGACGCCCTACGACAACGCCCAGTTTCTCATTTTCCTGTCGGCCGTCATCCGGGCTGTCGACAAGCACGCCTTGCTGCTGCGCCTGGCCTGCGCCTCGGCCTCCAACGACCGGCGCCTGGGCGGCTTTGAGGCGCCGCCCGCCGTCATTTCAGTCTTTTTGGGCGATGAGCTCATGGCCATGATTGACAAGGTGCGCTCCAACCTCGAGCAGCCGGAGCGGGTGCGCACGCTGAAGTTCGGCGTCCCCGCCCTGCCCGAAGTGTACCGCGACAACACCGACCGCAACCGCACCTCGCCTTTCGCCTTCACCGGCAACAAGTTTGAATTCCGCATGGTGGGCTCCTCGCAGTCGCTTTCGGAGTCCTGCACCGTGCTCAACACCATCGTCGCCGAGTCGCTGGACGACATCGCCTCCCGGCTTGAGATGGCCGTCGACTTCGAGGCCGAAGTGCGGGACATCTTCCGGGACATTCTCTTCGGGCACGACAAAATCCTCTTCTCGGGCAACGGCTACTCCGGCGAGTGGACCCGGCTCGCCGAGGAGCGGGGGCTGCCCATCATCAAAAACACGCTCGACGCCATTCCCGCCCTCAAAAAGCGGCAGACCTACGACCTCTATGAGCGGTACGGCGTCTTCACCCACCCGGAGCTCGACGCCAGGCGCGAGATTCTCTACGAGCAGTACGCCGAGCACGTGTCGCTGGAGGCCAGAGTCATGGCCGACATGGCCATGCGCCAGATTGTGCCGGCCATGACCGAATACGCCGGCTCCCTCGCAAAAGACATCGCCCTTTTAAAGCAGGCCGGCATTGAGACGCCGCAAAGCGCCATGCTTGTCAATATCGGCAAGAAAATCGCCGACGTCGTCACGGCGGCGGGCGCCCTGTCGCAGGCACTTGCCGGGGCCCACGGCTACGCCGTCAAAGAGGAGGAGGCCACTTATCTGCGCGACAGCGTACTCCCCCTCATGTATCAGCTCGGGTACGCCTGCGACGCGCTTGAAGTGCTGGCGCCCCGCGGCGTCTGGCCGATGCCCACATACGACGACCTGCTCTTCTACAACTGAGGGCGGCGCCGCCCGCAAAAGCGGCGGGCATATCAGCGCAGCGCCGTGAAAATGCAGGCAAAGCGGGCGTTTGCGTTAAGCCGCCGCCGCTTTGAAAAAACGGAGGTCTTCTTTTGAGCACCAAACGGCAAAGCTTTATGGAGGGCGCCCTGATCCTCATCGTGGCCGGTTTTCTGGTCAAGGTCATCGGCGCGGTCTTCAAAATACCGCTTTACAACATCATCGGCGCGCAGGCCAACGCCTACTTCACGGTGGCGTATGACATCTATACCTGGATGTACATCCTGACGACTTCGGGGCTGCCGGTCGCCATTTCGCGCATGGTGTCGGAGAGCAACGCAGTCGGCCGGTTTGAGAACTCCCGCCGGATTTTAAGCGTCGCCTTCTCCACCTTCTTTGTGCTGGGCATTGCGGGGTCGGCCGTGCTCTGGTTTGGCGCCGACACCTTGGCCGCCCTCATGAACAATGAGAACGCGGCCACGGCAATTAAAATCATCGCCCCCGCCATCATGTTCGAGATTGTCATGTCCTCCTACCGCGGGTACTTCCAGGGCTATCAGAACATGGTGCCGACGGCCGTCTCCCAAATCATCGTCGCCCTGGCGAAACTGGGCGGCGGCATTGCCGTTGCCAAATACATTCTCTCGCTCGGGCTGCCCGAAAAAGAGCTGCTGCCGCTCCTTGCGGCCGGCGCCATCTCGGGCGTGACGCTTGGCACGGTGCTGGGCTCCCTCTACCTCGTGGTGCGGCGGCGCATGGCCGCCCCCGCCCTGCCGGGCGGCACACTCGTAAGCGACGCGCTGGAGTCCCGGAATCACATTTTCCGCCGGCTTGTCGCCATCACGGTGCCGATTGCCATCGGCTCCTCGGTCATGTCGGTCACCAACCTCGTCGACACCTCGGTCGTGCTCGACCGGCTGCTCGCCGCAGGATTTTCTCAGACCGACGCCGAAATCATGTTCGGCGCCTACTCCGGCATGGCCCGCACCCTCTTCAATCTGCCGACCGCCCTCATCATCCCCATCGGCATCGCAGTCATCCCCGCCATCGCCCAGCGGTTTTCCGTGGGCGACAAGACGGCCTCATCCGGCATCTTGGGCTCAGCCCTGCGGCTTGCCATTCTGATGGCGCTGCCCGCAGGGCTTGGGCTTTCGTTCATGTCAAAGCCAATTTTGGACCTTCTTTATCCCGCAAGGCCGGAAGACGCCGTCATGGTGGCCCCGCTCTTATCGATGCTCGGCATCGCCGTCATGTTCGTCTGCCTCGTCTCCATCACCAACGCCATATTGCAGGCCATCGGCCGAGAGCAGGTTCCGGTCTTTACGATTTTAGTGGGCGGCTGCGTCAAGGTCGTCACCAACTTCGTCCTGGTCGGCCGGCCGGACGTCAACATTTACGGCGCGCCGGTGGGCACAAACCTCTGCTACTTCATCATCATGTTTTTAAACCTGCTCTATATCCGCAAAACGCTCGGCCACCTGCCCCACATCATGGGCTTTGCGGCAAAAGCCCTTGGCGCCTCGCTTGTGGCCTGCGCGGGGGCGCGGCTGCTCTACGACTTTGCCCCGGTCGGCGCCGGGAGCAGGCTTGCCACCGTATTCTGTATCGCTTTTGCGGGTATGATGTACCTCGGAATTATACTGTTTACGAAAGCCATGCGCCGGGAAGACGTAATTTTGCTTCCGAAAGGCGAAAAAATCGCGCAGATACTTGAAAAAAGGAATTGGATGGTATAAAATGAATGACACGAAAGCCCGTTTAGCTGCAAACTACGGCGGCAAATATAATTTTAACGATTTCGTTGAACTTGTCCGCGTGCTGAGGTCTCCCGGCGGGTGTCCGTGGGACAGAGAACAGACCCACGCCTCCATTCGCAAGAACTTTATTGAGGAGACTTATGAGGTCTGCGAGGCCATTGACACGGACAACCCGGAGCTGCTCTGCGAGGAGCTGGGGGACGTGCTGCTGCAAGTGGGACTCCACACCGAGATGGAACTTGAGGCCGGACGGTTTGGCTATGAGGAAGTCATCACCGGGCTTTGCCGCAAACTCATTTTGCGCCATCCGCACGTCTTTGGCGAAGTCAAGGCCGACACCTCGGAGCAGGTGCTGACCAATTGGGACGCCATCAAAATGAACACCAAGGGGTACACGACCCAAACCCAGTCCCTGCGCAGCGTGCCGGCCGTCTTTCCGGCCCTGATGCGGGCCCAGAAGCTCCAGAAAAAAGCCGCGAAAGTCGGGTTTGACTGGCCGGACACCGAGGGCGCTCTCCAAAAACTCGAGGAGGAGATCGCCGAGCTGCGCGAAGCGGTCGCGGCGGGCAGTGCGCCTGACATAAAAGCCGAACTTGGGGACATGCTGTTCTCAGCGGTCAATGTCGTGCGCAAGCTGAAAGGCGACGCCGAAGAGCTTCTGACCGAAGCTTCGGAAAAATTCACAGACCGCTTTGAGCAAATGGAGCAGGCCGCCATGTCGGGCGGACATGCCCTGACAGCGCTCAGCTTAACTGAAATGGACAGGCTGTGGGATGATGCCAAACACCGTGAGGGAGGAGCTTCCACGGCGGTTTCAGAATAATAATAAGTGAGGTAAGCAGTATGAACAAATCTGAGATGATCGCAGCCATCGCCGAAAAGACCGGTATGTCAAAAAAGGACGCCGAGAAGGCCCTTGTTGCCTTCATTGGCGAAATCACTGCAGCGCTCAAGGCCGGCGACAAGGTCCAGCTGGTCGGATTTGGCTCCTTTGAGGTCAAAGAGCGCGCCGCCCGCAAGGGCCGCAACCCCCAGACCAAGGAAGAAATCCAGATTCCCGCCTCCAAGGCCCCCGTGTTCAAGGCCGGCAAAGCCTTTAAGGACGCCATCGAGAAGTAAGCTCGGGAAGTAAGGTCGCAAAGTAAGATTGTCATCATGTGAGTTCTTCATCATGTGTGCCGCCTCCAGGCCAAAAGCCTGGAGGCGGCTTTTAGTGTCGAAAAACCTATGGGTTTTCCACCAGGAGGCGGTGCTTTAAGGCGGCTTTTTTGTGCGCCCGCGTTGCTTTTTTTGCGGCGAGCGTATATAATTTTTCAAAAGAGTTTTAGCTTTTTCCAGAGGTGAGAGATTGGATTATTCAAGAGCGCTCTCGGCGGAGTTTTCACTGAAGCCGGAGCATTCCGACAACATTATCAAGCTCATCGGGGAGGGCAACACGCTGCCCTTTATCGCCCGCTACCGCAAAGAGCTGACCGGCGCCATTGACGACCAGCTGCTGCGCAAGGTCGCAGACAGGCTCTCGTATTTGCAGGGGCTTGACAAGCGCCGCCTTGAGGTGCTGTCGGCCATTGACGCGCAGGGCAAACTGACCGGGGAGCTCAGGGACAAAATTGAGGCCGCGACGACCCTGACGGCGCTTGAAGACCTCTACCTGCCCTTTAAAAAGCGGCGCACGACAAGGGGCGGCGTCGCCCGAGAGAGAGGCCTTGAGCCGCTGGCGGCGGCCCTCTTTGCGGCAAAAAGCGGCGAGACGGCCGAGGAACTGGCAGCCCCCTATGTCGACCCCGAAAAAGAGCTGCCGGACGCCGCAGCGGCCATCGCCGGGGCCCTCGACATCATTGCGGAGGACCTCTCGGTCGACGCCGCCCTGCGCGAAAAGCTGCGCCGGCGCATCGGGGCGGGGGTGCTGTGCTCCGCCGCAAAAAAAGAGGCCGACAGCGTCTACCGCCTCTACTACGACTTCAAGGAGCCGGCGGCGACGCTTCCGGCCCACCGCATTCTCGCCATCAACCGCGGGGAGGCCGAGGACTACCTCAAAGTGGCGGTTGAGGCGGACGACGCGGCCTGCCTCGGGGACATCTATGCCCACATCGGGCTTGCAGGGCTTACGCTGCGCGACGTCATTAAGCCCGCCTGCGGCGACGCATACGACAGGCTCATCTTCCCCTCCCTCTCGAGGGAGCTGCGCGGCGTTTTGACCGACCGTGCCGCCGAGGCCGCCATTCGCAGTTTTGCGATGAACCTAAAGCACCTGCTCATGCAGCCGCCGGTGCGCGGCGCCGTGACCCTCGGCGTCGACCCGGCATACCGCACCGGCTGCAAGCTGGCCGTCGTCGACGCCGTCTCCCGCGTGCTTGCGACCGGCGTCATCTACCCGACGCCGCCCGCAAACAAAACGGAGGAGGCGGCCCGCACCGTCTCGCGGCTCATCAAAACTCACGGGGTGACGACGGTGGCCATCGGCAACGGCACCGCCTCCCGCGAGACCGAGGCCTTCATCGCCTCAGTGCTCGCCGTCTTCCCCGGCGTCAAATATATGATTGTCAACGAGGCCGGGGCCTCGGTCTATTCGGCGTCGGCCTTGGCGGCCGAAGAATTTCCGGAATACGACGTTTCGCTGCGCTCAGCCGTCTCCATTGCGCGGCGCATGCAGGACCCGCTTGCCGAGCTTGTGAAAATCCCGCCCGAGGCCATCGGGGTCGGCCAGTATCAGCACGACATGCCGGGGCCAAAGCTCTCCCACTCCCTTGACGGGGTGGTGGAGGACTGCGTCAACACCGTCGGGGTCGATTTGAACACCGCCTCTTCCCCGCTTCTGACCCGGGTGGCCGGAATCGGCCCCGTCCTCGCCAAAAACATCGTGGCCCACCGCGAGGAGGCCGGCCCCTTTGCCGAGCGAAAACAGCTTTTGAAAGTCAAAGGGCTCGGGAAGAAGGCCTATGAACAGTGCGCCGGTTTCCTGCGTATTCCGGGCGGCAGGCAGCTTTTAGACAACACTGCCGTCCACCCCGAGTCCTATGAGGCGGCGCTTGAACTGCTAAAACGCTGCGGCCTGACGCCGGACGACGTCGTGGCGGGGCGCGCCGCCGAAAAGCTGAAGGAGGATGAGGCGACGGCCAAGGCGCTGGGCGTGGGGCTGCCGACCCTCGCCGACATCACCGCCGAGCTGCGCCGCCCCGGGCGCGACCCCCGCGACGAGCTGCCGCCACCGCTCTTGCGCCACGATGTGCTGAGCCTGAAAGATTTGAAACCCGGCATGGAGCTTGCCGGCACGGTGCGCAATGTCATCGACTTCGGGGCCTTTGTCGACATCGGTGTCCACGAGGACGGGCTGGTGCACATCTCCCAGCTGGCCAACCGGTTTGTCCGCCATCCGTCGGAGGTCGTCAAGGTGGGCGACGTCGTGACAGTGCGGGTGCTCGAGGTCGACGAAAAGCGCGGGCGCATATCCCTTACAATGAAAAAGCAAAAATAGTTTGCTTTAAAAGTTGCGGAACTTGTAGTACAATGATGATAGATTGTTTATAAATGTGGGGTGGTGAAAATGAGGCCAAAGGAAGTCTTGCAGCTGTTTATTGACGCTTTTAACCGGGCCGACGCCGAAGCCCTGTCATTGCTCTACGCGGAAAACGCCATCAACCATCAGGTTGCAAATGAGCCGGTTTGCGGCCGTGACAATATTAAAAAGTCCTTTGAGCGTGAATTTTCCAAAGCCATAATGGTTTGCATCGTGGAGAATATCTTTGAGGATGGGCAGTGGGCGATGATGGAATGGCGCGACCCGCTGGGGCTTCGCGGATGCGGTTTTTTTCAGGTCGTGAATGATAAAATCGTCTTCCAGCGCGGCTATTGGGATAAGCTGTCTTTCTTAAAGCAACACGGATTGCCAATTGAGTGACGGTATGCGTATCATGTTATGGCATTCATTTTAACCAATATAAGGAGGCGCGTTATGAAACAGCTCAGCCTGCACCACATCGGATTGCCGGTCAAGGAGAAGTTTGACGCAATGGCCTACCGGGAGGGACTGGGCCTGTGGTCGACCGATCCGAGCGATTCCCCTCTGCACATCGAGTACATGTTCTTTGAGGCCGACACGCCGCTCCCCCCGAGCGTGCAGAAAATGCCCCACATCGCCTACCACACCGACGACCTCGAGGCGGCGCTTCCCCTGATTGGGAAAATCGTATACGGCCCCGTGAAGCGGCCGACCGGCTCGACCATCGTGTTCTCGCGGCTCGACGACCTGCTCATTGAGGTGGTTCAAAAATAGCATGGTCAAGACAAATGTGCTCAGACTGCTGGAAGCTGCCGGAATTGCCTGTGAGCCCTTGTACTACGACTTAGGCGAAGCGGAGTTTTCGGGCGAGGCCGTGCGCGACAGTCTGGGGCTTGAGGAGGGGCGCTCCTTTAAAACGCTCTGCGCAAAGGGCGACAGCGGCCGCGCTCTTGTCTTTGTGGTTCCGGTTGAGGCGTCCCTCGACTTAAAAAAGGCGGCAAAGGCCGCCGGGGAGAAGAAGCTCGCCCTGCTGCCGCTCAAAGAGCTGCGGGACCTCACGGGCTACGAGCGGGGGGCCGTCTCCCCTGTCGGCATGAAAAAGCTCTACTCCACTTTCATTGACGAGACGGCCATTTTGTTTGACACGATTGCCGTGTCGGCCGGCGCCAAGGGCGTCTCGGTCTTTGTGGCGCCGGAGGAACTGCGGGCCTTTGTTGTGGCGCAGTTTGCCGACATCACCGAGGAATAAAGAAAGCGGGCGGCTGTGGTCTCACAGCCGCCCTTATCATTTTGTCGTTCCTACGCCGTGCGGCAGGCCGCACCCCGTTCCAGCGCCTTCAAATTGAGCTCAATGAGGCCGCTTTTGCGCCCGCCGAAAAGATGGCGCACATAGGCTGCGGCCTCCTCCGGCGTTATAAACCCGGTGACGGCGGCATACGCCCCCAGCATGACCATGTTGGCGGCCCGCAGGTTGCCAAGTTCCCCGGCAATCTCGTCGCAGGGGACCGGGCAAATTGTGACGCCGGGCAGGGCTCTATTGCCCTTGTCCGGAGCGTTTAAGAAGATTGTCCCGCCCTCTCTCACAGACATCCCAAATTTATCAAGGGCCGGCATGTTCATGGCGATGAGCTCAGTCGGCCGGGTGACAATCGGGGAGCCGATTTTGGCATCCGACAAAATGACTGAGCAGTTGGCGGTGCCGCCCCGCATTTCGGGGCCGTAGGAGGGCACCCAGGACACAAACAGACCCTTGTCCATCCCGAGCTCGGCAAGCGATTTGCCGATTGACATGACCCCCTGTCCGCCAAATCCGGCGATGAGGACCTCCCGTTTCATACCGCCACCTCCTTGACGACGCCAGGCGGATAGCAGGCGGCCATGGCTTCGAGCACCCACCGGTTTGCCTCGACCGGGGCCATTCCCCAGTTCGTGGGGCAGGCCGAGAGCACTTCGATAAACGTGAACCCGCGGCCTTCCATCTGAAGCTGGAAGGCCTTTTTAATGGCCTTTTTGGCTTTGATGACATTTGGCACGTCGGCCACGCAGACCCGCTCGGCGTAGATGAGCCCGTCGAGTGCCGAGAGCATCTCGGGGACGTGCATGGGGCCGCCCTGAAGGGCTGGGTTGCGGCCCCCGGGGCTTGTCGTGGACTTCTGGCCGATGAGCGTCGTCGGGGCCATCTGGCCGCCGGTCATGCCGTAAATGGCGTTGTTGATGAAGACGGTCGTGAATTTCTCGCCCCGCATGGCCGCGTGCACGATCTCGGCCGTGCCGATGGAGGCGAGGTCGCCGTCCCCCTGATAGGTGAAGACGGGGCTCTTTGGGTGGGTGCGCTTGATGCCGGTGGCGACGGCGGGGGCCCTGCCGTGGGCCGCCTCGACGGCGTCGCAGGCGAGGTAATTTCCCGCAAAGACCGAGCAGCCGACCGGGCAGACCAGAATGGCGCTGTCGATGAGCCCGAGCTCCTCCAGGACCTGGCCTACCAGCTTATGTACGGTTCCGTGCCCGCATCCGGGGCAGTAGTGGGTCTCCCTGTCCGTGAGGCCCGCGGTAATGTGATATTCCATTTCGCTCACCCCAATTCCTTTAACACGGAAAGTACGGCCTTTTGAGTTTCGGCCACGGCCGGCACCATGCCGCCGGTGCGCCCGAAAAAGCGGACCGGTTTTCTTCCCTCCACGGCGATTTTCACATCGTCGAGCATCTGGCCGGTGCTCATTTCGACCGTGAGAAAGCTCTTTACGCCGTCAAGCGCGGCAAGCCGCGCGAGCTCACTTGTCGGGAAGGGCCACAGCGTGACGGGGCGCAGCATTCCGACGGCGACGCCCTTTTCTCTGAGCTCATCGATGGCCGTTTTGGCGATTCTGGCGACCGTGCCGTAGGCGACGATGACAAGCGCCGCGTCCTCGGCCCGGTAGGACTCCCACCGGGTCTCGTTTTGCTCGATCTCCCGATATTTTTTCAGCAATTTTAAATTATGGGCCTCGCAGTCGACGGCGTCGAGGGCGAGCGAGGTGACGAAGTTGTTGTGTTCCCTCCCCTGCCTGCCGGAGGCGGCCCAGCTCTTTTCGGGCAGCGCCTTTGCGGCGGGTTCGCGCATGGCGACCGGCTCCATCATCTGGCCGATGACTCCGTCCGCCACAATCAGCACCGGGTTGCGGTAGCGGTCGGCAAGGTCAAAGGCCTCCTCGGTCAGCGCCACCGCCTCCTCAATGTCGCAGGGTGCTAAGGCAATCGTGCGGTAGTCGCCGTTTCCGCCGCCGCGGGTCGACTGAAAATAGTCGCCCTGGGAGGGCTGGATTGTGCCAAGCCCGGGGCCGCCGCGGACCATGTTGACAATGACGGCCGGCAGCTCGGCCCCCGCCAGGTAGCTGATGCCCTCCTGCTTTAAGCTGATTCCGGGCGAGGAGGACGAGGTCATGGCCCGCACGCCCGCGGCCGACGCGCCGTAGACCATGTTGATGGCGGCAATTTCCGACTCCGACTGGACAAAGACGCCTCCGGCCGCCTCCATGTGCTGCGACATGTACTCCGGGATTTCGTTTTGCGGCGTGATGGGATACCCGAAAAATCCCCTGCAGCCGGCTGAAATCGCCGCCTGCGCAATGGCTTCATTGCCTTTCCACAGTTCTCTTTCCACCGTGTGTCACCTCAAATCCAAAAGCATTTTCGCCCATGCCGGACTTAGGCTGTCCCATCTCCGGCCGGGCATTTTGAGTTCCTCCGGCCTGCCTGCATGTCCATCCGCGCCGCGCCTCTCACGCCTCCAGCGTGATGACCGAGTCGGGGCAGATCGCCGCGCAGGCGGCGCATCGAATGCAATCGTCTTTGCGCGCCACCGTCACCGGATGATAGCCCTTCGCGTTTACACCCGTGCCCATGGCAAGAACCTGCTTCGGGCAGGTCGCCACACAGAGCCCGCAGCCCTTGCAGCGGTCCTCCCTGATTTTCACCGAAACATCCACTGAGAACTTGCCTCCTCTCACGTGTTGTATTACAATTTATGCTGTTGTATGATTACATAGTACGCCCCGCAGCCTTTTTTTGTCAACTGCCCTGTGAAATATTATCCAAAAATTTCATTTTCCCTTTGACAAGGGGCGCGCGGCGGATTAAAATAATAGAAATACCCTGAGAGGAGCGCTTATGGAAGGGGTACCCGCAAAGCAAAGCAAGGCCCGCCGCATGGCCGACGAGCTCTACAATCAGATTGTACTCGCGCATAAATATCTGCCGGGCGACAAGCTGCCCAATGAAAACGAGCTTGCCGTCCTGTTCGGCGTGAGCCGCATCACGTCAAGAGGGGCCATCGGGCTGCTCGTGAGCCAGGGCGTGCTGAAAGTGGTGCGGGGCCGCGGCACTTATGTGTCCGACAACCTCTCCCCCTACGTCAACTCCGAGTTTGGGGATTTGGAGCGCATTCGCATGCGCCTGCATGAGCTCTACGAGGCCCGGCTCATTTTGGAGCCGCCCATTGCGGCCCTCGCCTGCGAGCGCGCCACCGACGAGGACCTTGAGGACATCCTCACTTACGGGGAGGCGGCCATCAAGGCCATTCAGGAGGGGTATTACTCCTCCGAGATTGAGCTGAAATTCCACTCGGCCATCGCCTATGCCACCCACAACTCCTTTTTGAGCACGCTCTTCCCCATCGTCAGCCGCTCCATCAACGAGACGCTCGCCGCCACGGCCCCCTACCCGAGGCTGACCGAGATCTCCATGACCGACCACAGGCAGATCATGGTGTTTTTGCGCAAGCGGGACGCGGAGGGTGCCCGCAGCGCAATGGAGCTGCACATCCGGAAAGTCTACGACGAGATTGAAAATACGCTTTAATAT
>DATMZG010000075.1:0-3634 GCA_035560415.1 Candidatus Acidiferrum sp. | reverse complement strand
ATTCTTCGCTGTTGCGTTTATACCTTCCGCCGCCCGAAAAATTTTTCTGACAAATTGTGCCACGGCTTACGGCAGTCGGGAGGCGAGAAAAGGAAATCCGGCGCGGAAGGCGAAGTTTAACATACTGTTTTGTTGACAAGGAGCGCGCGTCATGGAGAAAAAGAAGCTGCTTTTTGCTCTGGATATCGGTACGCGGAGCGTTGTCGGCCTGGTGGGCGAACTGACGGCCGACGGCATCAGGGTGCTGGCCGCCGAGCGCCAGGAGCACAACACCCGTGCCATGCTGGACGGCCAGATCCACGATGTGCCAGAGGTGGCCCAGGTGTTGGCGAGCGTCACGTCTCGCCTCACAGCCGTCGTCGGCCCCCTGAAGAAGGTTTCGGTGGCCGCAGCCGGACGGGCGTTATGCACTTTGCGGGCCGGGGCGGATATCGATTGCGGCGGCCGCGGCGCCCTGACGGGCGATGACGAGCGGGGGCTGGAGCTGGCGGCCATCCAGGCGGCCCAGCATCAGCTGGCGACGACGAAGGCGGTGGCCGATCCCACCGGCTATTACTGCGTCGGCTACAGTGTCGTCCGCTTCGTCCTCGACGGCACGACGATGAAAACGCTTGTCGGCCAGCGGGGCAAAAGCGCCAGCATCGAGGTTATCGCCACCTTCCTGCCGCGCCAGGTTATCGACTCCCTGCAGGCGGCGATCGAAGCGGTCGGCCTGGAAATGGCCACCCTCACCCTGGAGCCTATCGCCGCGATCAACGTGCTTATCCCGCCGACTATGCGCCATCTCAACCTGGCGCTGGTCGATGTGGGCGCAGGTACTTCGGACGTCGCCATCACCCGCGACGGCACGGTTATCGGCTACGGTATGGTGCCGTTCGCCGGCGACGAGGTGACGGAAGCCGTTTCCCAGGCCCATTTGTTGGACTTCAAAGTGGCGGAGGTGCTCAAACGCAAGCTTGGCACCGCCCGCAAAAGCGTGTCGTTTACCGATGTCCTGGGGATGACTAACAAGCTACCCGCGGCTGAGATCATCGCGGGCATCGGCCCGGTCGTGGCCGAACTGGCGCAGGCGATTGCCGCGCAGATTTTGGCCCTGAATGCCTCGCCGCCCCAGGCGGTGCTGCTGGTCGGGGGCGGGTCGCTCACGCCCGGTCTGCCGGCGGCTTTAGCCGAAACGCTGGGGATCGCGGCTACGCGCGTGGGTATCAGGCGGCCGGAAGCGGTGGAAGGTCTCTACGACATTCCCTGCGAACTGATCGCTCCCGACGGGGTGACACCCCTTGGCATCCTCAGCCTGTCCGGCGGCCGCCTGCTTACTTTCGTCCAGGTGACGCTCAACGAGCGGCCTCTCCGCCTGTTCAATCTCGGCAGGCTGACGGTAGCCGACGCGCTGCTGGTGGCCGGCATCGACGTGCGCAGTCTTCACGGGCGGCCGGGTCTCGGCCTCACCGTAACCGTCAACGGCCAGAAGAAATTCCTCCCCGGCAGCCTCGGCCAGCCTGGGTACATCCTTTTGAACGGTGCGGAGGCCTCCTTCGGCGACAGTCTGAGCGAGGGGGACAGCCTCAAGGTTGAGAAGGGCAAGGACGGGAACAGTCCCTGCCCTACGATCGCCGAACTGACTGCCATTCCGGCCCCCTTCACGTTATTGATCGACGATAAGCTCGTGACGGCAGGGCCGATCATAACCGTCAACGGCAAGGCTGCCAAGGCCGACACCAAGCTGGCCGACCGCGACCATGTGGTGTGCCGCCAGCCGGCGACGCTGGCGGAAGCGCTGGCGCTGGCCGGGCAGACGACCGAGTCGCGGGAGTATCGCTATGTGGTCAACGGCAGCGAGCGAACTTTTGTCCGCTGGCCGGAATATACGCTGAACGGCGTCCGCTGCGGCCCAACGGCGACGGTGGCCGACAACGACATCATCGCGACGGTGCCGGTTGTCGCCCCCACTCTCGGCGAGCTTCTCGGCCTCAGCGAGGCAGCCGAGGCGGCGCATATCGTGCTGTTCAACGGCGGCAAGTGCCGGGTGCCGCTCCGCCGATGGTCCTTCACGGTGGCCGGCAAGCCGGCGAAGATGGACGATGCGGCGCGGCCGGGCAGTTATGTGGATTATACCTGTTATGAGGTCCAGCCGATGGTCAGCGACGTGTTGCTGGCCGCCGAGTTCGACCCCCGCTCGCTGCCTACCGGCAGCCGGATAAGCGTTCTGGTGAACGGGGCAGAGGCGGAGTTCACGACGCCGGTGAAGAACGGCGACAATGTGGAAGTATCGGTCGGGCGGTCATCGTAATAAGGCCGCATGTTGTGATAAAAGCCGCATGATTAAGGCGGGGGTTATAATGAACTGAACCCCAAAAAGGGAATGTGCAAAAGAAAGCCCCCTATTGTAGGATGAAAATACAATAGGGGGCTTTCGCATGGCTGGCAAAATCGGTATGAAGTCGAATCAATTTTCGCACGAAACGAAGCTGGAGGCTGTCAGGGCGCATCTGGAGGAAGGCCTGAGCGTACGGGAAGTGATGGCTCGGTTCGGTATCTCCTCAAGGAGCACACTACAATTCTGGTGCGTTGCGTATCGCAAACTAGGCTGGGCCGGATTGGAGCCGAAACCCAAGGGCAGGCGGCCGGCGGTTCCCGAGGGCGTCGAGGAAGAACTCCGCCGACTGCGGATGGAGAACGAGGTTCTTCGGGCTTTTCTCTCCGCGGTGGAAAGGAGGTGAAAGCGAGCCTGAAATACCGAAACATCGCCATGTTTGCGGACAAGTACCCGCTGAAAGACTTGTGCCGGGTGCTAGGTGTTTCATATTCCGGCTATTACAAGTGGAAACGCAGGCAGGATCTTCCCGATAAGGACGAAACCTTGTTGGAGCTGGTCTTGGTCATTCACGGCGCGTCCAAGGGGAGCGCCGGCTACAGGCAAGTCGCCTGTCAACTTAAGACTAAGCACGGGCTTCATGTCAACCGAAAGAAGGTCCTTAGAATAATGCGCAAGCTCGGCATCCAGTCCGTAGCCCGCAGGCGGCGTCCGTACGCCAGGTTCTCCGAGGCCGTCCACCGTTACGGCAACTTGCTTGACCGGGAATTCTACGCCGACAGACCCAACAGGAAATGGGTGACAGACATCACCTATATCCATACCCAACAAGGAGTTCTCTACCTGTC
The DNA here is from genome assembly GCA_035560415.1 of Candidatus Acidiferrum sp. Lineage (GTDB taxonomy): Bacteria > Bacillota > Clostridia > Oscillospirales > Feifaniaceae > DATMXT01. The sequence goes on along the minus strand of DATMZG010000075.1, from coordinate 472 downwards.
GGCGATAAAAGATCTTCACGACGGCTTCATCGTGGGGCACCGCACCGGAACGGAGCACAACATAAGGCTCGTCACCGACACCGTGCGGGACGCCTTAAAAAGGGAAAAGGTCGCTGGCGGACTGCAACTCCACAGCGACCAAGGCTTCCAATACACATCGCACGCGTATTTCCGCCTGGTTCAAGAATACGGCGTGACCCCGTCCATGTCAAGGAGGGGGAACTGCCTTGACAACGCTTCCATGGAAAATTTCTTCGGGATGCTGAAGACCGAGTGGCTGCAGCGGCGAAAATTCGTCACTTTCGATGAGGCCAGAACTGCAGTCGAGCAGTATATCCGCTACTACAACTACGAGCGTTGCCGTCTGAAGACGAGGATGACGCCGTACCAAGTACGGCGTCAGTACGCGTAAACCCGAGCTATCCTACGATAGAGCTTTCTTTTAGGTATTCCTTAAACGGGGTGCAGTTCA
>DATMZG010000074.1:0-40962 GCA_035560415.1 Candidatus Acidiferrum sp. | reverse complement strand
TTATACAATAGTTTGGGGCAAAGTTCAACGAAAAACGCATGGGCGGCCAGAAAATCCTGTGCGGCGCGTCCCTTTTCGGACTTTTCTTAGAAAAGTGGCGCGGCATGCTGCCGCGCCACTGAAAACAGCGCAAATTTACTTGTTGCCGGTCATTTTGGCGATTTCGGCCGCGAAGTCTTCTTCTTTCTTCGCAATGCCCTCGCCCTTTTCGTAGCGGACAAACTCGGCCACTTTAATGGAGCCGCCCAGCGCCTTGGCCGTCTCGGCGGTGTACTGCGCAACCGTCTTGTCGGCGTCCTTTACGAAGGGCTGCTCTAAGAGGCAGCTGTCCTTGTAGAACTTGCCGATGCGGCCCATGACCATCTTTTCGGCGATGGCGGCCGGCTTGCCCTCGTTGATGGCCTGCGCCGTGAGAATTTTCTTCTCCTCCTCAAGCACGTCAGCCGGAACTGAGGCCTTGTCGAGGAAACTCGGGTTTGCCGCCGCAATCTGCATGCAGATGTCCTTGGCGTACTCGGTAAAGCCGTCCTTGCCGGCGCAGTCGGTCTCAAACCGGACCATGACGCCGATGCGCCCGCCGCCGTGGATATAGGTCTCGATGACGCCCTCGTACACCGTGAAGCGGCGCAGCTTGAGGTTCTCGCCAATCGTGAGAATCTTCTCCCGCAGCATCTCTTCCACCGTGAACTTGCCGTCGTACTTGGCGGCTAAAAGCTCCTCGACGGTTTTGGCGCCGGAGGCGAGGGCCGCTTTGCCGCACCCGGTCACAAAGGCCTGGAAGTCGGCGTTTTTGGCGACGAAGTCGGTCTCGGAGTTCACTTCGACCAGAACGCCCTTGCCGCCCTCGACAACTGCCGAGACAATGCCCTCGGCGGCGATGCGGCCGGCCTTTTTGGCGGCGGCCGAAAGGCCTTTTTCACGCAGGTACTCAATGGCCTTATCCATATCTCCGTCGGTCTCGGTGAGCGCCTTTTTGCAATCCATCATTCCGCAGCCGGTCTTCTCGCGAAGGGCTGCGACGTCTTTTGCTGTAAATGCCATGATATTTCCCTCCTGACCTTATATAGCCTCTGTTTCGTCCTTATCCTCTTCGAGCTCGAACTGCTCGCCCTGCTTGGCCTCAATCACGGCGTCGGCAATGACGCTGGTGATCAGCTTGACTGCGCGAATCGCGTCGTCGTTGCCGGGAATGATATAGTCGATCTCATCGGGGTCGCAGTTGGTGTCGACAATGGCCACAATCGGGATGCCGAGACTGCGGGCCTCGGAAATGGCAATGCGCTCTTTGCGCGGGTCGACGACGAAGAGGGCCGAGGGGAGCTTCGACATCGTTTTGATGCCGCCGAGAAACTTTTCGAGCTTCTCGATTTCGCCGTTGAGCTTGATGACTTCCTTCTTGGGCAGCACGTCGAAAGTGCCGTCGGTCTCCATTTTGCGCAGCTGGGACAGCCGGTCAATGCGCTTGCGAATGGTCTTGAAGTTGGTCAGCATGCCGCCAAGCCATCTGGCGTTGACATAGTACATGCCGACCCGCTCGGCCTCCTCCTTGATGGAGTCCATGGCCTGCTTTTTGGTTCCGACGAACAGAATTGTGCCGCCGCTGCCGGCCAGCTCCTTGACGAAATTGTAGGCCTCGTCAATTTTGCGGACCGTCTTCTGGAGATCGATGATATAGATGCCGTTGCGCTCCGTAAAAATGTAGGGAGCCATTTTGGGGTTCCAGCGCCTCGTCTGGTGTCCGAAGTGGACGCCGGACTCGAGGAGCTGCTTCATGGATACGACTGCCATAGATTTTTCCTCCTGTAGGTTTTTCCTCCACCCCGTTCATTGCGGCGGCAAACCGGGTGCACCGGCACCATGACGCAGCTTGCGGAGTGTGTGAAATAATTTTTGCCGCATTTATGCAGCTTGAATATTGTAGCACAGATGCCGGAAAATTGCAAGTGCTGTTTTACATGATTCCCCATTATTATGACCGCATATACCCGCTTGTCACCGGTCCTCTCGGAAATAATTGACGCCCAGCCCCTCCGGGATGTGCAGCCGGCCGGTCTTTCGCATGGAGGTCAGGACCAGCACGAGTGCGGTCACAAGGAAAGGCAGCATGTCGTAGAGGGCGGCGGGCGGGGCAAAGACGCTTTTGGGGATGTAGAACTTGAGCACCCGCATCATGCCGAAGACAAAGGAGCCGCCGATGGCGACCCACGGCTTCCAGGCCGCGAAGATGACCAGCGCCACCGAAATCCACCCGAGCCCGCCGACGTTGTCGGAAATCCAGACGCCGCCGTTGATGATCATGGCGCAGTAGGCGCCGCCCAGCCCGCAGATGCCGCCGCCCAGCATGATGTTGAGATATTTGAGCCTCGTGACCGGAATGCCGGCGGCGTCTGCCGCGGCCGGGTTTTCGCCGACCGCCTGCACCTCAAGCCCCAGTTTTGTCCTGTATAGATAGACGCCGGCCGCAATTGCGATTGCGATGGCGAGGTAGACAAAGGGATTGTAGGAGAACAGCAGCTCCCCCGCGACCGGCAGGTCCGAGAGCCCTTCGATGTGAATGTTGCCGATGGCGGCCGTGATGCCGGCCGGAAGCTTCAGTGTGCCGGTGGGCGACTTGCCCAGCATATAGACGCCGATGAGGTTGGAGAGCCCGACGCCGAAAATGGTCAGGGTCAGCCCCGTCACGTTCTGGTTGGCCATGAAAGTGACTGTCAGCACCGCGTAAATGAGGCTCGACAGCACGCCGCCTAAGAACGCCGCCGCAAGCGCAATCCAGAAGCTGTCGTACATATAGCCCCACATGAAGCCGGCGCAAGCCCCAATTGACATGATGCCCTCGACGCCCAAGTTGAGGTGCCCCGCCTTCTCGCAGATGATCTCGCCCACGGTGCCCAGCAGCAGGGGCGTGCCGGCGATGACGGCGGCGACTAAAAACTTGATGACGGCGTTCATTTCCCATTCCCTCCCCTGCCAAAGACAAACCGGTAGTTGACAAAAAACTCGCACCCCAGCACAAAGAACAAAATGATGCCCTGCAACACGTCGGCGCAGTTGGTCGAGATGCCGTAAGTCGACTGCACGACGCTGCTGCCCTTCTCGAGGACGGCAAACAAAAAGGTGATGACAAAGATGGCCCTGGGCTGGAGCCTGCCCAGCCACGCGATGATGATGGCCGTAAACCCGACGCCGCCCGCCACCGACGGAGTCAGCGTGATGTCGGCCCCCGTCGCCTGAATCATGCCGCAGAGCCCCGCGACGGCGCCCGACAAAAACATGGTGCGCAGCATGATTTTTTTGACGTTCATGCCGGCATACCGCGCCGTGTCCTGGCTCTCGCCGACCACCGCGATCTCGTACCCCTGCTTGGTGTATCTGAGATAGACATAGACCGCCGCAAGGAGGGCGAGCGCGATGAGCCACCCGAAGTGAACGCCGAACACCTTGTCGAGTGTCGCGTTTTTGGAAAACCGCGCGATGGCCGTGTAGCCCTGGAGCTCGGGGTCCATCCAGGGGCCGTCGCGCAGGTATTTGACGATGTACTGCGCAATGTAGTTGAGCATGAGGGTGAACAGCGTTTCGTTTGTGCCAAACCGGGTCTTAAACCAGGCCGGAATCAGCCCCCACAGCCCGCCGCCGAGCACCCCGGCTGTCAGCATGACCAAAATGAGCAGCCAGTGGTTCCACCCGTCGTGGTAGAGGGCGAAATAGCTGGCGAAGGCCGCCCCCATTGTGATCTGGCCCTCGGCCCCGATGTTCCAGAAGTGCATTTTGAAGGCCATTGTCACTGCGAGCGACGCGATGAGCATGGGGACCATGAGCTTGACGGTGCCGGAAATTGCCAGCTTGCTGCGAAAAGCGCCGCTGATAATCGTGCCGTAGATGGCGGCGGGGCTCTGCCCCAAAGACAATATGAAGAGCCCGCCGACACAGAGGGAGAGCGCCAGCGCCGCAAACCGCAGCATGGTGGCGGTGCGCGCCGGAAGCTCGGCCCGCCTTATAATGCGCACCGGGGCGTCGTGCATTTTCTTCACGCCGACACCTCCTCATAGGTCGTCCCGGTCATCATGAGCCCGATTTGCTCCTTCGTGACCGTTTTGGCGTCCGCAATGCCGGTGACCCGCCCGTGGCAGAGCACCATGATGCGGTCGGACAGCTCGAGCAGTACGTCGAGGTCCTCGCCGATATACATGACGGCCACGCCCCTGCCTTTTTGCTCGTTTAAGAGGTCGTAGACCGTACTCGACGAATTGATGTCAAGCCCCCGCACCGGGTAGGCCGTGATGAGCAGGTCTGGGCCCGACTCGATTTCGCGGCCGAGCAGCACTTTTTGCACATTGCCGCCCGACAGCAGCCGGACGGGCACTTCGACGCCCGGCGTGACGATGCCAAGCTTGTCCACAAGCGACTCGGCCAGCGCTTTTGCCGGCCCCCGGTCAATGAAGGGCCCCTTGTTTTCCCTGTAGGTTTTGAGCAGCATGTTGTCCACCATGCCCATGCCGGACACGAGGCCCATGCCAAGCCGGTCCTCCGGCACAAAGCTCATGCTGATGCCAAGCCCGATAATTTCGGCCGGCGTCTTGCCGAGCAGGTTTTCCTTCTTGTAAAGGGCCGCGCCTTTACTGGCCTTAGTCAGCCCCGCAATGGCCTCGCAGAGCTCCTTCTGGCCGCTGCCGGCAATTCCGGCCACCCCTAAAATCTCTCCGGTGCGAATGGAGAAGGACACGTCGTCAATGGCCTTTGTCCCGTCGGGGCGAATGACGGTCAGGTCGACGACATTTAAAATCACTTTTGGCTCCACGGGCTTCGGCCGCTCGATTTCAAGGCTGACAGGCCGGCCCACCATGAGCTCGGTCAGCTGCATGAGGTCGGTCTCGGCCGTCTTCACGGTGCCCACCGACCTGCCCTTGCGCAAAATGGCCACCCGGTCACTGAGCTCAATGACTTCATTTAATTTGTGCGTGATAATGATGACGGCGCAGCCGTTGGCTTTCATGCGCCGCAAAATGGTGAAGAGCTTTGCGGTCTCCTGCGGCGTCAAAACGGCGGTCGGCTCGTCCAGAATTAAAATCTGAGCGCCGCGGTAGAGCATTTTCAAAATCTCAACCGTCTGTTTTTCGCTGACCGACATGTCGCAAACCCGCTTCCAGGGGTCAATTTCAAGGCCGCTCGCCTTGCAGATGCCCTCAATCTCGGCGGCGAGCTCACGGGGCTTTACGCGTTTTTTTCCCGCGCCCAGCACGATGTTGTCCATGGCCGTGAAAATTTCAACCAGCTTGAAGTGCTGGTGAATCATGCCGATGCCAAGACCCATGGCGTCGATGGGCGAGCCGATGTGGGCCGGCTCTCCCCCAACGTAAATCTCTCCCCCGTCGGGGTGATAGATGCCCGACAGCATGTTCATGAGCGTCGTCTTGCCCGAGCCGTTTTCACCGAGCAGCGCGAGGATTTCCCCGTATTTAACCGACAAATCGACCTCGTCGTTTGCCACGACGGGGCCGAAGGTCTTGGTGATTTTGCGGCACTCAATCGCGTACTTTTCCACGCTTCACCCTCCACAAGGAAATACGGGCGGCCCTCCCCCGTGGGAGGGCCGTCCGTCAGGCAGCCAAGAATTACTCGGCCACAACGTTCTTGAAATACCAGTTGACGTCGGAGTAGGTGGCGCTGGTCTTCATCGTGCCGTCATTGGCTTCGATTTCACCGTCAAACACATCCCACTCGCCCGAGACGATCTTGTCTTTGGCGGTCTCAATGGCCTCGGCGGTGCCCGCTTCACAGAGCGCGGAGAGGTCGGCAAGGCCGATAAAGCCCTCGGCCAGGCCGCCGTAGTAGTTTTCGCCGGTCCAGGTGCCATTGATGACGTTCTCGATGGCCCACTTGTAGTAGACGTCCCAGTGCCAGATGGCGGAGGTCAGCACGGCGTTCGGGGCGTCCTTGGACATGTCGGAGTTGTAGCCGACACCGAAGACGCCGGCGCGCTCGGCGGCAAGCTGCGGGTTGGGGGTGTCGCAGTGCTGGCCGATGACGTCGCAGCCCATGTCGATGAGGGCCTGTGCGGCCTGACCTTCAGCCTCAGGCGAAAACCAGCTGTTCGTGACTTTCACATAGACTTTGCTGTCGGGGTTGACCGAGTAGGCGCCCATGGCAAAGGCGTCGAGTCCGCTCGTGACTTCGCCGTTGTCGGTGCCCCAGGCGGCGACGTAGCCGATTTTGCCCGTCTTGGTCTTGAGGCCGGCGGCGATGCCGGAGAGGTAGCGGGCCTGATAAATGCGGCCGAAGTAGTTGTTGAAGTTGGCGCCGTTCGACTTGTAGCCGGTGCCGTGCGAGAAGATGACGTCCGGATACTCCTCGGCGAGGGCTTCGCAGTAGTTCATGTAGCCCCAGCTGGTCGCGAAGATGATCTGGCAGCCTTCCTCGATGCACTCGAGCATGGCGTTCTCAATGGCGGTGGCGTTGTCGTCGGCGATGTTGTTCTTGCGGATGATCTGGCTCTCGTCTACGCCAAGCGCCTCGCAGGCTTTGACGATGCCCTGGTCGTGGGTGTAGGTGTAGCCGGAACCTTCGGCGGGATCCGAGATGTGGATGACGCCGATTTTAAGCTCTTCCTTGGGGACGGCCGGGAACAGACCGGTGGTCTCAGGGGTTTCGGGCGTGGTCTCGGGGTTCTCCGGAGCCGGCTCTTCCTTTTGTGAGCATCCCGCGGCAAGCGTAAACAGCATGGCCACGGCGAGCAGCAGCGCAAGATACTTCTTCATGTTACTTTCCTCCAACCTTTCAACTTGAGTATATGTATATAAAGGGTATTCCCTTTATACCGCATGGTCTAAACATGTCCTCACCCGCAAAACTGAACGCAGCCCCCGTCCATTGAGGCGACTCTGGCCAGGGACTCCACCCGGATTCCCTGCTCCCGCAGCAGCGCCCCGCCCTTCTGAAACGCCTTCTCAATGACGATGCCCACCCCGACAAGCTCCGCGCCCGACTGCCGCACAATGTCGGCCAGCGCCAAAACGGCGTTTCCGTGGGCCAGAAAATCGTCGATGATGAGCACCTTGTCCGAGGGACTGAGGAAGCGCTTTGACACCGCGATGTCATAAGTCGTCTCATGGGTGTAGGAGACGGCGCTGCTCTTATAGACCTCGCCCGGAATATTGCTTGTCCGGTGCTTTTTGGCAAAGACGACCGGACAAGAAAAATACTGCGCCGTGATGCAGGCTACTCCTATCCCGGATGCTTCGATAGTAAGTACCTTATTTACGGCGCAGTCCCTAAAAATGCTTGCAAATTCCCTGCCGAGCTCATTGAAGAGCCCTATGTCCATCTGATGATTCAAAAAACTGTCCACTCGCAAAATGTTGCCGGGCAAGACAATGCCGTCTTTCAAAATGCGCTCTTCAAGTAGTTTCAAGCTTCATCGCCGCCAATCCAGTCAAAAGAATGACATGATGCTATTATACTACTCGATTACGGCTTTATTTTCAATTGACACAAGCCCACAAAGTTTGACAAAATAATGTTCAAAACTTGCGCAATGTGACGATATTATGGGCCGCGGCATAGTCCGCGGCCCATATGTAGTAGTGTTGCTTATGCGCATTGATTTTGCGCAATCAAAGGCTTATAACACTCGCCGCTTTTCTCACAGCGTATTGGCGCAGCCCAGCACTTCGCGCAGCTTGTGGGCGACCACTTCGCGGATGGCGTCGCGGGCCGGCGTCAGATATTGTCTCGGGTCAAAGTGGTCGGGATGCTCCGCCAAGTGCCTGCGCACCGAAGCGGTCATGGCGAGGCGCAGGTCTGAGTCGATGTTGATTTTGCAGACCGCCATTGAGGCGGCCTTGCGCAGCATGTCCTCCGGCACGCCGATGGCGCCCGGCATGGCCCCGCCGTTCTCATTGACCATTTTGACGTACTCCTGCATGACGGACGATGCGCCGTGCAGCACAATCGGGAAGCCGGGCAGCCTGCGGCCGACCTCCTCGAGGATGTCAAAGCGCAGCTGCGGCTTGGTGCCGGGCTTGAACTTGAAAGCGCCGTGGCTGGTGCCGATGGCGATGGCCAGGGAGTCGACGCCGGTGCGGCTCACAAACTCCTCGACCTGCGCGGGGTCGGTGTAAGATGAGTTCTCGGCCGAGACATTCACTGCGTCCTCGACGCCGGCAAGCCGCCCGAGCTCCCCCTCGACGACGACGCCCTTGGCGTGGGCGTAGTCCACCACCTGTTTTGTCAGGGCGACATTTTCGTCAAAGGCGTACTTGGAGCCGTCTATCATCACGGAGGAAAAGCCGCCCTCAATGCAGGACTTGCAGAGCTCAAAGCTGTCGCCGTGGTCGAGGTGAAGCGCAATGGGCAGGCCGGTGTCCTCTATGGCCGCCTCCACGAGCTTCATGAGGTAGACGTGCTTTGCGTATTTCCTGGCTCCGGCCGAAACCTGGAGAATGAGAGGCGACCGCTCCTGCATCGCGGCCTCGGTGATGCCCTGCACGATCTCCATGTTGTTGACGTTGAAGGCGCCGATGGCGTACCCGCCGGCATAGGCCGCCCTGAACATCTCGGTTGTTGTGACAAGAGGCATGGGCCTTGCTCCTTTCAAATTATGTTATCTCTATTCTATAACCTGTCGTCGTCGATTTCAAGCGTAATCAGCCCCGCCGAAAGGGACGCGACGTCCCGCACGTCGTGGGTGACGACGACGGCTGTCCGCCCGGCGAGATTCTTCATTAAATACGCTGCGACGAGGGCCCTCGTCTCGTCGTCGAGCCCCTTGAAGGGCTCGTCGATAAAGAGGGCCTCCCCTTTTGACATGAGGGCCCGCACGACGGCCACGCGGCGGCGCATTCCGCCCGAAAGTTCACTCACGGGCTTTGTGGCGTCCTCACCCGCGAGCCCCACGGCAGCAAGCCCGGCGTAAATGTCCCCCGGTGGGCAGACCAGCTTGATGTTGGCCGCGCCCGAGGCCGTCTCGCAGAGCCGGTCCTCCTGAAAGACTGCGCCAAGCCTTTGCGGCACGCCGGAAATGACCCCGGAGTCCGGCCTCTCAAGCCCCATCAGCATGTGGAGCAGCGTCGTCTTGCCGCTGCCCGACGGACCCATGACGCAGGTAATTTTCCCGTCCGGGAAGTCCGCTGTCAAATCCCGGATGACCCGCTTGTCGCCGTACGACTTGTTCAAATGCTCCACTCTCATACCGCCGGCCCCCGTTCGACTCTGGCGGCAACTGTGTGCAGCAGCCCGGCGACTGCCCGCTCCAGCAGGGCCGACAGCCCGATGACGACGACGGTCCACGCGAAGACCTCGCCGGTCGACAGGTAAATTTTCGCCTGATAGAGCCGCTCGCCGATGGTGCCGACCGGCAGCCCGATGACCTCGGCCGCAACGCCGGCCTTCCAGCACATGCCGAGCGCCACGCCCGCTGAGGAGGCGACCGAGGGCAGCACGGCCGGCAAATAGACATAGAGCATGCGGCCGGTGCGCGAGACCCCGAAAACCCTTGTCATCTCCACGAGCTTTGGGTCGATGGCCGAAATGCCCTGCAGCGTTCCGGCGTAGATGATGGGGAGCCCCATGATGAAGGCCGTGAAGGTGGACAGCCCCCGGGAGCCCACCCACAGCAGCGCCAATATGATGAAGGAGGCGACGGGGGTGGCCCGCATGGCCGCCGTCAGCGGCCGCATGAGGGCCCGCACCGTCTCGCTCTTTGCGGCCGCCGCCCCGAAGACCACCCCGAAGACAAAGGCCAGCAAAAAGCCCTGCGTGATGCGCAGCATCGTGCTCATGGCAATGCGCCAAAATCCGGCGTCCCCCACCATGTCAAAGAGCGTCTTTACAACTTCAACGGGCGACACTAAGAGCAGGTCCTGCGAGAGCAGCGCCGCCGCCGCCTGCCAGGCGACAAGCCAGAAGCAGACGGCGGCGGCACGAATGATTTTTTTCTCGCTTCTCACTTGAGATAGAAGTCTTCGTCAGGCAGCTTTCCTCCGACCGAGTCGGGATTTTGCTCATAGAGCGCCGCCAGATATCCGTCCGTTTTCGTGGTCATTTCGTCCCCCGTCAGCAGCGTGATGTTGCAGTAGGGCAGCGCGGCTTTGGCGATAGCCTCCGGCACGATGTCGTAGGAGCCGATCAGAGCGGCGGCGCCGTCGGGGTCGGTGGCGACCTTGTCGACAGAGGCCCTGTAGTCCTCCATGAACTCGGCAAAGGCCTCGGGGTATTCCTGCGCAAACGCCGTGCGCACGCAGACGACGCCGGTGACAATCGTGCTGCCGTCCTCGGAGGCGTTCTCCCACTCCTCGGTCAGGTCAAGGCAGATGCGCACCTTGTCGTTTTTGGCCATGACGGTGGCGACATAGGGCTGGGGCAGCATGGCGATGATGTCGTCCCCGCCCGCCAGCATCGCGGCGACCTCGGTCGACTCCGACTTGTACTCAATGGTCACGTCGGCCGCGGGGTCAATTCCGTTTTTGGCCAGCACATAGTTTAAGGCGAACTCCGGCGTCGTCCCCTTTCCGGTCGTGTAAATGGTCTTGCCTCTTAAATCTCCGACCGAGTGGATGGTGTCGCCGGTCTCGACAAAGTAGAGCACCCCCAAGGTGTTGATGCCGGCCATCTGCACAGCCCCCTCTAGCCGCTGGTACAGCACGGCCGCGAGGTTGCAGGGAATGAGGGCCACGTCGACCCCGCCGGTGGCGAGTAACCCCGTAATCTCATCCGCCTTTCCGTACATGGAAAACTGGTAGTCGTGGCGGGCGGTGCCGGCGCCCACGTCGGCCATGAGGTTGACAATGCCCATCGTGGTCGGCCCCTTGAGGGAGGCGATGCGGAAGGTCGTGCGGTCCGCGGGCTCCGGGGGCTCGGGCGCCGGGGCCGGGGTGCAGCCGGCGAGCACAAACATAAAAACAAGGATGAGTGCGGCAAGTCTCTTCATAAAAAACTCCTTTGAAAAATCCTTTGTGAACTCCTCTGAAAGTCCGTCAGGTAAATCATACCATCAACCGGCCAAATCGTAAAGCCGTGCGGGCGTTTACGGGTATTTTACCCCGCCCGCCGCTTCCACGCCGGGCAGTCGGCATTTTTAGGCCTTTCTGCCCTCAATCTTTACAAAAAGGGCCGCATAGCGCGGCCCTTTTGAATGGCATATGATGAAAGGGCTGCTCTTTAGCCTCTCTCGGCGGTGATTTTCTTGCAGACGTCGGCGACCATGTCGATGCCCTTCTTGGTGGCGGCAGCGTCGCCGAAGGAGGAGATGCGCATCCAGCCGTCGCCCGACGGGCCAAAGCCGGCGCCCGGGGTCATGACAACGCCGGTCTCGCCGAGCAGTCTGTCGAAGAACTCCCAGGAGCCCATGCCGCCGGGGCACTTCATCCAGATGTAGGGGGAGTGGGTTCCGCCGATGCACTTGATGCCGACACCCTCAAGCGTGCCCTTGATGACCTTGCCGTTGTTCTTGTAGTAGGCGGTGTTGTCCATCGACTCCTGATGGCCGCTCTCGGAGTAGTAGGCGTTGGCGGCGCACTGGGCGACGTAGCCGACGCCGAAGAACCGGACTTCCTTCTTCTTGATATAGAGTTCACGCAGGGAGACGCGCTCGCCGACGTCGTTCCAGCACTTGACGGTGTGCGGGACGACCGCATAGGAGCAGCGCACGCCGGTGAAGCCGGCCGTCTTGGAGAAGCTGCGGATTTCGACCGCGACGTCCTGAGCGCCCTTGGCCTCAAAGATGGAGTGCGGCTTGTTGCCGGTGATGAAGGACTCATAGGCGCTGTCCATGATGATGACGGCGTCCCACTTCTTGGCGTAATCGACCCACATCTGGAGGTCTGCGAGCTCCATAAGGGCGCCGGTCGGGTTGTTGGGCGAGCACAGATAGACGATGTCCACGCCGTAGTCCGGGGGCTGCGGAATGAAGCCGTGGGCCTCGTCGCAGCCGACATAGTGGATTTTGCGGCCCAGCATCATGTTCATGTCGACATAGGCGGGATATGCGGGATCGGGCACCAGAACCTCGGCGTCCCTCGAGAAAATGTCGGTCAGCGAGTAGAGGTCGGAGGTGGAGCCGTCCGTGATGAAGACGTCCGTAGCTTCCAGTTCAACGCCGCGGGCGTTGTAGTCGTGCTTGATGATGTTGTCAATGAGGAACTCATAGCCGTTGCCGTGGGCATAGCCGTGGAAGGTGGTCTTGTCGCCCATCTCGTCGGCGGCCTTCTTCATCGCCTCAACGACCGCCTTTGCCAGCGGCTGAGTGACGTCTCCGACGCCCAGTTTCGTGAGTGACTTGCCGGGGTTCTTATCGAGCCATTCCAAGCCTTTGATGGCGATTGTGCGGAACAGCTTTCCGTCCTTGACATGGTAAAGGGTGCTGTCAATTCTTGCCATACTTAGATACTCCTCTCAGCTATTTTTATTTTGAAATAACCTGCAAACGATGATGTGCGCATGCGGGTTTGCCCAAAGGGCAAAACGTCGCACGCGCGAATGCAAATGTATAACGGCCGCCTGCGGCCCTTATACCGTATATTATTATATCAGGTTGCATATTGCTCCTCAACGCTAAAAGTGCCTAAATTATTATGCCTCAATTTGACATTTCCGTCCATGTCTCAATCGTTTAGCAGCGATCTAAAAAACTTTGTGCGCTCCATGTAATCGTCGGTCTTGAAAAAAGCAGAGCCTGTGACGATGAGTTCGGCCCCGGCGTCGGCCACCTGCCGTATATTCCCGCCGTTTATACCGCCGTCCACCTCAATCGTGTACTCGTACCCGTGTCTCGTCTTCAGCCGGGAGAGCGTCTCCAGCTTCTCCAGGGCACCCGGCATGAAGCTCTGCCCGCCAAAGCCCGGATTGACCGACATGACCAGCACCAAATCGACCTCTCCGAGCAGGTCCGTGATGGCCGCCACCGGCGTCTCGGGCTTAATTGAGAGCCCGGCCCTGACGCCTCTGGCCCGAATGAGCCGAAGGACGTCGCCCGGTCGCTCGCAGGCCTCGAAGTGCACCGTGAGAATGCCGGCCCCCGCGTCGACATAGTCGTCGAGATACCGCACCGGGTCGGCAATCATCAAATGCACGTCGAAGAGCATGCTCGTGTGCCGCCGGACAGCTTTGATGACCGGCGGCCCGAATGTGATGTTGGGCACGAACATCCCGTCCATGGAATCGAGGTGCAGCACTTGAATGCCCGCCATGTCGAGCGCCACGACTTCGTCCCGCAACCGCGAAAAATCCGCCGCCAAAAGTGACGGTGCAATGTCGGCCATAATCCCATCTCCTCAGTGTCGAAAATTGCCGAAGTCACATAAAATGGAGTGTGGCTCCGGGCCGCTTTATGATAGATTGGCGGTGGGTCGGCTCACCTGTAATGGGTGGCCGGCCGCCGCCTGCGTGGGCGTCGGAAACTGAACCCGCATCGCCTGTCGGCGGCCCTATTCGGCGCTTTTCGCCTTGTCGTCCTTGCTTTGCGTCAGCAAAGCGGTGTCCTCCGTGACGAAAATCTCTCGAATATTGCTCGCCGGCAGGTGCAAGGCAGTTTTGGCGGAGCGGATTTTCGTTCAGGCAAGTATTGCCGTACAGCGAATACTTGCTGTATTCGCAAGCGGTTTGCCGAAGTCTTAAGCGGTAATATGCCCGCCAAAACCGATGTGTTTTCAGTTTCCGGCGCCCATCCTATTATTGACATAGTGGATGACCATGTCCACCGGCTTGACGTTGATGTCGGTGTTGGGCAAAATGATGTCGGCATTTGCGGCGTATCCCCGCACATACATCTCGTACATGGGCTTGACGGTCGTCACATACTGCCGGATGACGCTGTCCACCGTGCGGCCCCGCTCCACAATGTCGCGGCGCAGCCGGCGCAAAATGCAGATGTCTGCGTCGACCTGGACGTAGGCCCGAAGGTCCAGCATGTCCCTTATGCGGGGGTCGTAAAACAGGTGCAGCCCCTCAATGACCAGCACCTCCGGCGGCTCCATCGGGACACCGGTGTGTTTGCGCATGTGGTTTTTGAAGTCGTACTCCTTGAGCTCAATCGACCGCCCCGCCCGCAGCGCCGTGAGGTCGTCAAAGAGCATGTCGAAGTCGTAGGCCGCCGGCGCGTCGTAGTTGACGGCCGCCCGCTGCGGGAGCGTCAGCCCGGGGTTGTTGCGGTAATACATGTCGAGCATGAGATACCCCGTCCTGCTCGACAGCCCCTCCACGATTTTTTCGGCGATGGTGGATTTGCCCGAGCCCGACGGTCCGGTGATCCCGATCATATACATCATAGGCGCCCCCTGCCCTTTTTCGGATACTTCATTATAGCCCCATTTTTTGCCGCTTGCAAGCGCTTACAGGGCTTTTCTCGGGGCCGGCAGCGGATTTTCAAGCCGCCTGCCCGTGCGAATCAGGTCGGGTCGCGTCAGCATGACGGCACGGCGGACGGCGTCCTTCCCGTACCGCTCCCGCAGCCGGTCAATGCGCTCTTCAAGGCCCGAAATGCGCATTTCCCGCGCTTCGCGGCCCTCCATGTCGAGCTGCACCGACTCGGCCTCTTTCAATAAGTGGACAGCCCTGACCCCGAGGGCCCGAATGGCCGGCCGCGCCCCAAAGTCCCAGCCGGCGTCAAAGAGCGCCATGGCCGCCTCCAGAAGCTCCCCCGAGCAGGCGGTGGCGGTCTCGAGGGGCCCGTAATACTCCTCCCACCGCAAATCGGCATCCCGCAGCGAAATGCAGACGCCGCCGGCCCGCATGCCGGCCCCCCGCAGCCTTGCCGCCACTTTCTCGGCCATGAGGGTGGCGATGAGCAAAACGTCCTCCCGGCAGACGAGGTCCTTCGGGGTCGTCACGCTGTTGCCGATGCTCTTGGGCTCCCGCCGGTACCCCTCGACCTCGACGGCCTCGTCGTCCTGCCCTCTCGCGTACCGGCGCAGCATGAGCCCCACTTTGCCGAACCGCTTTGCGATGACCGCCTCGTCGCTTGCGGCGAGCAGTCCGATGGTTGTGATGCCCATCGCGTGGAGTCCACGCACCGTGGCGCTCCCGGCGTAGAGCAGTTCGCCGATGGGCAGCGGCCACACTTTTTCCCGAAAATTCTCCCTGCCGATGACCGTGACGGCGTCCGGCTTTTTCATGTCGCTGCCGAGCTTTGCGAAGACCTTGTTGAAAGAGACCCCGACCGAAATCGTGACCCCAAGCTCCTCCTTGACGCGGCGGCGAATTTCTTCGCCGATCTCGCCCCCATCCCGGCGCACACCGGTGACGTCAAGCCAGCACTCGTCAATGCCGAAAGGCTGAATGCGGTCGGCATAAGTGGCGTATATGTCCTGCGCCATGCGGGAAAACCGCTCGTATTTTTCAAAGTCGGGCGGCAGCACGACAAGGCCGGCGCATTTTTGTCTCGCCTGCCACAGCGTCTCCCCGGTCTTGACGCCGCAGGCCTTGGCCGGCATGTTCTTGGCCAGCACAATGCCGTGGCGGCGCTCGGCGTCTCCCCCCACCGCGACCGGAACGCCTGCGAGGTCGGGCCGGTAGAGGCACTCGACCGAGGCGTAAAAATTATTCAAATCGCAGTGCAGAATTTTTCGCTCCATCTCGCCCGCCCTCTCCGCTCGGTCTCCCCCGTCCTTTTCGCCCTATCTTGCCCGCCTTTTGCGCTGCATCCCGCCTGCCCTTTGCACTCCGCCCTGCTCACCCTTTTGCGCGTCGACTCGCCCGCCTTCGATTTTTTAGAACATTTGTTCTTTTCTCATCATACACCATTGTACACATTTTGTAAACAACAAAATTGTCGAAACACCTCGCCAATTTCTGCCTTTTCCCAAATAAATCCAGCCCCGCGCTTTCGCACGGGTGAATAATGATTTTTGCGGCAGGAATACTAAGGCCGAGGTGATATGATTGAGTCTTACCCAGAAAGAAACCACCCTTTTAAAAGACCTGAAAAATCAGGAAAAACTGTGTATTGAAAAATACGCCAAATATTCTTCCGAGGCCAACGACGGCCAGCTCAAAAATCTGTTCATGCAGATCGGCCAGGTCGAGCGCGGACACTTTGAGACCCTCGGAAAAATCGAGACCGGCGCCACTGCGTCCACCGCAGGTTCCGGCGGCAGCGGCAGCAGTCAGCAGTCCCCCCCCACTTTTGAAAAGAGCACCTGCACCGCGCAGGAGCAAAAGGACGACGCATTTCTCTGCAACGACCTGCTTGCCATGGAAAAACACGTGTCCTCTTCGTACGACACCTGCATTTTCGAGTTCACCTGCCCCGAGACCCGCAACACCCTCAACCACATCCAGAAAGAAGAGCAGCAGCACGGCAAAATGCTCTACGACTATATGTCGACAAACGGCATGTACGGTTGATTTAGTCGGATGCAAATAAAACGGAGGCGTGACGCCTCCGTTTTATTTGCATCGATGATGTTTTCACCTATATGTAATGCACGAAATGTGATATACTGCCTACCAGATTTTCGGACTTCTGCGCTCGACAATCACGGTGTTCTGCCAGACCCCGTCCTTGTTTTTGGCGATGGCCTCGCGGGTGCCCACCCGGCGAAAGCCCGCTTTCTCGCACATGCGAAGACTCGCCTCATTGGTGTCGAAGACCGAGCCGTAGAGCTGCCAGACCCCGGCCTCCTCCGACCGGTCAATGAGCTCCCGCAGCAGCGTCGTGCCGACCCCATGGCCCCTCGCCTCGGGGGCCACATACAGGCTGACCTCATTGACGCCGGCATAGCAGGCCCTCGAGGACGTGGGACTCAGCGCGCCCCACCCCGCGACTTTGCCGTCAATGACGGCGACAAGCCGGCAGAGCTCCCTGTGTCCGGCGTTCCAGACCTCCCACGAGGGCACTTCAGTCTGGAAAGTGGAAAGCCCCGCGTCAATTCCGGCCTTGTAAATACGGCGCACTTCCGGCCAATCCTCCGGGGTCATTTCCCTGATTTTCATGGCATCTCCCTCTTTCTTTAGGCGTTTTAGGGCAAAAGCGGCGGCGAGGAGGACGTTTTTACACATCATAAATAAGGCGGTTTTTTCAAAAACTTACTGCAAGTATATACAAATTATAGGTGTGTCCGGGTGCAAAGTCAATGAGACATGCGCCGAAATTTTGTGCAAAATATCTCTTTACAATGGCCATCTTTTAGCGATATACTATAAAAAACCTTTAAGCTGGTCCTGAGAGGCCGGCAAGGGGAGAAGATGCATATGGGAAACCTACATTTATTTTTTTATGTCAATAACACCGGCCATCAGCCGCACCAACGTGCGGTTGATGGCCTCTCTTTTTGAAGGAGGGCGATATGGTAAAGGCCAACATCATGGACGAGGGCGCCCTGCGCCGCGCCGTGACGCGAATCAGCTACGAGATCATCGAGCGCAACAAGGGCGCGGCAAAGCTCTGCCTGCTCGGCATTCCGCGGCGGGGCGTGCTGGTCGCGGCCCGCATCGCCGACAAGCTCCACGAACTCGAGGGGCTGCGGCCCCCCTGCGGACTGCTCGACCCCGCCCCCTTCCGGGACGACCTGGCGGGCAGAGAAATCCCGCCCGACCGCACCGAGCTGCCCTGCTCGCTGGACGGGATGAGGGTCGTGCTGATTGACGACGTCATTCACACCGGCCGCACGGTGCGGGCGGCCATAGACGCCATCATGGCAAAGGGCCGGCCGGAGCTCATACAGCTCGCGGTGCTGGTGGACAGGGGCCACAGGGAGCTGCCCATCAAGCCCGACTATGTCGGAAAAAATCTGCCGACCTCGCGGGATGAGCGGGTGGCCGTGACACTCACGGAGCTCGACGGCGAGGACGGCGTGTCAATTGTGGGAGGTGCCGAATGAACTTAATCATTAAAAACGCAGTGCTGGTCACCGAGGGCATGCGCCGGGGCGACATCTACATCAAGGACGGCCGCTTCGCGGCGAAGCCGCCTGTGGGCGCCGCCGTCATTGACGCGGCGGGGCTCTGCGCGGCGCCGGGCCTTGTCGACATGCACGTCCATCTGCGAGAGCCGGGGCAGACCCACAAGGAGGACATCGCCTCGGGGACCCTGGCCGCAGCGGCCGGCGGCGTCACAACGGTGCTGGCCATGCCCAACACCGCACCCGCGACCGACAGCGCCGAGGTCGTGACCTACGTGCGCACCCGCCCTGCCACGGTCAAAGTCGAGGTCTGCGGGGCCGTGACCGTGGGCCTTGGCGGCAAAGAGGCCTCGGGCTACGCCGCCATGAAGGCGGCGGGCGCCGTCGCCCTCTCGGACGACGGGAGGCCTGTGCAAAACGCCGCCGTCATGAAAAACGCGATGCTGGAGGCAAAAAAGCTCGGAATGCTGGTCTGCGACCACTGCGAGGAGCTGGCGCTGCCGGGCGCCGACAGCGCGTCCGAGGCGATTTTAGTCGCCCGCGACATCGCTTTAGCCGAGGAGACCGGCTGCCCCGTCCACATCTGCCACGTCAGCGCAAAGGACACGGTGCGCATCCTCCGGGACGCCAAGGCGGCCGGCGTGCCGGTGACGGCCGAGACCGCCCCCCATTACTTCACCTTGACAAGAGACGACGTCCGCGGCTCCACAAACGCCAAAATGAACCCGCCCCTCCGGGGGACTGAGGACCGCGCCGCCGTCATTGAGGGGCTCAAAGACGGCACCCTCGACGTCATCATCACCGACCACGCGCCCCACGCCGCAGAGGAGAAGGCCCAGCCCTTTGACAAAGCGCCAAACGGCATCGTCGGGCTTGAGACCTCGCTGGCGCTCGGCATCACCGAGCTCGTGGAAAAGGGCGTCCTCACGCTGCCCGAACTCATTGAGAAGATGAGCACGACCCCGGCTAGGCTTTTGGGCCTTCCGCGCGGCACGCTCGAAGTCGGCTCCGAGGCCGACCTCGTGCTCTTCAATGCCGCCGAGGAGTGGACCGTCGACCCCGAAAAGCTGCACAGCAAGTCCAAAAACACGCCCTATGCCGGCCGCACGGTGCGCGGCCGGGTCAAATACACCGTTGTGAGCGGGGAGGTCGTCTATGTCGATTGATAAGCTGATAGATGCCATCATTGAGAGAAATAATCCGACGGTGCTGGGGCTTGACCCGAGGCTGTCCTACATTCCGCCGTACATTATAGAGGCGGCGCACGAGAAAAACCCCGAGCCCTTTGCCGCCGCCGCCGCCGCCCTGCTCGCCTTCAACCGCGGGCTCATTGACGCGACATGCGACATTGTGCCGGCCGTCAAGCTGCAATCGGCCTGCTACGAGCAGTTCCGGTACGAGGGCGTCAAAGCCTACCACGACACCGTCGCCTACGCCAAGAGCCGGGGCATGTACGTCATCGGCGACGTCAAGCGGGGCGACATCGGCTCCACCTGCGAGTGCTACGCCGCCGCCCACATCGGCACGGTCGAGCTCTTCGGGCAGCGCCTGCCGGTCTTCGACGGCGACGCCATGACCGTAAACCCCTACCTCGGGAGCGACGGGCTTACCCCCTTCCTCGTAGAGGGCAAAATGATTTTCGTCCTGGTCAAGACCAGCAACCCCTCCTCAGGCGAACTTCAGGATAAAGAAATGGAGGGCCGGCCCCTCTACCGGGCGGTCGCCGACCTCGTCATGGCACTTGGGGCGGGCAGCGTCGGCAAATACGGGTACAGCGAAGTCGGTGCCGTCGTCGGCGCGACTTACCCCGCGCAACTCGCGGAGCTGCGAGCCGCAATGCCGCAGACCTTCTTCCTCGTGCCGGGCTACGGCGCGCAGGGGGGCGGGGCCGCGGACGTCGAGGCGGCCTTTGACAAAAACGGATTCGGCGCCATCGTCAACTCCTCGCGCGGCATCATGGCCGCCTGGCAAAAGGAGGGCGCCCCCGAAAAGGACTACGCCGCGGCAGCCAGACGCGAGGCCCTGCGCATGAGAAATGACTTAAGGGGGAACAAAATATGAAATCAGAGAGTTATCTGCTGCTTTCGGACGGTTCGGTCTACCCCGGCCGGCCGCTCGGGGCTAGGGGCGTGACCATAGGCGAGGCCTGCTTTGACACCGGCATGACAGGCTACCAGGAGATGCTGACCGACCCCTCCTTCTACGGGCAGGTCGTGGCCATGACTTTCCCCCTGGCCGGCAACTACGGCGTCAATAACGAGGACGTCGAGAGCGGCAAGCCCTGGGTCTCGGGCTTTGTGGTGCGGGAGTGCTGCGAAAACCCCTCCAACTTCCGCAGCAAAGGCACGCTTGACAGCTACTTGCAAGAGTATGGCGTCGTCGGCATTCAAGGGGTCGACACGAGGGCCCTGACCCGCAAGCTGCGCCGGGGCGGCGGGCTGAACATGGCCATCGTCTCGGGCGTCACGGTCGACGAGGACGACCTCATGCGCAGGCTCAAAGCCTTCACGGTCAAGGGCTCGGTCGAGGCGGTCAGCGTCACTGAGGACGTCTCCTACCCCATCCCGAACCCCCGCTTTCGGGTCTCGGTGCTCGACTGCGGCTATAAGCGCAACATCGTGCGGTGCCTCAACAAATGGGGCTGCGAGGTCGTCGTCAAGCCCTACAACACGAAGGCCGAGGACCTCGTCAAAGGGTTTGACGGCGTCATGCTGACAAACGGCCCCGGGGACCCGGCCGACAACCCCGGCGTCATCGCCGAAATCGCCAAAGTCATGCAGACCGGCACGCCGGTCTTCGGCATCTGCCTCGGGCACCAGCTCATGGCGCTGGCAAGCGGCTTCACAACCGCCAAAATGCCCTTTGGCCACCGCGGCGGCAACCATCCCGTATACTCCGCCCCCGACGACCGGGTCTTCATCACAAGCCAAAACCACGGCTACGCCGTCAAGGCCGAGACCGTCGACCCGGAGTTAGCCGAAATCAGCCATGTCAACCGGCACGACAACTCGGTCGAGGGCCTCATCTATAAAAAGTCCCCGGCCTTCTCGGTGCAGTTCCACCCGGAGGCCAGCCCCGGCCCGCAGGACAACGCCTATCTCTTCGGAAAATTCATGGAGCTCATGGAAGGAGGTGCCCGGCATGCCTAAGCGCACCGACATCAAAAAAGTGCTGGTCATCGGAAGCGGCCCCATCATCATCGGACAGGCGGCCGAGTTCGACTACGCGGGCACGCAGGCCTGCAAGGCGCTCACGGAGGAGGGGTATGAGGTCGTCCTCATCAACTCCAACCCCGCCACCATCATGACCGACACCCACATGGCCGACCACATCTACATTGAGCCCTTAAACCTCGAGACCGCGAGGCGCATCATCGCCCTTGAGCGGCCGGACAGCCTCCTGCCCACCTTGGGCGGCCAGACCGGCCTCAACCTTGCGATGGAGCTCGCCGAGTGCGGCTTTCTGGGCGAGATGGGGGTACAGCTCTTAGGGTGCAGCCCCGAGTCCATTAAAAAAGCCGAGGACCGCGAGGCCTTCCGCGAGACCATGCTTGAGCTCGGCGAGCCCATCGTGCCGTCGGGCGTCGTCGAATCGGTCGAGGACGCAAAAAAGCTCGCCCTTGAAATCGGCTACCCCGTCATCGTGCGCCCGGCCTATACGCTGGGCGGCACCGGCGGCGGCATCGCGCAAAATAAAGAGGAGCTCGAGGAAATCGCGTCAAATGGCCTTCGGCTCTCCCGCGTCGGGCAGGTGCTCATCGAGCGGTGCATCTCGGGCTGGAAGGAGATCGAGTTTGAGGTCATGCGGGACGCGGCGGGCTCGGTCATCACGGTCTGCTCAATGGAAAACGTCGACCCCGTCGGCGTCCACACCGGCGACTCCATTGTCGTAGCCCCCGCCCTGACCCTGGCCGACAAGGAGTACGAGATGCTGCGCACCTCGGCCCTCAAAATCATCTCGGCCCTCGGCATTGAGGGCGGGTGCAACATCCAGTTTGCCCTCCACCCGGACAGTTTTGAATACGCGTTAATTGAAGTCAACCCCCGGCTCTCCCGCTCCTCGGCCCTGGCCTCCAAGGCGACCGGCTACCCCATTGCGAGAGTCGCCTCCAAAATCGCCGTGGGATACCGGCTCGACGAGATTTTGAACTCGGTCACCGGCAAGACCTACTCCTGCTTTGAGCCGGCCATCGACTATGTCGTCGTCAAATTCCCCAAGTGGCCCTTTGACAAGTTTGTCTACGCCGACCGGACGCTCGGCACCCAGATGAAAGCGACCGGCGAGGTCATGGCCATCGGAAGCTCCTTTGAAGCCGCCATGATGAAAGCGGTGCGCTCGGCCGAGCTCGGCTGCTCCACGCTGCGGCTCCCCCACCTCGCCGACCTCCCCCACGCCGACATCGTCGAGCGGCTCACCCGCTGCGACGACGAGCGCATCTTCGTCGTGGCCGAGGCCCTTCGCCGGGGCGTCGAGCCCGCCTATATCAACAAAATCACCAAAATTGACAAGTGGTTTTTGTACAAGCTTGAGAACCTCGTGCATATGGAACGGCAGCTCCAGACGGGTCCCCTGACCGAGGAGCTCTATCATGACGCCAAGCGCATGTCCTTCCCCGACGCCGTCATTGAAAAGCTCTCGGGCTGCAAGCCCCCGGTCAAGCGCCGGGCCTCCTACAAGATGGTCGACACCTGCGCCGCCGAGTTCGAGGCCGACACCCCCTACTTCTACTCCACCTGGGACGAGGAGTGCGAGGTCGTGCCCATCCCGGGCGAAAAAGTGCTGGTCTTCGGTTCGGGCCCCATTCGCATCGGCCAGGGCATCGAGTTTGACTACTGCTCGGTCCACTGCGTCTGGGCCGCCAAAGAGTGCGGCTATGAGGCCATCATCGTCAACAACAACCCCGAGACCGTCTCGACCGACTTCGACACGAGCGACAGGCTCTACTTCGAGCCCCTGACAGCTGAGGACGTGCGCGCCATCGTCGAGGCCGAGGGCGCCACAAAGGCCATCGTGCAGTTCGGCGGCCAGACCGCCATCAAGCTGGCGGGCCACCTCGCCTCAATGGGGGTCGAAATTCTCGGCACTTCGGCCGACATGATCGACGCGGCCGAAGACCGCGAGCGGTTTGACAAAATTCTGGCCGAGTGCGGCATCAGGCGGCCGGCCGGCGCCACGGTCTACACCGAGGAGGAGGCCCTTGAAGCGGCCCGGGGGCTCGGCTATCCCGTGCTCGTGCGCCCCTCCTACGTGCTGGGCGGCCAGGGCATGGCCATCGCCTTTGAGGACGCCGACGTGCGCGAGTTCATGGGCATCGTCAACCGCACGGTGCAGGAGCATCCGGTCCTGGTCGACAAATACCTCATGGGCAAGGAGCTTGAGATTGACGCCATCTGCGACGGCACCGACATTTTAATTCCCGGCATCATGGAGCATGTCGAGCGGGCCGGCGTCCACTCGGGCGACTCCATTTCGGCCTACCCCACCCGCACGGTCTCGGGCCGGCTCAAGCACATCATGGCCGACTATACCGAGCGGCTGGCCAAGGCGCTGAAGGTCGTGGGGCTTGTCAACGTCCAGTTCGTCGTCTACAACGACGAGGTCTATGTCATTGAGGTCAACCCCCGCTCCAGCCGCACGGTCCCCTACATCAGCAAGGTCACGGGCGTCCCCATGGTCGAGCTGGCCACCCGCTGCGCCCTGGGCGAAAAACTGGCCGGCATGGGGTACGGCACCGGGCTTTACCCGGAGGGCGCCTACGTCGCCGTCAAGGTTCCGGTCTTCTCCTTCGCCAAGCTCGCGGGGCTTGACACCCAGCTCGGCCCCGAGATGAAGTCGACGGGCGAGGTGCTGGGCATTGCGACCGACTATAAGCACGCACTGCTCAAGGGCGTCATCGCCGCCGGCTACAAAATCCGGCGGGACTGCGGGGTTCTCATCACGGTCAAGGACGGCGATAAGCGGGAGATCGTGCCGCTCGCCCACCGCCTCGCGAAGCTCGGCTTCGAGCTCTACGCCACCGGCGGCACGGCCAAGGTCTTAAATTCCGAGATGGTGCCGACGAGCGCGGTGCGCAAAATCGGAGAGGGCGAGCCGAATATCCTCACCCTGCTCGAGAGCGGCAAAATCGGCTATGTCATCTCGACCGACGCAAAGGGCCGCATTCCGACCCTCGACAGCGTCAAAATCCGCCGCAAGGCCGTCGAGCGCTCCATCCCCTGCTTCACCTCCATCGACACAGCTTCGGCCTTCGTCTCCTGCCTGGAGCTTGACATCTCGGAAAACGACGTCGAGCTCGTCGACATCACGAAAATTTGAGGGAGAAACCCATGAACAAGATGGAACTCTGCGAAGTCCTGTCGGTCTCCCACCCCCGGGAGGGCGTGGCCGACATCACCATCTCCGCCAAAATGGCAAAGAGCGCGCAGCCCGGCCAGTTCCTGCACATCAAGTGCGGGGACGACATGCTGCTGCGCCGCCCCATCTCGATTTGCGACGCCGCCGACGACACGATGCGAATTGTCGTCGAGGATGTGGGCGCCGGCTCCCGCTGGCTTGTAAACAGAAAACCGGGCGATGCGCTCGACGTACTCGGGCCGCTCGGCAAAACGCCCTTCAAACTGCCAAAACCGGGCGACGATCCGATTTTGCTCATCGGCGGCGGCCTTGGCGCAGCACCCTTACTCATGCTGGCAAAGCGGGCGGGCGTTCCGGTCGACGTGGTTTTGGGATTTCGGAGCGAAAAGCTCATCATACTCGAAAAGGACTTTGCCGACTGCTGCCAGCTGCTCTACGTCTGCACCGACGACGGGAGCTACGGCCACCACGGCACCGTGACCCAGATTGCCGAGCGCCGCATTGCCCGCACCGGGTATCAGGCCATTTACGCCTGCGGCCCCATTCCCATGCTGAGGGCGGTGGCCGAGCTCGGCGACAGGGTTCACATTCCGACTTTTGTCTCACTTGAAGCCCGCATGTGCTGCGGCGTCGGCTCCTGCCTTGGCTGCGCCGTCAAAACAAAGGACGACCGGTATGTCCACGTCTGCAAAGAGGGCCCGGTCTTTGACGCAAAGGAGGTGGCCTGGTGAACCTGTCGGTCAAAATCGCCGGTGTGACGCTCAAAAACCCCGTCACGGTGGCCTCCGGAACCTTCGGTTTCGGGCACGAGTACGCCGAGTTCTATGACCTCTCAAAGCTCGGCGCCATCTCTGTAAA
The DNA here is from genome assembly GCA_035560415.1 of Candidatus Acidiferrum sp. Lineage (GTDB taxonomy): Bacteria > Bacillota > Clostridia > Oscillospirales > Feifaniaceae > DATMXT01. Next base: position 15,922 of record DATMZG010000074.1, on the reverse strand, counting down.
GGGTCTCACTTATACACGCAGGGAGGGCAACCGTCCCCCCCGCGTCGCCGAGACGCCCATGGGGCTTCTCAACAGCATCGGCCTGCAAAACCCCGGCTACAAGGCCTTTATTGAAAACGAGCTCCCCTTTTTGCGGCAATACAACACCAAGCTCATCGCCAACATCTCGGGCAACACGGTTTCGGAGTACGCCGAGATGACGCAGTCCCTCTGCGGGGCCGGCATTGACTTGATTGAGCTCAACGTCTCCTGCCCCAACGTCAAGTGCGGGGGCGCCTCCTTTGGCGTCTCAACCGAGGGCATTGAATCGGTCGTCACGGCCTGCCGCAAGGTGGCCACCCGCCCCCTCATTGTGAAGCTGACCCCCAACGTCACCGACATTGCCGAAATGGCGCGGGCGGCGGCGGGCGCCGGCGCCGACGCCATCTCCCTCATCAACACGCTGCTCGGCATGCGCATTGACGTCAAAACCCGCAAGCCTACGCTCGGCATGAACGTCGGCGGGCTCTCGGGCCCCGCCGTCAAGCCGGTGGCGCTTCGCATGGTCTGGCAGGTGGCGCAGGCGGTCGACCTGCCCATCATCGGCATGGGCGGCATTATGACGGCTGAGGACGCCCTCGAATTCCTCATGGCGGGGGCGACTGCCGTCGCCGTCGGCACGGCGAATCTCGTCGACCCCATGGCCCCGATGAAAATTCTTGACGGAATTTCTAAGTATTGCACTTTAAATTCCTGCGACGTCTGTGATATAATCGGGTCTCTGGAGGTGAATGCATGACAACGGTTTATCTGGTGCGCCACTGCGAGTCGACCGGCAACGTCGGCCGCCGCATTCAGGGGCGCACCGATTGCGACATTTCGGACAACGGTAAAATTCAGCTTGAAAATTTAAAAGCCCGTATGGCGGGCCTTCCGATTGACGTCATCTATTCAAGCCCATTAAAAAGGGCGCAGCTGACGGCCGAGTCCATACGAGGCGACCGCGACATTGAAATCCGGGTGGAGGACGACCTTCAGGAGATGTCGTTCGGCGACGCCGAAGACAAGACCTGGGAGGAGATCGGCGCTGCGCTCCCCGGCACATGGGAGGAATGGCGGCATAGCCCCTATACGGTCAAATTCCCAAACGGCGAGACCTTCAAGGAAGTGGAAGGGCGCATCGTCCGCGCAGTCGAAAAAATCGTCCGGGAAAACTCCGGCAAGTACATAGCCATTGCAAGTCACGCCACGCCGATCAGAGTCTTTGCGCGGTATGTCTTGGAGGAGGCGGAAGACCTCAAAAATGTCGACTGGGCGCGCAACACCTCGATCACGACCGTTGAATACGGCGACGACTTAAAGCCCAAAATGGTCTTGTACAATGACTATTCCCATCAGCCGGAAGAGCTGATCTATCATATTAAGACTGCGAGGTAGTCACATGCCTGAAGAAAAGAAGCCCATGTTTGACGGCACCATCGTCACCCTCATTGACGAGGACGGAAAAGAGCTCGTGTTCGAGCACATCGACACCGTGGAGCTCGACGGCGTCACCTATGTCGCCCTCATCCCCGCGTTTGACAACCCGGAGGAGTACCTCGACTCCGACGGCGCCCTTGAACTCATGAAAATGGTCCCCTCGGAGGAGGACCCCGAGGAGAGCATTCTGACCTCCATTGACGACGAGGAGGAGTTCGACAAAGTCGCCGCGGCCTTTGAGGAAAGGCTTTCCGAGGATTTCGACATTATTTAACTCTTGTAAAGCCCTATGCGCCATGCTATACTGTAGGTGTCCCGGTCAGGTAATCACGGTGTGCTATTTTAAATCCGACACTTACAATAAGGGAACCATTGCGCCGGCGGCGGGTATGCCTGCCCTCCCTGAACTTTATGTCAGCGTAGAGGGACGCACAAAACCGCTGGGCAGGTACCCACCTGCATATAGCAGGGGTTGTAAACGGCCATCGGCCGGCCGGGCGGACGTAAAAAAAGAAAGCGGCGCAGGGTTTTCCTGCGCCGCTTATCCATTTTTTAGAAAAAAGACCCCGGAACACACGTCCAGGGCCTTTTTTATTTTCTCAGCATTCGAAAAGCAAACCAGATGAGGGCCGCGCCGACCGCCGCGTTCAGGGCGTCCATCGCCTCTTCGGGCAGAAAGTCGGTGACAAACCCGGCCGCGGCGCACACTGTGGTATGAAACGCAAGCGATGCCAGCACACATCCGACTCCGAACAGCACAAGTTCTTTGCGGCTCAGATTGTGCGCCGCCACCTGTGACGAGAACACACCGCCCCAGAACACGATGGTCATGGGGTTGGAGGCGGTCAGCAGCAGTCCCTGCATGAAGATGCTCCCGGTCGTAACGCCTGAAAAAAGCGAGATTCCGGGCAGCAGCCTGTAGCCGAAAGCTCCGGCAATCGTGCTCGCCCCGAGCAGCAGCAAGACGGCAAAACCAAACCGGCGCACGCTCCGCTTCACCGACTCCCTGCCGAGAAAAGCCGATATCCCAAGCCCGGCCAGCGTGATGTATATGGTGTCGACCGTGACGATGGCGAGCACCAGTGAAAACCCCATCCAAAAGCCGTATGTGCCAGACGTCTTAAAGACCATCAGACACATCGGCCCCACGGCAAGCTGCAGCAGCATGCCGAACTTAAATCCCTTATATAACATGAATTCCCCTACTTCAGTCTTGATATTGAGATGATGGGCAAAATCCGGCACACCCCCGGCATCCTGCGCAGCCCGCCGGACAAAAACTCCTCGAGCTCGCCCGTCGTCTTTGCAAACACCCGAAGCAAGTAGTCGTATTCCCCGGCGAGGTGGTGGCACTCCGCCACCATCCCATGCGAGACGGCGGCCTGACGGAACGGCTCTACCTGCCGGGCGCCGTCAAGGCAGACCAGCACAAAGGCCTCAACGCCGTACCCGAGGGCCTCCGGCTGGACGTCGGCGTGGTAGCCGCGGATGACCCCAGCCGCCTCCAACGCGCGGATACGGGCGGCTGTCGCCGAGGCCGACAGACAGACCTCACGGGCCGCCTGCGCAGCCGTGGCCCTGCCGTTTTTGTGCAGCAGCGTCAAAATGTCCCGGTCGATGTCGTCCACCCAAATCACCTCTGAAAACAATTATTGCACGGCAGCGCCTGCCGTGCAATAATTTCCGAAAATTCAGCTGTTCGTTTCGTTTTGACGTGTTTCCCCTGCATTTTTCAGGCGCGATTGCCCCGGCCCTAAGCTTCCCCGGCGCGCAGCTCCGTCAGCTCAGGTTAAAGAGCCCGATTTTGCGCAGCTCGACCGCATCGGCCCCGTACAGCGATTGACTTCCGATGCTGGTCGTCACCTTCAGATAAATTTTCACGGAGGTCGTGTTCCTGTCCTTCAATTTCCCAAGCGGCCCGCCGCTCTCGGGCAAAATCGCCCGGTACACGACGCCGCTCCTCGGCGATGAGGGGACGCCGGTCACCGAAAACGCGCTGACCTCCTCCGGTATGCCGGGCACCGTGGAGCCGTCCGGGTCGGCGTAGTAGAACCCGGCGGTGATCGTCTTCTCCGAAGAGGACAGGTTGGGGTCGGTAATTTTGAAATAGAGCGCGCGGGACTCGTACTTGTCGTTCTCGGTCGTAAACTGTGTGCCGACAAGCGTGTCCTCACTGCCGCTGTGCTCGACCGTGAAATACTTGACCGCAAGGTCCACAAGCCCGCTTGGGGAATCCTTAAAGCCGACGGTCGGGCGCTGCATGCTCGACTGGAAGGAGGCGATCATGGTGTTGACGAACAGCTTGGCTTCGTTGACGTATTTGTCCTCAACCGTCCCGGTGTAGTGGCTCTGCTCAGCCGTGTGGCCGACGCCCGAATACATGACGTTGCCCTTGCTGTAAATGTAGTAGGCGTTGGCCGCGTCGCCCGGCACGTCGTAATAATAGCTGCTCGTCGACCCGGCCCCCGACAGGCAGTACCACACGACGACGTCGTCGGTGTTCATGTTGACCTGATAGTACTGCTCGTGGGTGTTTCCGACCGTCATATACGGCGTGTTCGTGCCGGAGTACAGCGTCGTGTCGCTCCCGCCGAAGGCCTCGGTGTTGATGTTGTAGGGGTAGGTCGTAATCTGCCCCCTGTTGATCTGCTGCACATAGGAGGTCTCACGGCCCGAGTAGTCGATGTTCGTGTACTCGTAGGTGTCGTTCCCAAAGCGGATGAGGGCGTAGTTGGTGTACCCCTGCACCTCGGGGACGGTGCCGCTCTTTGCGCCCGCCGCGGTCTTGGAGGGGCGGTAGGCGACGCCGCGCTGTGCCTCCCTGACGTCGGAAATCTGCGAGGCCGTAAGCGACCCGCCCGCCGCCACAAAGTCCTTCAAATCGGGATTTGTGACGCCGTACCGGTCAAGTCCTAAATAGTCCCTGATCTTGTTGTTGAAGTTGTAGCCCCAGTAGGAGATCGAGCCGACCGAGCTCAGCGCCGAGACGTCGACACTGTCTTTGTACAGCCGCAGTCTGCTGTTGGTGTTGGTGGAGAAAGTCACTGAGCCGGAAGTGCCCGATATGAAGAATTCCACCGTGCCATGGCTTGTGACGGTAAAGGGCACCGTGTATGTGCCGTTTCCGGTGATGGCGACCGACTGTGTGTCGCCCGCAATCTGTGCCCCGCTGGACCGCTCCCGCACGCCGACCCGGATATCCGTCGGATTCGACGAGGAAGTGACCGTTCCGGTAAGTCTGTAAGTGCCGACCGCAAGGTCGTTACCCGGCCGCAGAGTGATATAGTTGTCGGTTTGGACGGGAACCTGCCCAAGCGTCATGCTCAGCGTCAGCCCTCTGTTTGAAATACTGGAGGTGCTGGCCGTCCCGCTGGTTGACCATGTCAATGTGCTCGATGGGGTGTATGGGCTGCCGCCGGTGGAAATGGTGATCACTGCCCTCATCGCCACCGCCGCGCCGGAAAACCTGATTTCAATCTTTCGGTTGCCGTTCGAACTGCCGGTCGTCACACTGGCAGTCGACAGAGTACCGTTTCCGTTGATGGGCAGTGTGGTTGAGTTGGAATCGTCGTTACGGCAGATTGTCACCGATGTCGGGTCTGTGGTCTCGTTGAAGTTCGAAATTGTAATCGACACCTGATAAGTCCGATTGCTGGTCAGATTTGCGGTCGTCGTGGAAATCGACCCGCTGGCGGCCCCATTGAAGGTCACCGACGGACTGTAGGCGGTGCTTGAGCCTATGGTCAGCAAGGAGCCGCTGCCTTTTGTCCAACTGGGGCTGCCGCTATATGAAATCAGCGTAGAAGAGGCCGTGTCGCTTTCAATCAGCGGATAGTCCGCATACGAAGTGTTGCTCAGCGAAGTGGTGTCGTGGGTGAACAGCACGCTGCGCTTGCTCTCAATGAAATCGATGACGGCGGGTGCAGTCCTGTCGCCGATCTCGCCGTACATGTCGGCAAATCCGATCATGAGCATATCGAAATTGTTCAAATATTCATAAATCGTGTCGCTTGTCACGGTGCCGGGCTGCGCGTAGGGGAGCTTTGTGCCGGCGTCCCCATAATATGACAGACCCGTCATGTTCTCGAGGGCGTCGGCTTCGACCGTGACGACACGGACTGTGAAGTCGTCCAGCCCTGCCAGCAGCGCGCCGTAAACGCCCTTGCTGGATGAGGTCTTTCGCACGCCCTTGTCGTAATAAGTGACGCTGCCGCTGCCGGTTCTCATCTGGTCCTCAAGGTTGATGAGCGAAGTGCCGGCGTCGGAGTCGGAAATCTGCAACACCTTGACGACCTGCTTCTGGGAGGACAGGGCGGCGATGCGGGCGTAATTCGCCTCGGAGGCGTGGATGTGGGGGGCGCCGTTTTTGACGACCTCAAGCTTCCAGGGGATGATGCCGACATAGGCTGTCGGCATTTGCCGCACGATGCGGTAGGTCCGGTCTCCCAAAAGCGAATAGGTCTGTATGAGCGTCTCGTCCTCATAGCGCTCAACCGGTATCACCGCCGTGCCGTACTCGTCCGAAACCTCAATGTCGTTTAACTGCTCGGCCTCGTCATACCGGCCGTCGGCGTTGAGGTCGATATAGAGTTTCACGTTGTAGGTCGTGGTGCGCGGCGTCGGCTCAGTGGCGTTTTTAATCATAAACTCATACCGGAGATAGTAGTACCCGTCCCCGCCAATGGTCAGGCTCGAGCTTGCGCTCGTGTCGCTGTAGACCGTGGGCTGCCCGGTCAGCTCAATTTCGGGCTTTGAGACCTCGAGATACCGCATGACGACCCCTGAGGACGCCGAGGCGACGGCCTCTGAGGCGCTCATGACGTTGGGCATCGGGAGGATTGTCGTCAGCGCCTCGTACAGGTAAGAGCTCGCGTCGACCCTGGCCGGGTTGATGGCCCCGGATGAAATCAGGGCGTTGTCGATGACAATCGGATAGCCGGCCTCGGCAAAGGCCTCCAGGTCGGCCACTTTGGCCTCGGTGATATCGTTTCCGGAAAACCGGAACGTGGTGGCGGGCGTGTCGGAAGTGCCGTCGAGCCCGTAGGTGCCGTCGGCAGCCGTCATATAGTCGCGGTCGAGCAGGCCCGCCATCTGGATGTTTGCGGTGTAGATGTCGCCGACATTGGAGTAAATGAGCCCGTTCATGCTCGTATCGTTGTAGACGGTGGTCCCGCTGCTCGTGTTGAGCCGGCTCGTGTTGCCGCCGATATAGATGAGGTCGTAGCTCTCGTTGATGTTCTCAATCATGCCGACAAACTGGCCGGTGGCATAGGTCTTGACCGTGACGGCGCTCTGAGTGAACCCGGGCGGGCTGCCAAGCCAGCTCGAGTAGACCGTCCCGGGCGAAAGCGCGGAGGAGACGTTGGCCGGCTGCAGCTCAAGCACCCGCACCGCGGTCGGCTGCTCAATGTTTCGCTGGCCGGCGTAGTTGATGACATACCGCACCGCGGTCGATACCGACACTTTCTCGGCCAGCATATCCTCCTCGTCGAGCCCCGCCACCTCGCGGTAGAAATTCTCGGTGCGAATCTCGTCGAGCACTGCGCCAAACCCGCCGTTTTCCCCGGTGGAAGTGGAGAAAGCCGAGGCAAACCAGTATGTCGCGATGTTTTTCACCGTCACGCCGGCGTTCATGGTCGCGGGGTTGAAGCAGTAGACATTTTCCGCCACAAGCGTGTGGTCCGTGTCGCCGTATACGGCAGTCGAACTCCACGCGTCCAACGTGAGCTCGCCCAGATTTGTGGCCGTGCCAAGCGACGGGTTGTCGCCCGCGCAAAACCGCGCCGCTTTGCGCATATTCGAGTCGGTGCCGCTGTTTGCGACCCTGTAGTCGACGATGACCGGGACGTTTTCCGCCGCCAGCCTGCAAATCTCAAACCCGACGGCGTCGGTGACGTCGCCGGCCGCCGCCCCGTACCCCTGCGCCGGCAGGTAGCCGGTGCCGGCGCTGCCCGCGTCAAAGCCGGGCGAGAGGAAAACGAGGTCGGCGGTGTTCATGCTGCCGACAGTCAGGTTGGAGACCGTGACCGTCGTCACCCTGACCCGCAGCTCCTCGTCGTCCTCAAGGCCGAACACCTCTTTGAGGAACAGGTTGTTGTTCGTGTATCCGCCCTTGTAGTAGACCTCGCGATACCGGACGGTGTACTCGGTCGTCCCGCTCTCGAGCAGCGCGTCGCCGCCCGTCTCGGCATAGGTGTACCCGGTGGCGACGCGGCTGAAGTAGCCGGCGCCGGGGGCCGTCTCAAAGTACTGGCTTGTGCGGGCGACGGCATACTTCCTGTCCCCCGTCCATTCTTCGGCGGGCGCTCCGACCACATCGGGGTCGGCATAGAAATACTCGTAGTTGGTGTTGAGGCCGATTTGCCCGAAAAGCCCCTGATAGACAAACACCCCGTCGGCGTTCACGGTATAGGCGCCCCTGCCGGTGAGGTGGCCCACTGAGCCCAAATATTCGACACGGCTCCAGCAGTCTCCGGCCGGCAGGTCAATCCGGGAATAGCTCACCCCGTTCTCGGGTGTAAAGGCGCCGATGATGCCGGCCAGCTCATAGCTGCCGCCCGTCAGCTTGTAAGCCCCCTGACCGGTCCATTCGGAGGCGTCGTCAATGTCGGGAATGTCAACCCACGCGGCGCTTGGCACCGCGTAGTAGTAATAATCGTCTTCGACTGCGGGTTCGGGTCTGGCCGACATATAGACCATATGCTCCGTATTTTGCACATTGCCGCCGCCGGCGGAGAGCGTGTAGGCGTACTCGGCCTTGAAATCGCCGTTGCCTGCCGCGACCTCAGTAAATGTGCCCGTGACCTGCGCGGTCTCGAAATTGGTAAGCGGCAGCTTTGACCAGCCCGATGTGCCGCTCCCCAGCACCCACGGCTTCTCCTCAAGGTAGTAGCTGCCTGAGACATAATACGCCGGGCTGATGGGATAGGCTGTGCCGTCCCCCGATATGCCGGCCGCAGCCAGATTGGAAAACAGCGTGTTGACGTAGCTCGTGCGCGCCGCGGTCCCGGAAATCCGGGCCAGCTCGCCGGTCCAACCTAAAATCGGCTCAGACCCCGCCGCATAAAAGCCAAGCGAGCCCGAAGTGCCGTCCGGGACGACTTCGAGCATGTTGTAGATGCTCTTCTCTGCGATGATTTGCTCAATGTGGGGAAGCGAGCTCGTCGTCCCGGCGCCGGAGCGCAGGGGCGTGGCCACGACAAAGGAGGCGGCAAGCGCAATGGTCATTGCGGCCGTCAGAAATCTTTTAATTCTCTTTCCTTGACGCATTATCCCTCACTCCTCAGGTGCGCAGACAGCCTGCAGCCATTCGTCGTAATCGGTGCCCACGCTGTCCGCACCGATGATTACCTCGTTTCTCATCGCTGTGACGCTTTTGGTCGTGTAGCTCTTGTTGCCCATGGTGACGCCGAGCTCCAGCCGCATGGATGACCTGACCTGCTCGGCCGAAAACCCGGTCACCCGGCTGCCCATGAGCGCCCAGTCGGACGCAGAGGGCTCGTCGCAAGTGGCTATGCCCGAGTCCTCGTTGATGGTGACAGGCTGACTTGCGTAGTTGATTTGCTGCGCATCGGGCTCCCACTTGAAGAAATGGACCGTGTAATGGGCCTCATCGTCATCCGCTTCGTCCCGGACGGCCACCCGCAGCGTGTGGTTCGCGGCGGTCCAATAGATGCCGGCGTTGCAGCTGATCACATACTCCTCAATCTGGCTCATGACAATTTGGGACTCGTACTGCACCGACATCTCGTTGGACACCGAGCGGTAGGAGGAGGCGCCCGTGTGGGTGATGCCGAGCAGGCTTGTGCCGATGACGGCAATCAGCATAAATGTCACCAGCGCCTCAATGAGCGTAAACCCCTGATTGTTATGGTCATCCACGGCCGTTTGCCCCCTCTCAAAGTCTCTCATGCCCCCGGTGTCGGAACTCATCTGACCGGTACCGTTATCCCAAATACCCTCTGCCCCAGACATCGTCTGTCCCAAATATCGCCTGTCTCAAATATCGTCTTCCCCGGTATAGCCCGCCTCAGACATCGTCAACGCCAGAAAGTGTTTGCCCGTCTCGGGCACCAGCGTAATTGTCCGGCTGTCGCCCGCGCAGGAGATGATAATCTCGGTCACATACCCCGGAATGGTCGTGTCCTCCCCGGAAATGGCGGCGGCGGCTGCCACGGTCTTCATTTTGCCGGTGCCCCGCTCAAAGGCGATGTATAGCTCCTCGGTGTCGAGCTCGTGGGTACCTCCGAGCGAATCGACAAAGCTGCCCCGCAGCATGCTTTTGCCGGCCAGGACAACCTCGACGTCCTCGTCGCCCTCACCGTACACGACCGTAATCCCGTCCGCGTTCTCCTCAATGCGCAGCCACGCTTCGCTTGAACGGCTCACGGTGTTCACGCGGCACTTGGCAATCATGGTGTTGATGTCGACGGCGCAGGTCTGCATTCTCCGGCTGTAAATGGAGGACATGGAGCCCATGACAACCGAAAGTGAGATGGCGAGAACGGTGATGGTCACCGCCACCTCAATCAGCGTAAATCCCTTGTTGTTGCGGCGATGCATCCATCTCACCCCCGCCCTAACTCTTGGTCCAGTTGTCGTATGTGACGAGGCGTTCCAGATTCCAGTTGATGCCCGCCCCGCCCGCGAAGCTCTGATTTGCGCTGGTGCTGATTTTCAAAAAGTCGAGCAGCGTCATCCCAGTGCCGCCGACTGTGGCAATGCCCTGGAAAGCGGCCGACACGCCGATGTGGTCGGCTTCGGCCGATTTTTCAAGGTAGATGTTGCCGCCCGAAATCAAAAGCCCCGTGAAGTTGTCTTTACGAAGCGTGATATTTCCCGTCGCGACAATGACTTTAATACTGCCCGGCGTCGTGGAATTGACCGTGTATTCGTGGTCGACAATGAGGGCGACCGGCTCATCAAAGTCGTCGTCGTTCTCCTGATAGAAATAGGTGTCGCCGGTGATTCTCGCCATGGCGTCGTCATCCACGATGTAGTCGTAGACCGAAATTCCCGGGTCGTCGGCCGCCATGTTGGTCGACAAAGTCGAACAGAGGTTGGTGAACATGGTGGTCAGCCGCGCCGGCGTGCTGGGTGACACGACGGCCGAGGCGTCCACAAGTCCGGCGTCGCCGACTTCGTCCCCGTCGTCCTGCTCATAGGTGACAAGCCCGCCCGCGATTGTCCGGGGCTGTGAGGGGAAAAACGAAATGCCGTCGCTGTAGACGTCGATGTACTTCTCAATTTCGGTCTGATTGCGCGAGAAGTAGTCCTTGAAGTATTCGTTGGCCTTTTCGCGGGAGCCGAATTCCATGTAGAAGTAGACCAGCGTCTGCCCGCCCACCGGGTACATGGCGAGCTGCACATCGTCTATGTAATAGCCGAGCGTCCTGCCGGCCCACAGCGTATAACCCGTGTTGACATACCCCTTCAGCGTGGCGACCGACGGAATGGCGTCGTTGTTGAAGATGGCGGGGTTGGTCGAGACCGAGCCGATGCACTTGGCCGGAATGAGGTAGGCCAGCTGGTCGCTCTTGACCGAGACCGATTCCCCCATGAGCACGTTGTTGCCGGTTCCGGCCGTGATGAAGCTGCTGCCGGTCAGCATGAGGTTAGAGAGCCCTGTCAGCGACAGCTCGGTGTCGTGCCCGCTGACGATGATGGAGCTGCTCTTTGCGGGGTCGACGAGGGAGTTTCCAAAGCCGAAATACCGTCCGGCGAGTTCCGCCCTGGCGTTGTTGCCCGCAAGTTCGAGGTCGTCGGCCACATAGGTGTCGCCGCTTAAAATGATGGCGCTGCCCACACCGCCGACAAGCTCAATGCGGCCCGTCCACAGGGACGAGTACGAGTTGGACCTGAAGGTGGCGCCGTTTTCGGCCGTCAGCTTGCCTCTGCAAATGAAGTTTTGGGCGGTGCCGATCTGCATGGTGTTGCTGCCCGCGACGGTGATGCTCCCGGCGTAGGCGTTGCCGTCGACGATGATGGTGCCGCCCGAATCCTGCCGCAGCTGGTCTTTGGCGATGACCGTGAAGTCCGGCACCGCGGTCAAAATGAGCTCCGACAGCGTATAGGAGAAGTCGGGGTAGTTGATGCAAATGTCGGTGCCGACCGTCGACTCGTAGCCGTCCTCCCGATAGGTCACTTTCAGTCCGTGAATCGTGACGCCCTCAGTCCCCACCGTCACTTCGCCCGTCCCCAAAATTTCCGCCCCTTCGGGGTGCAGCAAGAACTTTTTCAACACGTCCGGGTCATAGCTGTATCCGCCCATGACCGAGTAGTGCAAAAGCTCGTCGTCATCGGCGTCTTTCCACTCGAGCAGCGCATCTCTGAAGTAGGTGCGGAAGATGTCCTCAGTGTCGTCCGGCGTGTTGACGGCCTTGTCGTAGTCGACTAAAATCGCGGTGTAGGCCGACGAGATGGCGTCCGACGCCACCTGCTGCACGCCGACCCGAATTTCGTTTACGGCGGCTTCGGCGTCGTAGAAGTTCTGGGCGCCCCGCCTCCCCGTCACTTTCATCATGAAGCCGGTGTAGCTTGAAAACAGCACTGAAGCGCCGAGAATGGAGAGGAACAGCATGGTGACAAGCACAATGACGATGGTCTGCCCGCGGCTGTCGGCTTTAAGTTTCTTGATCATGTCGTCCCCTCCTTTTTTGGCCTGCTTATTTCGCTGATGTATCACCTGACGCGCTTTGTTTTTTCGTTTGTTTGGGCCACTCGTCGTCTCGTCCGCCCATACTGTCCGGGAATCCGTCCCCGAAGTTTACTCGATGCTGGTGGCGTCCATGTCGAGGATGGATTCGCCCGGCTCAAAGGACGCGCCGCCCCCCGGCTCAAAGAGCTCGACCGATACGGCGTAGAGCCGGTTTCGGGGCGTCATGTCAATGAGGGTGCCGGGAATCGTAGGTTCTGAATACCATCCGCCCTTAATCACTTTGTAGGCGCACACAGTCGGTGACATATCGTCCTGCGTGATGATGTTGGTCAATAAATTCGTGTGCATATCGGCCACCGGTTTGTGGCTGCCGTCGGCCGACTCTTTTAGGATGACCGACACCGAATGGCTGAGCTCCCAACTGCTGATGTCTCCCTCAATGGTGGGGGAACCGAAATAATTCGGCTGAATCTGTTTGACGAGGAAGATGTCAATCGGCAGGTTTCCTTCGTTGAGAATCGTGATGGTGTCGGCGCCGGACCCGTAGTTCGGGTAGTAGAAGAAGTACAGGGACTCAATGCCGAGGTCCCCGGCGTCCTCGTCGTAGGGCGTTCTGGTAAATTCGTTATAGTACGGGACCTCGTATGGGTCCTCCGAAAGCGGGTAGCCCTCGTAATCGGCCGTATAGCTGATTTCGGCAGAGGCGATGACGTATCCCGAGTGGGCCCCCGCGTAGTCCGGCACTTTTTCGATGTTAATCGTGATGCTCCGGCTCTTGTGGTAGAAGAAGTACTCGGTATCCCGGATTGGCAGCGACGGGTTCTCGGTCCACAGCAGCATGGCCTCGTCGGCAAAGCGCGCGGCCTTGTCGTAGTCGGGGTTGTCGTCCGCCTCTTTGGGCTGTAAATACACGCTGTCCATCGTCGTGTAGTTTGCGACGGGATAGGTGTTTTGCGCAAAATCCGAGGCGTCGAGCCTGACGACGGCATCGCAGGTCTGCCCCGTATCCGACAGCCGCATGTTTTTGACCCCAAGCACATACTCCGGCTCCCGCACGCCGAGCTCGCCGATGTCGTCGGGGTCGAGCCGGTGGTAGGCGCCGCCCGACTCGGTGTAGAGTCCGGCGTCCGCGGCCAGGCCCGAGAGCGAGCTGCTGCCCGTGACATAGATGTCCTGCACAATCTGGTCAATTCCGTAGGCGTCCACGGTCTCAATGAGGCTGCGGGCCGCAAGCGTCGCGTTGTGCATCCGGCGGCTCTTGGCCGCGGTCCGCGCCGCCGTCACGAAGCTGTGGAGAAGCGGCGACATGATGATACCGAGAATCATAATGCCGGCCATGACTTCAACCAGCGAAAAGCCTCTGTTGTCCCGTTTCATGTCTGCCCCTCCCCTCTCAAATTTTCCGGACCATTTTGCCGCCCTATTCGGTTGTAATAGAGCCAAATATATTTGGCGTCCCCTGCGACACCGGCGGAATCTGGGTCTCCTGATAGGCGTCGTCAATGCCGGTCATGTAGTATTTGTTGACCGACATGGAGCCGAACAGCTCGCCGGTCGAGCTGTCGTAGCTGACCGATACGGCCTCGAGCGTCGTCGCAAGCGGCAGTGAATAGAGATACCGCACGGTCTCCTTGAGCTGCGGGTAAGTCAGCGTGCAGCTCAGCGACATGGCCTTGTTCCAGGCCGTGACCGGCGCCGTCTGATAGCTGCCGGCCTCTTTCTCAACGACGTTGTTGAACTCGAGCACCGCCACCGGCTTTGCGAAGGAGACGGTGCCGATGGTCATGCCGACGTCGTCCTCAAGCTGGGTGGAGAGCATGATGAGGTCTTCCGGCCGCACTTCCCGCGGGAATTCGGCGCGAAGGGTGTCGATGACCGTTTTGGCCGCCTCAATTTCGGCCTGATATTTTGCCTGGTTTGCGGCGTATTCCCGCAAGGTCTCAAGGCGGGGGGTCATCTCGTCAATTTCGGCCAAAACCGTATCCCGCATTGAGACAAAGCGGTTGTACACGCCGAGGTAGAGCCCGATGAAGACGACAATGCCGGCCAGAATCATCAGCAGCATTCTGTCGCGCTTGGAAATCGTAGACATGGCTGTCACTGCGCTTCACCCTCCGTTTCCGTTTCGCCCTCAGGCGCTTCGTTTTCGGCCTGCTCGGCCTGCTCCGCCTCAAGTTCCGCCAGGGCGTCGTACCGCATTGCGGCCAAGGTCGCCTCGTCGGCCGAGGCCAGCCACGGGTTGGGCCCGTAAGTGCAGACCAGCGAGAAGGCCACTTGCGGAATGCCGTTGTCGCTCGTCGTCTCCGAAATGCCGCTCAAGTCAATCAATGCGAGGCTCTCGAATGTCCGCAGCTTGACCAGCACGGCCGCGGCGCTCTCTTTGCTCGAGACCGTGACGTTCATGCTGACCGACTCGTTGGTGCAGACAACCGACATCACGGCGATGTCGGCGGGCATTTTGCGCTCGAGCTCGCCGATGAACTCCACGAGGTTGGCGCAGGGCTTTTCTCTTTCACTGTAGACGGCCTGAAAGCCGTCTCTGGCCGCCGTGTAGTCGAGATAGGCGGCATATTGCCGCTCGGCCGCGGCGAGGCTCTCAATTTCCTCTTGCATGTCTTTTCTTTCGCCCACTGCCAGCATGTACTCGAAAACCGCAACGGCCGAAAGGGATGCGCCGATGAGAATGAGGCCGGTGCAGACAATGATGCCGAGCCGTATGTAAATAGCCTCCGGGTTGGCTTTTTTCTTTCTGCTTTTGATGAATTCGCGGGGGATGAAGTCCACCGGGCCCATCGTGCAGCCGGCGCAGGCCGCAAACCCCGAAAACGGGATGGGGGTTTTTGACGGGCTTGTGACGCCGGGCAGCTCCGACATGACCTCGACCGGGATGGTCACCGAGTCCTCGACACAGTCCCGAAGCAGTGCAAGCGAGGCGCAGTCGCCGTAGAGCACGAGCTTATCAATTACGCTCTCCCAGTTGTTGGAGTTGTAGTAGTCCGAGATGCGCACGATGTTGCCGACAAACCGGGAGAGGGTGTCAATGGCGGTCTCCGGGGAAATCCGGGCCTCTCCGGCGCTCATTTCGCCGATGGCGGCGAGGTAATCCGCCTCGGGGCGCTCAAGGGCCGAAAGCTGCGCCAAGACGAGCTCGTCGCCGCCCGCCGCAAGCGTGCGCTGGAACATCTGCCTGCCGCCCGAGATGACGGTCACTTCCGAAGTCGTGCACCCGACGTCGACATACATGACGACGGCTTCGCCCTTGCCGTGCGGGAGTTTTGACAGCACGTGGGCGCGGCTGTTTCCGGCGTAGTCGATGGCCTCAATCGTAAGGCCGGCGGCTGAGGCAAGCCGGAAGTACCCTTCCAGAATGGTTTTGGGGGCCGCCAGCACCAGCACGCGGCAGCCGGCGTTTTCGCCTTTGTCAATGCGCTCGAGCAGCGTGTAAGTGATGTGGTATTTCGCCATGTCCACCGGGAAGTACTCGGGGGCGTTGGCCTCCACCATCTGCTGCAATTTGTTGTCGCGCACGGGGGGCAGCTTGACCTCGCGGGCCGCGATTTTGCCCGACTGCAGGGCAAACACCGCTTTTTTCGCGTGGGCCATGCCGTGGTCGGCCAAAGCCGCTTTGAGGGTCGTCGCGAGCAGCGCGGGGTCTTGAATTTGTCCGTCGGTGATCATTCCCTCGGGCATGGGCATGACAAAGCATCGGGAGACGTGCGGGATGCCCACGTTTTTCCCGCCCGTTTCGCAGACTTTAATCAGCTTGTCGCCGAGTTCAATGCAGAGTTTTTTGGATGCCATAAAGAC
>DATMZG010000073.1:0-10312 GCA_035560415.1 Candidatus Acidiferrum sp. | reverse complement strand
ATATTATAGTGATACTGCAAGGGAAAATCAAGACGGTTAAGAGAGAAAGCACAAAAAATTTCAAAATTTACGGTGTGTTCAAATATCATAGCGTCGAAATAAATAATTAATAGTTGGCGCAAATTCAGTGTTTTGGCTAATATATTAAATATCATAAAATTTTACTTGAATGCACTTGAAAAATAGGCGGGGGTATAAGATAATATATAACTGGTCTCACGACTATCACGAGCGCGGACGCCTACAGGGGTTTTCGATGCAAAAAAGGCGTTTCGCGCGTGGATTGAAGGAGTTTATCATATGCATCAAATGCATCAAAACGACTGTGCGGTCGTCCTGGCGGCCGGGGACGGCACGCGAATGCGCATTGCCGGCTCCAAAGTCATGCTGCCCGTGCTGGGTAAGCCGATGGTGGAGTGGGTACTTACCGCCGCTGTGCAGGCCGGCGTCACAGACTCCTGCCTCATCATCGGAAAGTGCGCCGACGACGTGCGCGCGCTTGTCGGAGAGCGGGCCTGCTGCGTCACGCAGGAGGAGCGGCTGGGGACGGGACACGCCGTCATGCAGGCGGCGGAGTTTCTTCGGAAACATGCCGGCGGCTCCTGCCTTGTCCTGGCGGGAGATTGCCCACTCATTTCGGCCGAAACCATTTCGGGGGCCTATACACAGCACATTTCGGAAGGGTGCGCCGCCACCGTCATTTCGGCGGTCGTGGACGACCCCACAGGATACGGGCGAATCATCTGCGACCTGCACGGCGGCCTCTTAAAAATCGTGGAGGACAAGGACGCCGGCGAGGCCGAGCGCAGAATCCATGAAATCAACTCGTCGGCCTACTGGTTTGACGTGGACGCGCTGCTCGCGACGCTGCCCCAAATCACAAACAACAACGCACGAGGCGAATACTATCTGACCGACGTCATTGAGGTCATGCTAAACGCGGGGCTTCGGGCCGGCGTCTACACCTCACAGTGCCCCGAGGAGATTTTGGGGGCCAACACCCAGCAGCAGCTCCTGCGCCTGCAAAAAGTGGCGGGCGCCGCAACCCTCGACCACTGGATGTCGGAGGGGGTCATGGTCACCGACGACGCGGGGGTGGCCATCGGGCCGGACGTCGTCATTGATCCGGGCGCAATTCTCCACAAGGGGGTCAGGCTCTTAGGCCACACCTTCATTGGGGAGGGCGCTGAAATCGGGCCCGACTGCCTCATCGTCGACAGCAGCGTCGGCGCCGGAAGCCGCATCAACGCGAGCCAGATTTACCAGAGCGAACTCGGGAAAAAAGTGCGGCTGGGGCCCTACTCCCATGTGCGGCCAAACTGCAAGCTCGCGGACGGCGTCAAAATCGGCAACTTTGTCGAAATCAAGAACTCCACCATCGGGGAGAAGACCAGTTCCGCCCACCTCACTTACATAGGCGACAGCGACATCGGCGCTCGGTGCAACCTCGGCTGCGGCGTTGTGACCGTCAATTACGACGGCAAGCACAAATACCGCACGACGGTTTTGGACGACGCCTTTGTCGGATGCAACGTCAATTTGGTTGCGCCTGTGACCGTCGGGAATAAAACGTATATCGCGGCCGGCTCCACCGTCACCGACGACGTGCCGGACAGCGCCCTTGCCATCGCGCGCGCGCGGCAGACCACAAAAGAGAACTGGAAACCCAAATGGGAAAGGAGTGAGTAAGATGGTTCCTTCACATGCGCGCCACGCCTTCAAAATTTTCTCGGGCAACTCGAACCGGGTTCTCGCGGAGGAGATTGCGACGGCGCTTGGCGCAAGACTCGGAGCGGCTGAAGTCAGCTCGTTTTCGGACGGGGAGTGCAGCATCTCCATCAACGAGTCGGTGCGGGGCAGCGACCTGTTCATCGTACAGTCGACGTCGGAGCCTGTCAACGACCATCTCATGGAACTGCTCATCATGATTGACGCCTTCAAGCGGGCGTCGGCGGGGCGCATCACGGCGGTCATCCCCTATTTCGGCTACGCGCGGCAGGACCGCAAGGCCAAGGCCCGCGACCCGATTTCGGCAAAGCTCGTCGCCAACCTGCTCACGACGGCGGGGGCCGACCGCATTTTGACCATGGACCTCCACGCGTCGCAGATTCAGGGCTTTTTCGACATTCCGGTCGACCATCTGCTGGGGGCCAACACGCTGGCCACCTACTTCCGGCGCCGGCTCAAGCGGGGCAAAAAAGAGGACTATGTCATCGTCTCGCCCGACGTGGGCTCAGTGGCCCGCGCCCGGAAATTCTCCCAGAAAATGGGGGAAATTCCGATTGCCATCGTGGACAAGCGACGCCCCAAGCCCAACGTCTCGGAGGTCATGAACATCATCGGCGACGTCAAGGGCAAGCGCTGCATCATCCTGGACGACATGGTCGACACGGCCGGCACCATGTGCCAGGCCGCGACCGCCTTAATTGAAAAGGGCGGCGCCGCCGAAGTCTGCGCGGCCGCCACCCACGGCGTACTGTCGGGCCCCGCCATCAAGCTGCTGACCGACAGCCCCATCAGCGAATTTGTGGTCATGGACACCATCGCCATTCCCGAAGAAAAGCGAATTGAGAAAGTCAAGGTGCTGTCGGTCGCGTCGGTCTTCGCCGAGGCGATTGAGCGCATTTACGAGGAGCTGCCCGTTTCGACGCTCTTCAGTTGAGGAATATGTTAAGCTTTCGACAAAAGCCCAAATATCTCATCGTGGGACTTGGGAACCCGGGGCGGGAATACCGGCTGACACGGCACAATGTGGGCTTCATGGCGGTCGACTACCTCGCCCAGACCGCAAAGGCCGACATCCGCAAGCTCAAGTTCCACGCCTTGACGGGCAACGCCGTCATCGCGGGGGTTCCGGTGCTGCTCATGATGCCGCAGACCTTTATGAACCTCTCGGGCGAGGCGGTGGGGGAGGCGGCCCGCTTCTATAAGCTGCCGCCTGAGCGCGTTATCGTCATTTTTGACGACGCCGACCTGCCGCTCGGCACCCTTCGCGTCCGCGAAAAGGGGTCGTCCGGCGGGCACAACGGCATCAAGTCGATCATCGCCCACCTCGGAAGCGAGGAGTTCCCCCGCGTGAAAATCGGCATCGGGCCAAAGCCCCACCCCGAAATGGAGCTTGCCGACTTTGTGCTGCAGGCGTTTACCGCCGCCGACCAAAAGGTTTTGTTCGACCGCTTTTCGAGAGTCGCCGAAGGGGTTGAGCTCATTTTGAAGGGCGACGTCAGGCTGGCCCAAAGCCGCATCAATTCCTGATGACGGGTGACGCATTGAGCAGAGAGTTATCACAACGTGTATCCGCCTACCGCTCCGCCCTGCGGCTCATGTCCGAAGGGGAGACGCCGGTCGGCGTTACGGGCCTTTCCGAATGCGGGAAGGCCCTTTTGGCCTGCGCCGCAGGCGAAAGCGGGGCCCTCCTGCTCGCGCCGGACGAGACGGCCTGCCGGCAGCTCGCCGCAAATATGACCGGGCTTGGCGCAAATGTCCTCCAGTACCCCTACTGCGACGTGCTGCTGCACGGCGTGGAGGGGGCCTCGCGGGAATTCATGCACCGCCGCCTCGCCGTGCTGCGGGCGGTGGCGGAAGGGGAGCGGCCCATCGTCGTCGCAACGCCGGCGGCCGCCGCACAGCTTGTCATCCCGAAAGAGCTTCTGATGCAAAGCTCCATGCGCCTGTCCCGCGGACAGACTATCTCGCTCGACACCCTCTGCCTGAAACTTGCGGCGGCGGGCTATGCCCGGTGCCCCATCGTCGAGGGGGCGGGGCAGTTTTCAAGGCGGGGCGGCATTGTCGACGTCTTCGTGCCGGGGTGTGAGCAGCCGGTGCGCATCGAGTTTTTCGGCGACGAGATCGACACCATGCACGCTTTCGACGCCATGAGTCAGCGGCGCATCGACGCGGTGGAGACGCTCGACCTGCCGCCGGCCACCCATTTAATCACCGACCAGCAGGTGAAGGAAAAGCTCGACGAGCTCGTGAAAAAATACGCCCGCCGCAAAGCGGGGGCCGCCATTCGGGCCGAGCTCGAGCGGTTTGAAGCCGTCGGCCCCCGTGACCTGCTCCAGCCCCTCTTATGGGGGGAGCGGTGCACGCTGCTCGACTACGCCGAGGGCTTTCCCGTTCTCGTGTCGGAGGAGCGGGCCTGCACCGAGCGGCTGCGCAGCGCCGCGGAGATGGCCGCAACCGACTTTACGGCCGCCCTCGAGGAGGGGGAGACCGTGCCGGAACTCTGCGACCACGCGCTGTCGCCCGGAGAGTTCTGGAGCGCCGCAGGCCGGCATCCCGTCGTCCACATGGACGTGCTGCCACACTCCTTTTATGAACTGGCGCCAAAGTCCCTTGTCGCCTCGCACGAGCGGCACACGGCGGGCTTTGGGGAGACGCCGGAGCTTCTGGCCGACGAACTCGCCGACGCCGACGGAAAAGTCTATATCTACGTCGCCGACGAGACCCGCAAGTCGGCCCTCTCGGGGCTGGTGCAGGACGGCAGTGCCGAGCTCGTGGTCGGGGCGCTCGCAAGCGGCGTCAGCTACCCCGAGGACGGGCTGACCATCCTGACCGACGCCGGCATCGCCAAAAAGCGGACGGTGAGACCGAAAAAAAAGACCGCCGGCGAAAAAGTGCGCACTTACTCGGATTTGCGCACGGGCGACTACGTCGTGCACCAAAACCACGGCATCGGCCGGTATATGGGCATTTCGCAGCTCAAAGTCGAGGGCGTCGTCAAGGACTACATTAAAATCAACTACGCCGGAACCGACGTGCTCTACGTCCCGGCCAATCAGCTCGACCTCGTGTCGAAATACATCGGCGGGGAGGACGCGCCGGGCAAGGTGCGCCTCGCAAAACTCGGCGGCGTCGAGTGGGCCAAGACCCGGCAGCGGGTGTCGGCCGCGGCCCGCGACATGGCGCGGCAGCTCACTGAGCTCTACGCCGCCCGCCAGCGGCTCGGGGGCTTTGCCTATCCTCCCGACAGCGAGTGGCAGGCCTCCTTTGAGGCGTCGTTCCCCTATGTCGAGACCGAGGACCAGCTTCGGTGCGTGCGGGAAATCAAGGAGGACATGGAAAAACCGGCCCCGATGGACCGGCTCCTTTGCGGCGACGTGGGCTTTGGCAAGACCGAAGTCGCGGTTAGGGCAGCATTCAAAGCCATTGACGCCGGCAAGCAGGTGGCCTTCCTCGTGCCGACCACCATCCTCTCGTGGCAGCACTACACGACCATCCTCTCGCGGTTTTCGACTTTCCCCATGCGCATTGACACGCTGTCGCGCTTTCGCACCGCAAGACAGCAAAAGGACGTCTTAAAGCGGCTTCGCACCGGTGAACTCGACATGGTCATCGGCACTCACCGGCTGTTGCAAAAAGACGTCGCGTTTAAAAATTTAGGGCTTGTCATCATTGACGAGGAGCAGCGCTTCGGCGTCGCCCACAAGGAGAAGCTCAAGCAGATTTCAAACACGGTCGACGTGCTGACCCTGACGGCGACCCCCATTCCGCGCACCCTCGGCATGGCGCTGTCCGGCATAAGAGACATGTCCACGATTGAGGAGCCGCCGATGGACCGCCGGCCGGTCCAGACCTATGTGCTGGAGTACGACTTCGGCATTGCGGTCGACGCCATCAAAAAAGAGCTGCGCCGCGGGGGACAGGTGTTCTACCTCTACAACCGGGTCGACAGCATCCACCGGGTGGCGGCAAAGCTGCAGGAGCGGCTGCCCGACGCCAACATCGTCGTCGCCCACGGCAAAATGGCGGAGGATGAGCTCTCGGACGTCTGGCAGCAGATGGTGGAGGGCGGGGTCGACGTGCTGGTCTGTACCACCATCATTGAGACCGGGGTCGACGTGCCAAACGCCAACACCCTCATCGTCGAGGACGCCGACCGGCTGGGGCTGTCGCAGCTCTACCAAATCCGGGGGCGCATCGGCCGGTCGAGCCGCAGAGCTTACGCCTATCTCACCTACCGCAGGGACAAAGTGCTGACTGAGGACGCCACCAAACGGCTTTCGACCATCCGGGAGTTCACCGAGTTTGGCTCCGGCTTCAAAATCGCCATGCGGGACCTCGAAATCAGAGGCGCCGGCAGCGTGCTGGGGGCCGAGCAGCACGGGCACATGGAGGCCGTCGGGTACGACCTCTACCTCAAGCTGCTCGAAGAGGCGGTGCTGGAGGAGCGGGGCACCCCCTCAAACCGGGTCTCCTGCACCGTGGACTTCGTCATCGACGCCAACATTCCGCCCGAATATATCGACTCCTCCGAAATCAGAATAGACATCTATAAGAAAATCGCCGCCATTGAGACCGATGAGGACCTCTCGGACCTCTATGACGAGCTCATTGACCGCTTTGGCGACATTCCCATCCCGCTTCAAAATCTCTGCCGAACCTCGCTCTTACGAAACCGGGCGGGGGCACTTGGCATTTCCGATATCACCGAGCGGGCCGGCAACGTCGTCATCGACGCCGCCGCAATCCCGATGGCGGCCGTGGCGAAGCTTGCCAGCGAAAACCGCGGGCGCATTTTGTATTCGGCCGGCAGCAAGCCCTACCTGACCTGCCGCCCCAAAAAGGGGGAACTTGGACTCGCCACGGCCGAAGGGGCCATGTGTAAAATTGAGGAGGCCATGAAACTTGAGAAAAACTAAAATTGTCTGCACCTTGGGGCCCTCTACCGACGGCAAACTGCAGGCCATGCTTGCGGCCGGCATGAACGTGGCGCGATTTAACATGAGCCACGGCACCCACGAGGAGCACACCGCCCGCATTGAGGCGGTTAAGCAGCTGCGCCGCGAGACCGGAAAGCCCATCGCCCTCATGATCGACACCAAGGGGCCGGAGGTGCGCCTCGGCGTCTTCGAAGAGCCCGCCGCCCTCACTGAGGGGCAGGCGTATATCCTGACGACGGCCGAGGTCCCCTGTGACGACAGGCGGGCCCACGTCAACTACGCCGGCCTTCCGGCGGACCTTGCGGCAGGGGCGCGCATTCTCATTGACGACGGGCAGATTGCCATGACCGTGACGGCCATTGACGGGGAAGAAATCAGCTGCCGGGTCGAAAACGGCGGTGTGCTGTCCTCCCGCAAGTCGGTCAACATCCCGGGCGTGCGGCTCTCCATGCCCTACATGTCGCCGGCCGACGAGGCCGACCTCACCTTTGCGGCCCAAAACGGGGCCGAATTTGTGGCGGCCTCCTTTGTCCGGTGCGCGGCCGACGTGGCCGAGGTGCGCCGGGTGCTGGAGGCGGCGGGCGGCGCCGAAGTCCAGATCATCGCCAAAATCGAAAACGCCCAGGGCGTCGAAAACATCGATGAGATCATCGCCGAGGCCGACGGCATCATGGTGGCCCGCGGCGACATGGGGGTCGAAATCGACTACGCCATGCTGCCCCGCATTCAAAAGTCCATCATTAAAAAGTGCTTAGCTGCCGGCCGGCGCACCATCACGGCCACCCAGATGCTGGAGTCCATGATCAAGAGCCCCCGGCCCACAAGGGCCGAGGTCAGCGACGTCGCCAACGCCGTCTACGACGGCACTTCGGCCGTCATGCTGTCGGGCGAGAGCTCGGTCGGCAAATACCCGGTCGAAACGGTCAAGGCCATGGCCGGCATCATTGAGCAGGCCGAGGACGACATCAACTATGTCCGCCGCATGGAGTCAAAGCGGTTTGTCGATGCCGGCATCACGACCGCCATCTCCCACGCCACCTGCACGACGGCCCATGACCTCAAAGCGGCCGCCATCGTGGCCTGCTCCATGTCGGGGCGCACGGCCCGCACGGTCTCCTCCTACCGGCCGGCGGTGCCCATCATCTGCTGCACGCCGCTCGAGAGCACATTCCACCGGCTCGCCATGTCCTGGGGCGTGCTGCCGGTCATGAGCCCCCAGCCCGACAGCGCCGATGCGCTCTTCGCTGACGCCGTAGAAAAAGCCGTCGCCACGGGGCTTGCCCGCAGCGGCGACATCATCGTCATCACCTCAGGTGTGCCGCTCGGCGTCACGGGGACGACCGACACCCTGAAGGTGGTCAAAATATAAAAAATATCACGGGGGGTAACCAATTTAATCATGGGGGGTATCCAATACCCCCCATGAGCCCCCCGGATAGCGCCGCGCCGGCGCTAAAGTCGAGGTGTTTTTCCGCCGCGCATGTCGCCGGAAAAAGCAAATTTAATTCCCTGCGGGGGGTATTTTCATCATAGGGGGTATCCAATACCCTCCCTGTTTTATTCCGGCAGCCCCCAAAACAGCCTTGCCCCTTCAAAGCGGGGGACAAGCCGGCCCTCGTCCGAGAGCCAGGAGAGGTAGTTGCGCAAGGTGCTGCCGACCAGCACATACTGGTCAAAGTCCATTGTAAGCCCGAAGTGGGTGAAAACGGCTTCGAGCAGGTCGTCAAACCCCTGCGGCTTCTCACACAGGCCGAGGATGACCGAAATGATCTCCTCGACCTTTTTGATGTTCTTTTCAGCTAAGGGCGCAATGTCTCTCGCAGCCGGCGCGTGGGATGGCACAAACCAGTCGGCCTCAAGCGTGGGCAGCATCTTCAGCGTCTCGATGAAAAGGCCGGGGTCGAGGACGTAGGAGAGGTGGTACTTGTCAATGATGTTCTCCCCAAACAGGCAGTCGGCCGCAAAGAAGACGCGGTCGGGGGTCATGACGCCGGCCATCTCAAGGTAGTGCCCCGGCAGCGGGATATACTGTAGTCCCGCCGGAAGGGGCTCCCCCAAGACCTTGTCCAAAGGCTTAGCCATGAGGAATTTATTTCGAAGCTGTGCAAATGGCCGCCCGCCGTAGAGCAGCGACGGCTCCAAAATGGGATGCAAAGCCACGGCCGCCTCCGTTCCGGTCGCGTAGACCGGCGCATGCAGCCGCGCCGAGAGGGCCGCGGCGCCCCCCATGTGGTCAGCGTTGGAGTGGGTCAAAATGATGCCGCCGCAGACCCAGCCCTCGCGCTCCACAACCTGCGCAATTTTGCGAGCGGCGTCCTTGTCGTTGCCGCTGTCAATGAGATAGCAGGTCTCGCCGTCGAGCCAGACCCCTACCTTGGAGGGGTTGTCGATATAAAAGCTCCTGTCCGTGAGCCGCACAAGTTCGTACACTTGATTTTACCTCCATATTCATTTATAATTATTTTATCATAAAAACCGAGGTGAGACAACTTGGAAGAGGACAAGCGCAAAAACAAGGAGGAGCTCCCCGAAGAGATAGAGGACGATTTTGACGAGGACGGCGAAACGTACGGCGAAGAGGATGGCGAAATCATAGACGCCGACTGGGAAGAGGTCGAAGAGGACGCCGACGAGGCGGACGACTCCGAGTGGGAGGACGACAACTTCACCCCCAACTTCGAGGACCCCTACGCCGTCGCCAAAAAGCGGGAAGAGGCCGGCAAGCGCAAACTGGTCGGCGTGCGCATGAAAGACGGCACTGTTGTCATGAAAGAAGACCTTCCGCCGTGGGAGGAGCTCACGGAAGAACAGCAGGAAAAGCGCAAGCGCTTTCGCAAGCGGCTGCTCATCTTTTTCCTCGTGCTGACCTTGGCCGAGCTCGCATGGCTTGGCATGCGCACAAATTATCATGCCGACGAGGCGGCGCTCGCCGCCGCCGCCACGGCCGAGGTTGTGGATGGCGGACTCGTCTTCATGCCGGAGAGCGAAATCACGGCCGGCGTCATCCTGTATCCGGGCGGCCAGACCCAGCACAAGGCCTATGCCCTTTTGGCCAAAGAGCTCTCGCAGCAGGGCTGCCTTGTCGTCATTCCGAAAATGACTCTCAATATGGCCATTTTCAGCCCGCAGGCGGCTGAGGCCTACCTGAACACCTATGGGGACAAGACCGACAACTGGTATGTCGGCGGACACTCGGTCGGCGGCGTGGCCGCGGCCCAGTACGTCTCAGAATACCCCGCAAAGGTCAAGGGGCTCATCCTGCTGGCCTCCTACTCCTCGCAAAACATCTCGCAGCTCGGCGTGCGGGTGCTTTCAATCAACGCCACAAACGACCTTGTGCTCGACGCCGCCCGCAAGACGAAATACGCGGGCTACCTGCCGGCCGATACGACGGCGGTCGATATTGAGGGCGGCAACCACTCGGGATTTGGCAGCTACGGTCAGCAGGAGGGGGACGGTGAGCCCGCCATCAGCCAGACCGAGCAGCGCGCGCAGATCATCGAGGCCGTCATGGCATTTGTCACGAAATAATCTATGACAATATGAAAACCGCCGGACATATGTCCGGCGGTTTTCGTATTGTCGAAAAACCTGTGGGTTTTCCGCCAAGTGAGCGGTGCCCTTCCCGCGCGAAGTGAATTCGCGCT
>DATMZG010000072.1:0-19861 GCA_035560415.1 Candidatus Acidiferrum sp. | reverse complement strand
AGATAAAATATTATTCTCCGATTTTGATTTTATCGGAGTTGTTTCTCCTTTAAGCACCAACTTCCAGTTTAGTGGCAGCTATGAGGAAATTGTGAACGGACTCATCGGATGGTGTAAGCATTACGACGAATTTAAGACTGGAATTTCTATTTGGCAAAAGCAAATTTATAATACTAGAGTCGATAGAGAGGATTCCATACTGTGGAACGGGCAGGCGATTGAAGCTCTGTGTGAGCATCACAGCGAACTTTACAATCTGGCAAAAACAATAGCAACAGAAAGAGCGCAGCAAAACGGACAAAGCTCTAGAGAGCCAAATTTGGTTGACTATCTTACTACCGTAAACAGGCAATTCCCAGAACTAGGAGAAACCTTTACGCCTTTTTTTGCTGATGCCAAACAAGTTCGAGATAAATTGACTCATAACAATCCAAATAAGCAAGTAACGGAACGGCAAATAAAAAACACAGTTGCTCTCTTGGAGCACTTTTCAATACGGTTAATATCGTATATTATAGGGCTAAAAGGTATTACAAAAGGATGCCTACTAATCCCTCATGAATCCGAGTCTTAGCACCACACTTAATATGAATGCTCCACTCAAAGATACTTCTAAGTGGGACATATGTTTAAACAGGCCGCCTTACGCCAGCCCGGAGGGCCAGTAAGGCGCGCCGATGACCGAAATCAAGTCCCATCACGATACAAAAAGCACCCTCGATGGGTGCCCTTTGTATTTTAGCTTGATTGAAGCAGCGAGACAAAGGCGCTTACATGTTCGCGGAACATGTAAGCGCCTTTCATATGAAAGGCGCAAAGCGCCTCGCGGGTGGAACCAGTTCCCCCGCATGCCCCTTCCGGCCTCCGGCGGGGTTGGAAACGATGGGTGCCCTCGACGGATGCGCTTTGTATATGCCCTATTTTCGTGTCAGGCCGTCTTACGCAGTTCGGAGTGAAGTTGTTTTTACAATTTTGAAATGGCGCTTTGGCAAGCGGGACAGATATAACGCTTGTTGAACTCTTTCAAATTTTCTGTTTCACCGCAATAGGTGCAAAAATGGGTATGCGCCTTGAGAATCACCTCTCCGGCGGTTTCATTCACCCAAACTTCAAGCGCGCAATTTGTGTTCCAATCCATCATTGCGCGCACCTGCGCCGGAATGACAATCCGACCCAACTCATCAACCGTTCGTATCGCTTTTGGTTTTTCCATGTTCTTCTCCTCCGCTCTTTGGTGGGATATAACGTACTATATCATATTCTGATTAGAAGGACAAGTCCCCCTCCATAATTTTGTGTATCAGTCATAATACAAGTAGGATATATCCCACGATAGAGGGGGTACAGTGATGACTCTAAAAGAGGCAATTGCAAATCGCATTATTGAATTATGTGGGGAAAAAGGAATTACAACATATGCCCTCGCCATTTTGTGCGGTGTAGATAAATCCACCATTTACAGCATTATCGGCGAGAAAAGCAAAAGCCCGGAAGTTGCTACCATAAAGAAAATATGCGATGGGCTCGAAATCACACTCGGCAAGTTTTTCGGCACACCCGAATTTGATGCTTTGGAGCAAGAGCTTGAATAACGCAATTGACCTATGACAGTCATTCGTCAATTATCGACGAAAACGCCATCTGAAAAGGTGGCGTTTCTTATGTAATACTGCTTGTTGACTACTCGCAAACCATTGATTTTACTGGGGGGGTTAAGCGTAAATCCTATAACACTGCCCGCACCATAAAAAAGACATCTATTCATTGGTGTCTTTTTTTATGGAATTGTTGGAACTTGAAGGGCGGACGGGAAAACAGTCCGTTTTATAAATATAATGAACCTCTCTGTGGAACAATAGTAGCGCGCATTGTGCGACTATGAGCAATGGAGGAGAAAATTATGGCGCAGAAAATGGATCATCCCATTCAGGGCGTTATGTGTGAGGTCACAGGCTGTATCTACAACATGAACGGAAGTCAGTGTAACGCTGAAAGAATCAAGGTGACGCCGAAAAACGCAAAAACCGTCGGAGAAACCGACTGCTCCACCTTTTCGGCGAAATAGCTCAAAGAGACTATGGAATCAATCTTCCATAGTCTCTTTTCATTTTCTTGTGTACACAGGGGGACGGTTCATTTGTCTTTACCCTTTGTCTTTCTACTCGGGGGGTTCCTCCGCAGTGCCTGCGCAATCGGTTGAAGTCACTCCGCTGTCCTGATTGGCGTTCTGACCGCATTTCTCGGCAATTTGCCCGCCTTGATTCGCGCTTTGTCCTCCTTCGCTGGTAATCTGCCCGCCGGTCTCGGCCTCCTGTTTGAGGCCGGCTTCGCTCTCTTCATTGGCGTTGTTGTTGGTATTGTAAATGGTGATGTAAATGGAAAGGCCTTCTTTGTCGTGCTTGAAAACGATGCCCTCTTCCGTGCGCTTTTCCGAGGACTGCCTGGATGACGGCCTGTCGGGTTCGCTGTTTGCGGGACTTGGTTCACGGTACGCCATAATGTCGCTCCTCGCTTTTTGCTGATTACGGTAACATTATATGTTTTATTGTCGCATGCCGTGAGGACGGGAAGAGAGAGGAAAAAGATAGAGTGACGGTACATTTGTACTTAGCGCAGATGAACCGTTCCCTTAGAATGTTTAAAATGCTTAGCTTACCGTCTCTCACGCCATACACATAGAGCGCCCTCGACGGCGCCCTATGCATATGGCCTGATTTTGCGTCAGGCAGCCTTTCTGTAGTTCGTCTACAGGACAGATGGCCCCGTCCCGGCCTTATCTCTGCCTTTTTCACTTTTTCTTCACAAAATTGGTTAATTTATCATTTTACTATTGCGCTGGGGCGTTTATCTTGTTATATTAAGTAAAAGGCCCGTCGAGATAAAATTTTATTGTACGACGGGCCAAAAATAACAAACAGGGGGAATTTATGAAACGGGTACTCAGTCTTGTTCTTGGCGTACTTTTGATGCTGGGAGCAGTCACGGGCTGCCAGCAGACTCCCGTCGCCCAACCTGAACCACCGCCGCCCAGTTATACCGCAGGAACCTATGAGGCGACAGCGCAGGGCATGAACGGCCCCGTGCCCGTCAGCGTGACTGTCTCCGCGGATAAAATCGAGGCGGTCACAGTCGGTGAAAATGTGGAGACGCTCGGGCTGGGCGACATTGCCGCAAAAAAGCTGCCGGGCCGCATTGTGGAGAAGCAGTCGCTGGCGGTAGACGTGGTTTCGGGCGCCACCATCACCAGCTATGCGATTCTCAGCGCGGCTGAAACCGCTTTGACGCAAGCGGGCGCAGACGTGGCCAAGCTGAAGGAAAAACCCGCGGAGGAGCCGCTTGAAGCCGGCGCGGCCGAGACGGTGGACATCGTCATCGTCGGCGCAGGACTGAGCGGCATCATGGCCTCTTATGACCTGAAAGAAAAATACCCCGATGTGTCATACGTCACGCTGGAGCAGATGGATGTGATCATGGGGTCGCTCCCCATGGCGGGCGGCGCGATCATCGCCCCCAAGTCCACTCTGCACACTGCAGACGGGCTTGAGTCGAGTATTGACGACATCATTCAGCTGATGGAAGTCGCTTCGGACGGGCCTGTGCGCAACCAGTACATCACAAACATCTATTCCAATGCCGAAGAGCTGCTCAACCGGCTGATTGGCTGGGGCGCGCCGCTTGGCAGCCCGACGCTCTCAAAAGAGGCCGCCAATAAAAACGTGTACGCGTACTGGGCGGACGGCCGCGGGGCGGGCTTTGCAAAGTTCTTCAACGAGCATGTCGAGAATAATCCCATCAATTTGCGTCTGCGCTCCAAGGTCACCGAGCTGATCGTGACCGACGGCAAAGTGACCGGCGTAAAAGTGCAGGATGACGAAAAGACCTATGAAATCCACGCGAAGGCCGTGCTGCTTGCGACGGGCGGGTTTGGCATGAACAAGGACCTCATCGCAAAGTATGAGCCGATGTATGTGGGCGGCCTTTCGCGCACAAATGCCGGGGCAACGGGCGACGGATTCAAGTTCGCCGAGCAGTTTGGCACTGAAATCGTGGGTTACGGCATGATGGGCGGCGGCGTGCGCGCCTCGATGGCGCTCGGCTCGATCGCCTCCAACTTCATTGTCTCCACTGAGGGAAAACGCATTGCCAACGAGACCGATGCCAACGCGGTTTTAGCGGCGCTGAACGGCGGAAAAGTGACCGGCTACAAGCTGGTGGACGGCAAATTCGCCGACAAGGACGGCTTGCAGGCCCGCGTCGACGCCGGTCTCATCAAGCCGTACGACACGCTGGAGGCGCTGGCCCAGGGCACCGGCATCGACGAAGCCAGCCTGCTGGCCACGGTTGCCGCCTATAACGCCGCCGTCGACGCCGGCACAAATCCGGAATTTGGTCTGCCGGTTGATAAGGCAACCAAGATTGACACCGCGCCCTTCTATGCCGAAAAGCTGATCACCGGTTGGTTTGGCACCGTCCCCGGTCTGGAAGTGGACGACTATATGCGCGTGCTGGACAGCGACAATGAGCCTGTTCCGGGCTTATACGCCGCCGGCGAGCTGACCGAGGGCAACTTCTGGCGGCGCACATATCCGGGCGCCGGCGTGGGCATCAGCTATGCGACCTATACGGGTCCTTACGCCGTTCGGGTCATTGTGGACGATTTTAATTGAGCCAAGCGTTTAGCCGCAAATTTGCCGTTAAGTTCTACGGTTATCCGCAAAAAGGCCGCAGCTGTGAGCTGCGGCCTTTTTGTCTGCGCCGCAGAGAAGGCAACGGGACGGTTCATTTGTCCTTCAAACGCGGGTTGCCCGCCGCTGTGGCTCCGTTATATTCTAAAAATTCCTGTGCAGACTATTTTTGAACGGAGGTCATGGACATGCCAAAAAAGAGAAATCCGAAGGACGCGCAAAATCCCGCCGGGCCGATGGGCAGACAAAAGGACACGAAAATCGCCGGGTTAAACGATGACACCCGGGTTGTCTATTCCGAAGAAGCCGACCGAAGCGACGGCGACTGAAAAAGGAGCAAGATGATATGAATGAGAAAAACGTACTGAACGACGGCGTGGAAAATGCGCGGGAACAGCAGGATTTGGAGGAGACCTTGCGAATGCCCAAAGGCGTGAAAAAGCCTAAGAAGACGCGGAAGTAAACCTTGTAGCGCTGATTAAATAAAGGCACAGGGACGGTTCATTTGTCTTTAAGGTATCGCGTAAATGAATCGCCCCCTCGTCATTTTCGCCCCCTATACTTCAATGTTCTTCGAGAGGGCATCGATACACTTCTCGATACCGGACTCGGATAATTTTCTGTCCTCCTCGTCCAAATCTTCCAATTTGTCCAAAACACTTGCGATTGAATCGGAATATTCGTCGTCATATTCAAACAATTCTGTAAACCAAATGACGTTGACCCAATCGAGCAACTCGTTCAATGTAATTTTGCAGCTTCTTACAGCATCCAAAACATTGATAACATCTGTGTTGAATACAGTCACCGGACTCTTGAGGTTAATCGCATGCAAATTACCCCCCAGCTTCTCGCTGAGCTCTTTCTGTGAAATTTGAAAACTTTTAAACATAGCCAAATAGTACGATTCCATGTTTTCGCCTCAATTATTTTTCTTTGACGTGGACGAGATTCCCTGCCGCATCATAAGTTTCTTTATAAACTCTGATTGTATTCCCATCATTCTTTGGCGACTTCCCGGCCTCGGCCACGGTCGCGGCGTAGAGCCGGCCGAGCTCGGCGTCGGTCAATTCCCGGCCGTTTTCCAGCGCATCGTTTAAAATGGCCGCCCTGCGGTGCGCTTCGCTCTGGGCGGGGCTTTTGAGCGCCTCCTATATGAGGGTGGGAACCTGCCCCGCCTCCCGCAGCTGCACCCCGTAGCCCCGCACGTTCATGCGCTCAACGCCGTTTGTCAGCGTGTGGTTGACTGCCGCAGGCAGTCCGCCGAACAGCAGAGCGGCCTTAAAGCCCTCGGCGCCCGCCCTGCGGGCCTTGGCCCGCTCCTCGGGCGACATGCTCAGCAGCTTTTTAACTTATCTTATTTCAGTCAACAAGATATACATCAAACGGTTTTGCTTTTCCTGCAACAACGTACTGCTCTACCCCTGACTGCCAAAAAGGTAAAATGTCTTCTATAAAGAACCGCAATATTTTTTCTTTCTTTTTGGGGTCATTCCTCATGAACTCCTTTATGTTCTTTATAATAAGCACATATCCCTGAGCGTTGAGCCATGATAAATCTGTCATCCAGTCCAAATAGGCATCCATGCTTTTGTCGCATGAAGAGGGAAAACGAAACACTCTTTCAATTTCCCGTGCATAATCCTTCCATGTGGCTATATGACTTCCGTCAATTTCGGCAATCCACACATCACCTTGTTTATTGAACCCTTGATAAATTGAACTGAGTTCATTTTCCGTTATTTTGTACATTGTATTGTTCATAGTAATCCTCCACTACTTAATTTTTATAAATGGCGGTAATCCCACTGCGCTTACGCCTTGCCCATAGTGACTATCTGTATAATATACTGAACCGTCACTGCCAACTACAAATCTTTCCACGTCTCTTCCTATACCCTGAGCAGGAGAATTGATATCAAATTCACGATACGATATCATGTTTCCATCCAAATCCATTTTGGGGAGCAATTCATCTGCATTTCGGTACACTTTTCCTGCTTTTGTCCCCGGCGCCTGCCCGCCATAGTTGCCTTTCCATCCGTTCATTTCATAGCTTCTATAAGAGCCTTGGGCATTTGCTGGCAATTCATCAAAGCTTCCGACCCTGTTGCTTTGCTCCGCCGCCTCCACCGCTGGCATCTTCCCGGCCTCGGCCACGGTCGCGGCGTAGAGCCGGCCAATCTCGGCGTCCGTCGGCTCCCGGCCGCTCTCGTTTAAGATGACCGCCCTGCGGTGCGCTTCGCTCTGGGCGGGGCTTTTGAGCGCCTCCTGTATGAGGGTGTCAACCTGTCCCGCCTCCCGCAGCTGCACCCCGTAGCCCCGCACATTCATGCGCTCGACGCCGTTTGTCAGCGTGTGGTTGACCGCCGCGGGCAGTCCGCCAAACAGCAGAGCCGCTTTAAAGCCCTCGGCCCCGGCCCTGCGGGTCATTGATTCAAATTGGATGCCACTTTAGCATATACGTAATAGACCTATTCCCGTGTACTTGGCGGCCCTATAAGTCCGTTGCTCCGTTGCAATGATCTAAAATCAAAAATCCGCCTCGTCAACATCAACTTGAATCGCATATGAGTTTCCGGCATACTGCTTTATTAAATGAATAGCCTGACCGACTTTACAAAAGAAAGCATGTTTTGCCGATTCATTTTGAAATCCCTGATAGCCAAAGTACGAATCGTTATTTTCATATAAATCGTCAAACTCTTCAGCGATTTCTTCAAGCAATGCCTCAAGATTTTGATATTTCTTCAGTTCGCTCGGTAACCCGTTATCGATAAGATTGCCATTTTCGTCTATCACCCATATAGGGCTGCTGTGATATTCTAATAGAAACCGAAGTTTTTTCATTAAATCGTCCTCCTATTTCATATCAAACAGAGGGATTACCATAAGATTAGTCATAAACCCCAAAGCTTACATATGTCAAATTGACATACGCATTGCAAAAGCCCGAGGAAAAATATGGTTTCAAATTTGGAATATCCCGTTTTGTGACAAACAACCCGAAATCTTTTATATCATTTATATCCTTCTCATACCGTGCAATTTCTGTTTCGGTATCATCATTTGCGGCAATAAAATCAATTCCCATCGGTATTTTGTTCAATATCTCTTCATAGGCTGAGATCAATTTATTAATCCCCGCATATAAAGTATCTTTTTCAAAATTAACGTCTAATAAGTCAATGTCGACTTCAAAGTATCTACGATCACCATAGTTATGCTTTGACGAACTCACCTCACAGTTAAATCTTTCAGAAATTATCTTGGCAGCAATCTGAACATCGTAATCTGTCATTTCAGCAGCTGTCATCATTGTTGTCACAAGTCTCATCACTTTACCACTCCTGTTTCAATCAGATATTTGAATTGTTCCGGCCCTAATTTGAACGCTGTGACAAAATTTCCACTGGAATCATAAAAAGCCCACTGCCGAGTTGATGGATTATAAACATGTGTACCTGACATAGCTCTATAGGTGCCGCTTTTCTGTAAACCAGTTTCAAGCAAATTGTTAATGTCGTACCTAAATTGTTCTTTGCTCGTATTGCTGCCATCAGGATATGTCCCAAACTCTGCCGAATGCTTACTGAAGGCTTTATCAAGGGAGCTTTGGCCATAATTGATGTTTTCTGCATTGATAATTTCCCCCGTCTTTGCCTCCGGCTCCGGCGGCTTCCCGGCCTCGGCCACGGTTGCGGCGTAGAGCCGGCCGAGCTCGGCGTCTGTCGGCTCCCGGCCGCCCTGCGGTGCGCTTCGCTCTGGGCGGGGCTTTTGAGCGCCTCCTGTATGAGGGTGGAAACCTGCCCCGCCTCCCGCAGCTGCACCCCGTAGCCCCGCACGTTCATGCGCTCGACGCCGTTTGTCAGCGTGTGGTTGACCGCCGCGGGCAGTCCGCCAAAGAGCAGGGCCGCTTTAAAGCCCTCGGCCCCGGCCCTGCGGGCCTTGGCCCGCTCCTCGGGCGACATGCTCAGCATTTTTTCAACCGAGGCCCCCGCGAGGTTCAGGGCGCCCGTCCTGCCTTCCGCCGCCATGCGGCCGAGGTTGGCCATTGATACCGCCGACTGCAGGTACTCCTCCCCGTACTCGCCGAGAACGTCAATGCCGTATTTCCCAAGGGCTTTTATCGTCTTTTGCAGCGCCGACTGCGCCGCGCGCGCGGCGCCCTTTTTGGCAAGGGTCTCGACTCCTTTTTGCGCAAGTGACGACGCGAGCTGTGTAAAGCCCAGCATCGCAATGTCGAGGCCGGTGTCGGCCATTTCGATAAGAGAGGAGACGACGGCCTCGTCCGTGGCGGCGGCCATCGCGAGCTCCTCGGGCACGCCGGCGTCAAGTAAGCCCTTGTAGGCGGCCCCGCGCATCCGGTTGTAGCCGTAGACGCCGCTACCGGCGACAGCCCCAGCCTGCATGCCGGCAAGCGGGCCGATGACCGGGACGGCCCAGCCGCCTGCCCAGCCGGCAGCCGCGCCTATGCCCATGGCTCCCGCTTGGTCAAAAAGCTGCGGGAGATAGGCGGCCGCCGTCCTGGCGACGAGGCGGTCAAAGTACGACAGCTCATTTCCTGCGGCATCGTAGCCGTCAAAAATGTAATCGCTGTTCGCGTACAGCTCGTCCGCAAGCGTGCCAATCCGCTGCGCGTACTCCTTGTTCGCCTCAGTCGGGTCGTCGATATACCGGCTCCATGCGTCATCTTCGTCCTGGTTCAGACGGCTCAGGGCGTAGTTTCCTTTCGCACGGCCCCAAAAATCGTCGGCATACGGCTGCCCCTTTACCTTTTCATTCCATTTACCATTATAATCCTCCCACTTCTTCGCCGCAAGGGCCGCCTCCTCCGCCTCATAGGCGTCCTTGTCCGCGAGCGCCGCGCCGATGCGGGCCCGCTGTCCGGGAAGGACGGCGCCGCCGTACCGGTTAAGCCGGTCCAATCTGGTGGAAAAGTCGCGTTTCCCCGAAAGCCAAAACGGAGAGGCCGGCGCAGGGTGCAGGGTCGGCTCCATCCCAAGCCTTGCCGCGTCGCCCGCACCGATAAAAGGCCCGGTGTGCCCCTGACCCCGCCATATCGGCAGGGACGGCTTCGTCCCCAGCCTTGCAGCTTCCCCCTGCGGCGTGAAGGGCCGCTTATCCGCAGCCGGGGCGTCGGCCCCGGCTGTATCCGCCTTTTCAACAATCTCCTGTACAGACGGGACAAGGCCCATCTGCGCCCCGATTTCCGGAAATTTGATTTCGAGTTCTTCGCGCTCAAAAGGCCGCTTCCCTCTTTTGTCTGACCACTGGCTAAACGTCACCGGATACCGCTCCCCTTCTCATTTGCGAAATTTGTTCTGATATCAGCATATCACACCGAAAGGGGAAAGTCGCCAAAATTCATACATTTTTATGCCCTTAAGCGACAGGCTGCATATGGCTGTTTTTTTGCTTGCAAGGCCAGGCGCAACAAAAGAGGGGGCGGTTCATTTGCATGAGCCGCCCCCTGCGTCTTAGTCCCCTATTCCCTACTTCAGCAAATTCTTACTTCTCAACACGTGCTCCGCCACAGCCTTATTCGTATCGAACCACGCGCCTCTTGCCAGCATGTAGCTGACGAGGCTGCTGAGCATATCGACGCGGCTGACTCTGCCGATGAACTGGGGGTGGAGCACAAAGTTGATCATGCTGCCCTCGACGGCGAGCGAATCGAACTCGTCTTTCCAAACCTCGTACATCTCGGCCGGGGACTTGAGCTCGTAGCGCTCGGGCTCGCTGTCGGTGTAGAAGTCGTAGGCGGTGTCGTCAAACATGGAGTCCTTGGGCAGCTCGACGAGCGGGACCTCTTTGCCCTCCAGCTCGTGCAAAAACGGGCCGTCCTTGTTGCGCCAGTTGGAGCTGTAGATGTAGCCTCTCTCCAAGAAGAGCTTGAGGGAGTAGTCGTGCACGACGCCGCCGGGGCCGCGGTGGCCGACGAGCTGCTGGCCGGTGAGCTCCTTGATGAGCTTCTCGCAGCGGGCCATCGTGGCGTTCTCCTGCTCCCAGGTCGTATCGGTGAACTCCTCGTGCAGGTAGCCGTGGAAGCCGATTTCGTGGCCGCGCCGGGCGATTTCCTGCACGACTTTGGGGTAGTCCTCGGCGACGACGCCGGGGATGAAGAAAGTCGCCTTGACGCCGTGGACGTCGAGCATGTTGAGGATGCGGGGGACCGCCTGCTTGGGGCCGTAGACGCCGCGGGAGACGTTTGTGATGTGGTCGGAGTCGGGGCCGCCGCGGGTGGTCCACATGGTCTCGGCGTCGATGTCAAACGCCAGCATCACGGCGATGCGCTTTCCGTCTGGCCATTTCACCGCGCTCATGCCGTCACCTCCCCTTCCTGCTCCAGCACATACCGCGCCACCTCTTCACAGGTGGCAATCCAGGCGCCGCGCTGCTGCATGTAGCCGATGAGCTCGCCCAGCATGCCCACGCGGCTGGCCCGGCCTATCATCTGGGGGTGGAGCTTCAAGATGAAAATCTTGTCGCCCTCGCGGGCGAGGCCGTCAAACTCCGCCTTCCAGTTGCCGATGACCTCGCGGTTTGTGTACATGGCCCGCACCGCGGGGTCGGAAAACGTGAAGTAAAAATAGGTGAAGTCGTCCATCGTGACGTCGTTTGGCAGCTCGACAAGCGGCACTTCCTTGCCGCCCAGCACATGCAGATAGGCCCAGTCGCAGTCCTTCATGGAGGAGCTGTAGAGGTAGCCGCGCTCGTGCAGGAGCTCAATCGTGAAGGGGTGCAGAATGCTCTCGGGCGCGCGGTGCCCCACCGGCTTTTTGCCTGTGACGGCGGCCAGAATTTCCTCGCTCTTCTCAAAAATGGCGGCCTCTTCCTCTCTCGTGACATTGAGACCCGACTCATGGCGGTAGCCGTGGCAGGCGAGCTCATGCCCCCGCCGGTGAATTTCGGAGACCTGCTCGGGGTAGGTCTCGGCCACGATGCCCGGCACAAAGAAAGTGGCCGGCACCTTGTAAGTATCCAGCAGGTCGAGACAGCGGTAAATGCCGGTGTGAGGGCCGTACTGCCCTCTCGAATAGTCGGTGAATCCGATTTTTTTGCCCTTGCGGGCAGCCCTTGACGCCCGCAGGAACTCGGCGTCGAAGTCGAAGCTCAGCATCACGGCAATCCGCTTGCCGTTTGGCCACTTGATGCCGGAGCCGGTCTGTTTTCCGTCCAGCTTTGCAATCACGCACATCACCCTTCCTTTTTTATCCTTTGGCGTATTATGGATATTGTAGCCCCGGCGGGGGCCGCTGTCAACCGGCAGGAGGATAAAAGCAGCAATAAAATGAGCTCATTTGAATAATGTTTCATTTCTGAGGGCGGCGGGCGGGTTGACGGCTTGTGGCCATATGCCCGGCACATTTGCACGCATTCGGCTGTAACCCTACAGTATTCACAAGAGATAAAAATTTAAGAATGTTTTGTCATCTTTTCGCAAAGCCTATCAAGTTTCTGGGAGAAGTGCCGATATTATAAGTCATCAACAAAAAAATCCGCGGAGGGATACCCATGAAGAAAATCAGACTGTTCAAACGCATCGGCACAAAGCTGTCCCTGTTTACGGCCTGCGCCATCATCGCCGTCGGCACCGTCTCGGTCTACTACGTCTCCGGCAGCTATCAGGACGTCATCGGGGAGATCAACACCGAGCGCAGCGAGAAGGCGCTTGTCACCCTCGACTCGGTCGTGGAGGACTTCCGGGTGGACTCCAAGAAGGCCGCCGAGAGTCTCGCCGGGTATGACTTGCTCGTCGGCGCCGTCGAGGGCGGGAACGCCGCCGCCGTGCGGGCGGCCGCCGGTCAGGCGGTCGGCGACATGGGGTTTGACGTGGACTTCGTGACGGTGACAGACGCTCTCGGGAACGTGATTGCGCGCACCCACAGCGACAAGGCCGGGGACTCCGTCGCCGGACAAAAGAACGTTTCGCAGGCCCTTGCGGGCGAGGCGACGACCCACACCGACCTCGGCACCGAGATTCCGCTGAGCATTCGGACCGGCGCGCCCATCAAAAACGCAGCCGGGCAGATCATCGGCGCGGTCTCGACCGGGTACTCGCTCGTCAACCCCGACTTTGCGGACAAGCTGAAAAGCATGACCGGCAATGAGTTCACGATTTTCATCGGGGACGTGCGGGCCAACACCACGATTATGCAAAACGGCGAGCGGGTTGTCGGTACCCAGCTCGACCCCGCAATCGCCAAAATCGTGCTCGAGGAGCGCACGCTGTACATGGGGCAGGCCGACATTCTGGGCGCCCCCTACGCCACGGCCTACGCGCCGATTTTGGACACGGCGGGGGCCGCCATCGGCGTCTATTTCGCCGGCATTCCCCTCTCGGCCATTGAGGCCATGAGCAAACGCACAATTTTGTCCTCCGCCGCCATTGAGGTCGTGATGGTCGTCCTCGTCAACCTCGTGCTGGTCTTTTATATGCGCAAGAAAATTTCGCGCCCGCTCGCCGGCATTTCGCAGGCGGCCGGGGAGATGTCCCGCGGCAACCTCGGGCTGCAAATCGCCCACCGCTCTAAGGACGAGTTCGGGGAGCTGGCCGACGCCTTTCGCGCCACCGTCGCGGCGCTGCAAAGCTACATAAACGATATTTCGGAAAAGCTTGAGCAGATGTCGAAGGGCGACATGCAAGTGCAAGTCGACCTCGACTACTTGGGCGACTTTTTACCCATCAAGCACTCGATTGAGAACATCGCCGCCTCCTTAAACGCCACCCTCTCGACCATCAACGCCGCGGCCGGGCAGGTCTCCACCGGCTCGGAGCAGGTGGCGGCCGGCGCGCAGGAGCTTGCGACGGGCTCGACCGAGCAGGCGGCCTCCATTGAGCAGCTCTCGGCCTCCATTGAAAAAGTCGCCGGGCAGGCCGGCGAAAACTCGGCCACCGTCGTCGGGGCCGCCGAAATCGCGCGGCAGTCGAGCGAGGCGGTCGCGGCCGGAAACGAGCAGATGCGGCAGCTGACGGCCGCCATGTCGCGGGTTGAGAGCTCGTCGGGCCAGATTGCCAACATCACGAAAGTCATTGAGGACATCGCGTTCCAGACCAATATTCTGGCTTTAAACGCCGCCATTGAGGCGGCAAGAGCCGGCAGCGCCGGCAAGGGCTTTGCGGTCGTGGCCGAGGAGGTGCGGTCGCTGGCCGCAAAGTCGGGCGAGGCCGCCAAGGAGACGGCCAACCTCATTTTGCGCTCGGTCGAGGACGTCAAGAGCGGCACCGGGCTGACAGCCCGGACGGCCGGAATTCTCAAAGACATCGGCGACAGCGCCAAAGAAATGGTCGCAAGCTTTGAAAAAATCGAGCAGGCCTCGGCCGCGCAGGCCGGCGCCATTGAGCAGATTCGGGACGGGCTCACGATGATCTCCTCTGTCGTGCAGACAAACGCCGCCACGGCCGAGGAGAACTCGGCCACAAGCGAGGAGATGTCGGCGCAGGCCGCCATGCTCTCCCGCGAAGTCGGGAAATTCAAGCTTGCCGTAAACACGGCGCATCACGCGCCCATGCCCCAGCCCCTACCATCGGGGCCGCCCGCAAAACCGAAGTCCGAAGTCTCCATCTTGCTTGGAAAATATTAAAGACGCAAAAAAGGCGCCCGCAAGGGCGCCTTTTATATACGCCATGGCTTATACGGCGGGCGCCTCCTCCTCCGCGGCGCTTTTCCTGCGCAGGTTCCAGAGCCTTGCGAGCGACCAGACGACCCAGCCGTGAAACGCAAGGTCGACGATGTAGTAGGCGAAGTCGTCCATTGCGAAAAAGAGCAGGACTGCCGTGTCGAGCACCATGAGGACGAGGGCGGCCATGACAGGCCATGTGCGACTGCGCGCCAGAAACCAGAGCACGGCGTAGGCCGCGGCGAAAATGAGGGCGGCGCCGACGCCGAAGACCAGTGTCCCGACCGAGCCGGTCTGCCAGTAGCTGTACACCGCAAAGGCCGCAATGATGGAGGGGGTCATGGCCGAAAACGGGAAGGAGACAGAGGCGTTTATCAGGGTCAGCCCGAGGTTGACGAAAGTGAGCACGACCACGGTCAAAAACGAGCCCATGCCTCCCCTGTCCTGCCCCGCCGCGGGGCTTTGGCCCTGCGAGGCCTCGGCAAAGGCGCGGGCCGCCGCCTGCTCCAAAGGCAGCCCCGTGTCAAGATAGACCCCGTCCTGCGCAAGCCCCGCCGGTTTGCCGTTTAACGTGAGTTTTAAAATGAGCTCGCTGTCCCCCACTTCAAACGGGTAGAACATGCCGACTTTTTTGACAATGAGCGGCAGCAGCGATATGCCGGACTCGCCGTCAATGCGAAGCTCGGCCCTGCCGGCGGCCAGCCTGTACCGCTCAAAAACAATTTCGTGCGCCTCGCCGTTTACCGTAATATTCCAGCTCTGCATGTCCTGCCCCCCACTTTTCTTTTCCATACTGTTTGCCTGCGCCGGGGCTTTTATTCGCCCGGAGCGCGCCGCCGCGCAGTCCGCAAAAACGGACGATGACATATTTATCCCTTGAAATGCGCTGATTGCCCGCAGGGGCCGAGAGATTTTACGACTTTTTTTGATATGTGCTTTTTTGCATTGAACACCCGCTCACCTTTGTGATAAATTAAATGCGGACGTCTTTTAAAACGACAAAAAAATAAAAATTTCAGCCCTTTTCAGACAGGGGCGCCCCACGGCGGGTCACTGCATTTTTTTGATGTTTTTTATATCGGATACATCTCAAATACGAATATATAAACAAAGCACAAGGGGGGATCAATTGCTTGGACAACGTCGACATCATCGAAGTACTGCTTGTCTTATCCACACTTGTGGCGCTATATTTTCTCATTCAAGTGCTCAAAAGGACCCACAAAAAGCAAATTCACTATGCCGTACTGGCCGTCACGGGCAGCATTCTGCTGTGGAATGTCGCGGTGCTGCTCTATATGGGCTTCGAGGATGTGCCGTGGCTCCGGGCGGTATGCGAGCGGCTCTACTTTTTGGGCGCCATTTTCGTCGCGGTCTCAATTTTGTTCACCGGCCTCATCTTCGCCCGCACCAAAATTAAATTCGGCTTCACACACGCGCTGCTGCTCGTCGTCCCGGCAAGCTCGGTCATTGTGCTGCTGACAAACGGGAGCCACCACCTGTTTTATACGACGTTCAGCCTCATCCCCTCCGAGCAGGTTTTCGGCGTCTATTTCACGGTGCACACCATTTACTCCTATCTGTGCATCGCGGCGGGACTTGCCTACCTCATCGCCTTCTCCATGAAGAGCTACGGCGTTTTTTCCAAGCAGTCCCTGCTCATCTGCATCGGCATCACAATCTCGCTGGTCATTGACGCGGTCAGCACCTTCAAAATTTTCAACTGGTCGACGGCGGTCGAGAACATCGTCTTTGCCGTAACCATCAGCTTTTTCATTCTGGCGTCCGTCAAATTCGACTTTCTCAACGTCGTGCCCATCGCCTTAAAGACGGTCGTCGACCTCATTTCGGACTGCTACGCCGTCATCAATGAGGATTTGGAGGTCATTGACTACAACCAGTCCTTTGTGAAAAGTTTTAAAGGCGTGTCGCGAAAGGCCGGCATCGAGGCGATTGTCCGCGAGAATTACCTTGAGAGCGACGCGGCGCGGTTTATGGACACGCTGGACAGCGCCGTGCGCGGCCAAAAAAAAGTCAGCTTTGAAATGCCCCTGCCGACCGCAGGCGACGTCACTTACTATCTGACTGAAATCACGCCCATTTTCGTGGGCGGCGCCCATGTCGGCACCATCATCATCAAGCGGGACATCACGGAGCACAAACAGAGTCTGGCGGCGGTTATGCAGCTCAACGAGCAGCTGCAAAGCCTTGCGACCAAGGACTGGCTGACCCAGTCCTACAACCGGTATTTCTTCGACGAACGGCTTCAGCAGGAGATCGACCTCGTCGACCGGCAGCAGGCCTACGGCCGCGAGGGCAAAAACGTCAGCAACTTCGGGCTCATCATGTTCGACATCGACTATTTTAAAATCTACAACGACACCAACGGCCATCTGGCCGGGGACGAGCTCTTGCAGACCATCGTCATGATTGTCAGGGAGGTGCTGTTTCCGACCGATGTGCTGTGCCGGTACGGCGGCGAGGAGTTCGCGGTCATCTGCTGCCAGACGTCTCAGGAGGGAATTAAAGTGGCCGCCGAGAAAATCCGCAAAACCGTCGAGCACTACGACTTTCCGTTTCAGGAGCGGCAGCCGGGCGGCAACCTGACCGTCAGCGTCGGCGCGGCCCACTGCGCCGCCGCCGGCATGAAACGGGACGAGCTGATTAAAACGGCCGACAACAATTTGTATTTGGCCAAAAGCGGGGGCAGGAATCGGGTTGTGGTGTAGGGGGGGGCAAGATAGGGGGCGGAACATTTGTCTCTTCAAACGGTCAGATGGGTTCCATGATTCTTAATCTGCCGGAATCAGAATAAAGCTCCCGTCCTCTTTTGTCTCACGTCTGTAGGTGTCATGTGTCATATTATTAATCGGCGGGTTTAATCTCCAGAAATCATATGTGTGTTCATCCACAGCGTCGGCGTCCCACGGAACATTGACGCTCACCAACAGATTTTCGCCTATTTCCGGATAATCCCACATACTATAGGCCTCCAGCGGCTGCCAGCCGATCGGAAACTCCTTGGACGGCTTGTAAAATTTAACTGAAATATAGAGGTCATCATACCCGTACTTATCCCCGAAATTTTCCCGGTAATAGTCTCTTGCGCCCTCTATGACCTCTTTTTGCGCCATAAGCCGCTCCAGCTTTTCTACCATCTGGACCTTGTCGTCCACAGGCTCGCAGACCATGTAATACG
Source organism: Candidatus Acidiferrum sp. (assembly GCA_035560415.1). GTDB lineage: Bacteria > Bacillota > Clostridia > Oscillospirales > Feifaniaceae > DATMXT01. The sequence continues at coordinate 2,353 of DATMZG010000072.1, read as the reverse complement.
CATAAACTACGCTTCCGGCGGCATCGTAGTTTCGAAATAAATATGTATCCTGAAACATATAAATTTCCTCTGCCTTAAGGCTTTGCGTGAGCTCGTTTCTCTCGGCGGCACGCCTTGCCGACAGGGAGGCTGCAACAAGCACGATGGCCGCCGCAAGGATGAGGAGCCACTTTTTGAATCCGATACGCTTTTGCATGAACAGTCCGCCTCTCTGGTTATTTTGCCGTGTTCCGGCTTTTTACGGTGAACAGTTATTCAGGCGTCTTTTTGGGTTCCCGCACTTCTGGAATCAGAACAAAGTTCCCGTCCTCTTTTGTCTCACGTCTGTAGACATCAAAGGTCATATCATGATTCGGCTCGCTCATCCACCAGAAATAATACGTGTGTTCATCCACAGAATCCGAGTCCCACGGGACTTTGACGCTCACCAACAGATTTTCGGTTATTTCCGGATAATCCACCATATCATAGGCCTCCAGCGGCTGCCAGCCGATTGGAAACTTCTTGGACGGTTCATAGAAATCAATATAAATGTTGAGATCATCATACCCGTATTTGTCCCCGAAATTTTCCCGGTAATAGTCTCTTGCGCCCTGAATGACCTCTTTTTGCTCCATAAGCCGCTCCAGCTTTTCCACCAGCTCTGCCTTGTCGTTGACGGGCTCGCAGACCATATAATACGCATAAACATTTCTGGCAAATGCATGATACATATAGGTGTCCTGAAACATATAGATCTCCTCTGCCATCAGCCTTTGCGTGAGCTCGTTTCTCTCGGCGGCACGCCTTGCCGACAGGCCGGCGGCGACAAGCACGATGGCCGCGGCCAGGATGAGGAGCCACTTTTTAAACCCGATATGCTTTTGCATGAACAGTCCGCCTCTCTAATGTTTTTGCCGTATTCCGGCTTTTTAATCGATGGAGCCGCTGAAGGGCACTTCAAAATTCATATAGGTCACAAACGGCTTGTATTTGCCTTCGCAGCCCTCATAGTACTGAAGCGCGTACCAGGCGGCAAAGGGTGCGTAGGCGCCCTTATACCAATTTCTCCCCGAGATATCGAACTCGTCGAGCCCGAAATGGTCGTATACCGTGTACCGGAGGGTGCCGCTGTAATTCTTGCCGTCAAACTTATAATCCGCAATGTCGACCGTATAGCCCCAGGTGCCGTTCAGGCAGATGGTCAGGCCGCCAAAAAGGTCCGGCTCGGTGTTAAAATTTGGGTCGTCAATACCGTTCATTTTAAAAATAAAATCTTCATCAGACTTCAGGGCCGCCAGATCGCCGCCGTCACGGCGCAGATACTTTTGAATGGTTTCCATGGTCTTGTCGATGAAATTTTGCGTGGACGGATGCTCCAGCACTTTTTGCGTGAGGATGGGACTTTCGTAATCGTCCCCGTTGCCGTTTATAAAGTGGTCGAACATCTCTTCGGCGACCGCCATCAACTGGGTGTCGTTTGCCGCAAAAATTCCCGCAAGACTCTTCATGGATTCTTCAACCAGCTCTTTGCCGTTCACAAGGTACGAGTCTTCGTCATACAGGTTTGCCATGTTGCCAATCACGAACCCCGTGTCATAAAGCGTTGATAGGCTCTTGCCGCCGCTGCCAAAATCGGGGGCGGGATCTGTTGCATTCTTCATTTTGGGCGGTCTGGGCGACGCGAAAATTGAGGTCCCTCCGGGCTGCCCCGCCTTAATGTTTTTCCGGTAATTGGTGTAATCCTCGATGAGCTGCGACAGTGTGGCGTCGTCCATGTCCTCGATATTCCAGTTATTAGTATACGCCCCAAACGGCGGCGGTACAAGGGTGTTTTCCTGCGATGCGGGCGCCTCCACCGGGTCTCGGGTCATGCCGCTCTTGGCTTGCCAGTCGGGAAGAAGTGCGGTGTCGTAGGCGGAAAACCGATTTATGGGCATTTCGGTTTTAGGGCTGTTCGAAAAAGTGAAGGGCTTTTGCGGAGGCTCGCTCAGCTCGCCGAGGCGGAGAGCCTGTCCCGTCGGGGTGACAGGCGCCTTCGCCTGCGGGGGCGGCGTTGCTGCCGGGCGCGAGAGGGCTTGGCTTTGCGGCGGGGTTTGCTGTGTCGGCTGCGGCGGTGTCTTTGGCGCGGTCTGCGTTCTCTCTATGCCAAGCCTGAGCGACTCCCCGACACCCATATAGGGCGGGTCGTAGCTTGCCGGCTGAGCCGCCCTCGCTTTGCTGTTCGACCACATCGCAAATTCCTGCTGCTCTTTCTTCCTCTTCGACCATTCGTTAAATTCCATCATATATGCCCCTCCTTTAGTATACATTAGAACATTTGTTCTAATGTAAGTATAGCACAACCGAGGGGAAAAGTCGACAAGTAAAAATC
>DATMZG010000071.1:0-11633 GCA_035560415.1 Candidatus Acidiferrum sp. | reverse complement strand
CTTAACAACCTATGCAATATGTAGACTTGTGTCAGAAAAGTAAATATAATGTAGGTATGAGGTACGATTATTACAGCGTGGGCATCGACATCGGCTCCACCACAGTCAAGGTGGTCGTGATGGATGGCGACGCCGTCGTATACGAACGCTACGAGCGGCACATGGCGCAGGTCCGGGCCAAGACGGCCGAACTGCTTGCCGAGGCCAGACGGGCGGCTGCGGGGCGGCAGGTGACTGCCGCTGTCTCAGGCTCTGCCGGAATGGGACTGGCCAAGGCCTCCGGCATCCCCTTCATTCAGGAGGTCTTCGCCACCGGCGAGTGTGTGCGCCGCCTGCTGCCGGACATCGACGTCATCGTGGAGCTGGGCGGAGAGGACGCCAAAATCCTCTTTTTGCGGGGTGGCGAGGAGCAGCGCATGAACGGCGCCTGCGCCGGCGGGACCGGCGCCTTCATCGACCAGATGGCAACGCTGCTCGGCGTCACGGGCGAGGAGCTCGACCGGCTATCCCTGACGGCGGGCAGGCTCTACCCCATCGCGTCGCGGTGCGGGGTCTTCGCGAAATCCGACATTCAACCGCTGTTAAACTCCGGCGCAGACCACGGCGATATCGCCGCATCCATATTTCAGGCCGTTGTCGACCAGTCGGTGACGGGACTCGCTCAGGGCCGCCGGCTGGAAGGCAACATCGCCTTTCTCGGCGGGCCGCTTTACTATTACGAGGGCCTTCGCCGCCGCTTCATTGAAACACTGCCGGGTGCCCGCCCCGTTTTCCCCGAGTGGGGGCGGCACGCCGTCGCCATGGGGGCCGCCATGTGCGCAAGGGACGAGGGCCGGCTCTTCGGGTTTGACGAGCTCCTGCACCGGGTGAACACGGCCGCGGCCGTCCCGGCCGCCGGCCGCCTGCCGCCCCTCTTTGAGACGCCGGCCGACTACGAGGCATTTATTGAGCGCCACGCCAAAGCCGACGTGGCAAGGGCCGACCTTGACAGCTACGACGGGCCCTGCTACCTCGGTATCGACTGCGGCTCCACCACGACCAAGCTCGCCCTCATCGACTGCGAAGACCGTGTTCTTATCAGCTATTACGGCCCCAATCTCGGCGACCCGGTCGCCGTCGTGTTGGAAAAGCTGCATGAATTCCGGGGCAGGGCGGACATCGCCGGCGCCGCTTCGACCGGATACGGCGAGGAGCTCATTAAAAACGCCTTTCGGCTTGACGCCGGCATTGTCGAGACCATGGCCCACCTGCGGGCCACCCGGCACTTTGAGCCCGCGGCCGACTTCATTCTCGACATCGGCGGGCAGGACATCAAGTGCTTCGGCGTCAAGGGCGGCGCCATCGACTCCATCATGCTCAACGAGGCCTGCTCGTCGGGCTGCGGCTCCTTCCTTGAGACCTTTGCCCGCTCCATGGGCTATACGGCGCAGGAGTTTGCCACACTCGGCCTCATGGCCCGCCATCCGGCCGACCTCGGCTCGCGCTGCACTGTCTTTATGAACTCCTCGGTCAAGCAGGCCCAGAAGGAGGGTGCCGGCGTCGACGACATCTCGGCCGGACTCTCCATCAGCGTTGTGAAAAACGCGATTTACAAAGTCATCCGGGCCCGCGCGGCGTCGGAACTCGGCAGCCACATCGTCGTGCAGGGCGGCACTTTCCTGAGCGACGCGGTGCTGCGGGCCTTTGAGCTGGAGCTTGGCGGCAACGTGACCCGCCCCGCCATTGCCGGTCTCATGGGGGCCTACGGCGCCGCCCTCTACGCAAAGGAGCTGGGACTTCACCGCTCCTCCATCCTGAGCGCAGTAGAGCTTGACGCTTTCACCCGCGAGACCCGCCAGACGAGGTGCGGGCTCTGTGCCAACCGCTGCGCCCTCACGGTCAGCCGTTTTCCCGGCGGCCGGTTTATTTCGGGCAACAAGTGCACGAGGCCTTTGGGCGGTGTGACATCCGACCCGCTGCCAAACCTCTACCGTTTCAAGTACGACTACATCCGAAGCCTGCCCCGCATAGAGCAGGCGCCCCGCGGCGAAGTCGGCATTCCGCTCGGGCTGTCAAACTACGAGCTGCTCCCCTTCTGGAACGCGTTTTTCGCGCAGCTCGGCGCCCGGCTTGTCCCCTCGGGGCACTCCTCCCCCGCCCTCTACGACAAGGGCCGGTATGCCATCCCGTCCGACACGGTCTGCTACCCCGCCAAGCTCATGCACGGGCACATGGAGGCGCTGCGCGAGAAGGGCGTTCCCGTCATCTTCTACCCCTGCATGTCCTACAATTTCGATGAGGCGCGCGGCGACAACCACTACAACTGCCCGGTCGTGGCCTATGCCCCGGAGCTGCTGCGGGCCAATACGCCCTGGTTAAATGAAGTGACTTTCCTCTGCCCCGAGGTCGGTCCCCACCGGCCCCGCGACTTTGAGCGGCACATGCTGAAAATCCTGCGCGCCGTCTGGCCTGACTTGACCGCCCGTGAAGTGAAGGCGGCGGCTGACGCCGCCTATGCCGCAAAAGAAAATTATCATGCGGCCGTCAGGGCCGAGGGGGAGCGGGCCGTCGCCTATGCAAGGGCGCACGGGCATCAGCTCATTGTGCTGGCGGGGCGCCCTTACCACATCGACCCCGAGGTCAACCACGGCATTCCCGGCATGATTGAGGGCCTTGGCTGCGTCGTGGTCAGCGAGGACGCAGTGGCAGACCTTGTCCCGAAGCCAAAAGTCGACGTCTTAAACCAGTGGACCTACCATTCAAGGCTTTACGCGGCCGCAAAATACTGCGCCGAAAACCCGGACGCCGAGCTCGTACAGCTGGTCTCCTTTGGCTGCGGGCTCGACGCCATCACGACCGACGAGGTGGCGCACATTCTGGAAGCGTCGGGGAAGCTCTACACACAGATAAAAATCGACGAGATCGCCAGTCTCGGCCCCGCGAAAATCCGCATCCGGAGCCTGCTGGCCGCAGCGCAGTCTGCGCGAAGGAGGACGCCATGAGCGACTATCCTGTTTTTACGCCCGAAATGAAAAGCACCCACAAAATTCTCATGCCGATGATGCTGCCCATCCACTTCGAAATGCTGGAGCATGTCTTTCAGGAGGCCGGATACGACGTCGAAATCCTGAAAAACGACGGTCCCTCAGTCGTGGACGAAGGCCTGCGCCATGTACATAACGACACCTGCTATCCGGCGCTGCTCGTCATCGGGCAGATGATTGACGCCCTCAAAAGCGGCAAGTACGATGTGGACCGGGTGGCGCTCGGCATCTCTCAGACCTTCGGCGGATGCAGGGCCTCCAACTATCTCTTTTTGCTGCGCAAGGCGCTCGTGCGGGCGGGCTTTCCGCAAGTGCCGGTCATTTCACTCAACCTTTCGGGACTGGAACAGTCGCCGGGCTTTAAGCTCTCGCCCCACGTGTTGCTCAAATCGCTTTGCTGCGTCGCGGCCGGCGACTTCCTGATGGACATCTCCGGCCAGTGCCGCCCCTATGAGCTTGCGGCCGGCGAGACCGACACCGTCGTCGCGAAATGGCAGGCCCGCCTCGCGGAGGACTGGCGGACAGCCATAAATCCCGTCGCGGCGCTGCGGGAGGCCTACCCCGAGATCCTGTCCGACTTTGCCGCAGTCAAGCGGCAGGCCGCTCACCGGCTCAAGGTCGGAATTGTCGGCGAGATATACATGAAATACTCCCCCCTGGGGAATAACCATCTCGAAGAGCTGCTCATTGCCGAGGGCGCAGAACCTGTCGTGCCGGGACTCCTCGACTTTGGCCTCTATATCTGCTACAACGGCATACACGGGCACGAGCTCTACGGCGGCGGGCTGGCACAGGCGCTGGGCGCCAAGGTCGGCTACGCCTACCTGCTCTCCCTCAAGGAGGACATGCGGCGCGCCATTCAAATGCAGGGCGTCTTCGACGTGCCGATGCCCTTTGACGAGGTCGTGGAGATGGCTAAAAACTACATCAACCTCGGCGTGCGCATGGGCGAAGGCTGGCTGCTGACGGCCGAAATGGCCGAGCTCTTACACGAGGGCGTGAAGAACATCGTCTGTGTGCAGCCCTTTGGCTGCCTGCCAAACCACATTGTCGGCAAGGGCATGCAGCGGGAGCTGCGGACCTTGCACCCCGACGCCAACATCGTGGCCGTCGACTACGACCCCGGCGCAAGCGAGGTCAACCAGCAAAACCGCATCAAAATGATGCTGGCGACCGCCCGCCGCGCCGAAGGGCTCACCCCCGGCCGCAGAGGCCCGGCGGCGCCGCTCGGAGACGTCGGCTGATTTTGCTCCCCGCGGCCTGCACGCCCTTGCCCGAAGTCACTGGAGGTGCCCTTGGAAACACTCATCCGCTATTTTCTGTACTTTTGCATATACAGTTTCGCGGGCTGGGTCTGCGAGTGCGTGTACTGCGCAGTGCCGGCTAAGAAGTTCGTCAACCGCGGCTTTCTGACAGGGCCTTTTTGCCCCATTTACGGGTGCGGCGCAGTGCTGGTCATATGGCTGTTGGAGCCCGTCTCGCACAGCCTGCCGCTTCTCTTTGTGCTGGGCGCCCTGCTCACCTCCGCCGTTGAATATGTCACAAGCTGGGGCATGGAAAAGCTGTTCCACATGACCTGGTGGGACTATTCGGGTTACCCTTTCAACCTGCACGGCCGTGTCTGCCTGAAAAACTCGGTCCTGTTCGGCCTCATGAGCGTGGCGCTGGTGCGGGTTGCGCACCCTCCGGTGAGCCGACTCGTGTCCGGACTCCCGCAGGGCAGCCAAATCATCCTCGCCGCGGCGCTTGCCCTGTACTTCGCCGCCGACTTGTCTGTCACGGTGATGAACACCCTGCGGATGTCCGGCAAGCTGTCCGAAATCGAGGGGGCCCTTGACAATCTGAGAGACCGGCTGGCCGCAAACGTGGCCGAGGACATCGCGCAGGCCAGAGAAGCGCTGGCCGTGCTCGACCTGACCCGCCGGTTTACCCATCGCCGCCTGCTCGACGCCTTTCCCCGCATGAGCGATTTGCGGGGCGACGCCACCCGCTATCTGCGCGACCGGCTCGATGAGCGCCGGCACTCGTCACAAAGATAACCCTCTGTGAATAATACGCCGCCCGCTCCCCACACTATGTGATGGAGAGCGGGCGGCTTTCGCTGCGTCCACGCATTTATGCTGCGTCCAAGCATATATATGGAGGCTTTGTGCTGTGAGAAAATTTTTCATCTTTTTTTCCATCGTCATGCTCGTCGCCGTTTTCGCCGTGGCATTTAAAAAGCAGCGGGATGAACTGACCCTTTACCGCAACCGGCAGTGGGCGGCGACCGAGCTCGCCATGGGCACTTTTACCAGGAATCTCAAGGAGATTGAGACCGGCCTGCACCAGGGGGTCACGATGTCCTCGCCCAAGATGGTCGCGGCCGCGGCCACCGACATTGTGGCGGCCTCCGCCAGCGCGAAAACCGCAATCGACTCCATTCCCGAGTATGGAGAGGACCTGTACCCCCTCTCACGGTATATTGCCCAGGTCGGCGATTATTGCAAATCGCTGGCCGGCGACACCATTAAAGACGGCAAACTTCCCGCAGGGGCACGAGAGATGTTGCAGAATATGCTCAAGGTGACCGAGGGACTGCTGGACTGCGTCACCGAGGCCGAGGCCGACGGCACGACCCAATCGGTGCTGGCAGTCGCCTCCAAGGCCGCCACTTATGACAAGCTCTACTACGACGGGGCCATGTCCGACCACATGCTCGACCCCTGCACCTATGCCGGTCTCTACGAGCTGGAGGAGGTCGACGCGGCCGCGGCCCAGCAGGCCGCAGCCGAGTTTCTCGGCGTGGAGCCGGGTCAGCTCACCCAGACGACGACCGACAACGGCAACCTGCCGACCTACGGCTTTGAAATGGACAAAATCTATATTGAGGTGACCAAAATCGGGGGCATCGTCGCCCGGATGGTCAACGGCCGGGAGGTGGGCGAGGCCACAATCGACCCGGCGCAGGCCAGAGCCAATGCCGCCGCCTTTGCCAAGTCGGCCGGCTACTCCGATATGATCGAGACCGAATACGCCACCGCCTCCGGGACCGTCACCATCACTCTATGTTACGAGACGGGCGAGGTGCTCTACTACCCGGACGCCATTGTCATCGACGTCGCGCTCGACGGCGGCGATATCGTGGGCTTTGACGCGACAAAATATCTCCGGTGCCACACCGAGACCCGCACGCCGCAGAAGGCCTCCATTTTGAAGAGCGCCGGCTCGAAATACGCGCCCGAGGGGTACACGATGAACAGCAGCCGCTATGCCGTCATCTCGTCGGACGGCGGAATCGAGAGCAACGCCCTCGAGCTTTCGACGACGAGCGGTGATTACAACTATCTCTACTATGTCGACTCCTCAAGCGGCGACGAGCTTTCAATGTCCCGCGTCTATGACGACGACGGCGGCCACCGCATTGATTGACCCCTGTTTTTTTAAGCAGACGCGCCCGAAAAGACTTTCGGGCGCGTCCTTTTTGTTATAACTCCACCCCGTAGACGTGGCGGTAAATTTCTCTTTTATAGCAAATGAACTCCGCCTCATCCACAGGACTCCCGTAGGACATGACCATGAGCCGCTGGGCCTGATGCCCATCCCGCAGCGGCTGCTGCTCATAGTAGAACTCGTTGAGAAAAAAGCCCATGCGCTCGTACATGGCGACGCGGCGCTTTGAGAGCTCGTCGCAGGGCGGCTCGACCTCAAGGAAAAAAGGCACGTCCAGGCCGTCCAGCACCGCCTTCAGCAGGCTGCTGCCCACCCCTTTGCCGCGGGTGGAGGGCACAGACGCCAGATGCTCTCCGAAGACACAGTTTGAAAGCACCCAAACCGCGAGAAAACAGTCGATCCCGCCGGCCTCATCCCGGTGGACGTAAATTTTATAGTGCGGCAAATCGAGCAGCGCCTCCTGCCGGAGGGCTGTGCGCCGCTCACTTTCGGGGAAAGCCTCCTCCATAATTTCGAGCACGCGCGGAAAATCCTCGCGCTTTAGCTGTTCCATTGATATCACCTCTGACATAAGCATAACCGAAATGAAACATTTTGTACAGCTCCGCGACAAAAGTGACAGAAATGTTATACAGGAGGCCGTCATGAAAAAACTGCTGATTTTCACCCTTGCCGCTGTCCTGCTGCTGTCCGGCTGTTCGGCCAAGGGCTCCCGGAGTGAATCCACCGCCCCCTCGTCCCCCTCCATGGAAAACCGCGACACTGCGCAAGGCGAGTTCGGCTGGAGTGACAAGGATGCACAGTCCGAATCCCCCAAGGCCCCCGTTTCGGAGTACGAGTCCATCACAAACAACCCGGATGGCGCCGTGACCCCCGAGGAGGAGGCGAAGGCCCTCAGTGAGAAGCTCATTTACACGGGGCAGCTTGAAGTTGAATCCCTCGAGTTTGACAAGTCCTGTCAGACCGTGGAGGAGCTGCTCGACAAGGTCGGCGGCTTCATTGAAAACTCTTCGATCTCGGGCTCCACATACTATACCGAAGACGGCGTGCCGAAGCTCGACGACCGGTATGCCAGCTACCGGCTGCGGGTCCCCTCCGCCAAATTTGAGGATTTCATGGGCAGCGCCGGCGAGATTGGCAATGTGACCGACCGGGGGACCAACGTCGACAACATCACGGCGCAGTATTACGACACCGACGCCCGCCTCAAGTCCTATCAGGTGCAGTACGACCGCCTCCTCGCTTTAATGGAAAAAGCCGAGCGCATGGAGGACATCCTCGCCATTGAAAATCAGCTGACACAGGTGCGCTACCAGATTGAGAGCCTCGAGACCACGCTGCGTGGCTGGCAGAATCAGGTCGACTACAGCACCGTCAACATCACAATCCAAGAGGTTGTGCGGTATTCGCCCGCCGCAAAACTCTCCTTCTTCCAGCGGCTGGCAAACGCCTTTTCAGGCAGCCTGCGCAGCTTCGGCTACTGGCTTGAAAACTCGTCCTTCTCCGTCATTTACGCGCTGCCCTACCTCGTGCTGCTGGCAGTGCTCTGGCTTGTCCTGCGCAAATTCTTCCCCAAGCTGCGGCTGCGCATTAAAAAGCCCACCATATTGACTAAGAAAGACAGGGACGCAGGTCTTCCAAAGGACTCTTTGGAAGAATGAAGCCCGCCCGCCTTGCCGTTTGATGCGCTTTGATGGCGGCAAATGTGGCCCCAGTCAAAGCGCTGCCGTCCGAAATATGATGCCCCTCCTTTGTCGCGTGTAAAAGCGCCCGATATTGAATCGGGCGCTTTTCCTTTTGCGCAAAGGGACGCCACGCGCGGCTCGCGGGGCGCCCCTTGCAGATGAAAAGGAGGAAAGGATTAGATGGGCTCGGGTTCAGGTTCGGGCTCAGGCTCAGGCTCAGGATCTGGCTCTGGCTCTGGCTCTGGCTCTGGCTCTGGCTCGGGTTCAGGTTCGGGCTCGGGCTCAGGTTCGGACTCGGGCTCAGGCTCAGGCTCGGGTCCAGGTTCGGGCTCAGGCTCAGGATCTGGCTCAGGTTCGGATTCAGGCCCGGGCCTGGGTTCAGGCCCGGCCTCGGGGACAGCCAAATCCGCTTCCCAGGTTGCGGTTCCGTTGCAGCCGGCAATTTTCACGTCGACACAGAGGATTTCGCCGACATCATCTTCCGCAACCGTGTAGGCCGGCGAAGTGCCGATCGCTGCGCTGCTGCCCTTGTAGTACCACTTGTAGATGGCGTCGCCGTACAGGGGGTCGGCCTCCACGGTTCCGGCTGTGGTCAGGATTCCCGCCGTGAGCAGATCGCCGACCTCGGGAGCTTCCGCAGGCGTAACCCCGTCGTCTTCGAGCACCTCGACGCCGGTCACAAAGGCGTAGTATTTGACCATGACGGTCTCGCTGCGCTCGCTGTTCCAGTTAAATACCAGCGTGTGGGTGTCGATGGGCCCGTCGATCCCGATAAAGTAGACATCTTCAAGATCAGCAGGCGCTCCGCCGTCAATGCGGACCTTTGCGCCGCTGACATTGACTCCGGTGGGCGGCGTGACCGTGACGCCGACATATCGGCCGGCCGCAAGGCCCTCGCCCAGCTCATCCGCGTCATACTCTTTGACGGTGCCGAAGAAGGTAATGGTCTTGAGGTCGTCATAGACGAAGTTTGCCAGCGTGTCAGTACCGTTGTAACCGGTCTCGGCATCCCATGCGACAACCGCTGTCGTGGCGGGTTTGCCCGTGGCGCAGACCGTGCCGGCGATTTTACCCGAAACATAGATTTCGGCAAGGGCGTTGCCGCCCAAGCGGTTACCGGCGTGTATTCCGCCCGTGACTTCGCCTGCCGCAAAGAGACCCGGGATGACATTGCCGTCATCGTCAAGGACATGACGGTTTTCGTCGACCACAAGGCCGCCCATCGTGTGGTGGGTGGAGGAGGCCAGACGGCGGATGTTGAGGTTTACGACATAGGGGGTCTCGGGCGTATTAATGGGCGTTTTGCTCACGGGGTCAAACCGATCGGCCCCATAACCGATGTATGCGCTCACTGCGGATTTCGGAACGGCGAGCGTCGACATATCCCGATTATAGTAAGCCGTATCGTACTCCATGATTGTCGCAGCCAGCGTCTCGGCAGGTATGTCCATATCCTCGGCCACTGCGGCCAGCGAGGCGGTGTACGTTCTGACACCGGTTCCGATTCTTTCGCCATAGACGATTCCTTCCGCAGTCTCGGTCACTTCAAAACCCGCGGTGGGACTGGCGGTGGGGGAGGCTCTCATAACCTGATAGAAGAGGCCCGTGTCGCCCGCGCCGTACTTATAGCCGGCGAGCGAGAGCACATCGCGCTCGGCGACTTCGTCGACATAGCGCTTGCCTTCCCACTCTGTGCCCATATTGGACCCCTTGGGCGCTATGTAGATGAGGGTCCCGCCTGTGGCGCCGGCCAGCTTGCCGTCGTCATACCAGGCGCTGGGCATGAGCTGGGTGAACTCGGTGCCGGTGACGGCCGCGCCGACGTCCATCGCCATCAGCATGCCGACACCGGTGGAGGTGTTGCGGTTCGTCGTGTAGAGCTGGCCGGGCTTGATGTTTTTGGGCTGCCAGTAGTTATTGGTCTCGTAGACGAGGTCGATGTTGTCGCCGTAGCCCCCGGTGGCCATGATGACGCCGCGGGTGGCCGACATCTCGACTTCGGTGCCGTCATACATGCGGGCCTTGACGCCGATAACGCGGTTGCCCACCTTGATGAGCTCGTAGGCCTCGGTGCGGTACATGAATGCGTTGTCGGGGTTGGCGGTCAGTACCCTCGTCTCCGGCACGCCGAGGTATGTCCGCCACTTGTCGGCCGAGGTGGCGCGCTTCCAGAGAGAGCCGAGGAGGGTTCCTGCGGTCGCTCCAAATTTTTGCGGAGCGGTCTCGGCAAGCCAGGTCTTTGCGGCCGTGCTGCGAGAGCAGACCTGATAGGCCATCTCATAGTTGCTGTGGATGGCGTTGCCGTCGAGGTCATAGCGCAGTCCGCCGTAATAGGTCTGGAAGACGTGCAGCTCCAATGTGTCAAAGAGCGTGAGCGTGTTTTCTGCCGCGCCGGCATCCATAGCCGGGTAGGCGTACTCGTCGAGATAATAGCGGATTTGCTGCTTGAGGGTCTTGAGCACCGGCAGGTACTCGGGGTGGACACCGCGCAGCTCCTCGGGGGTCTCGGCCGTCGAGCCGACCAGGTCAAAATCCGTTTCATCCCAGATGAGAATTTTTTCAAGCATGCCGATATAGCCGAAGTCGAGCCTGGCCTTGTTTGCCGTATTGTTAAAGCCGGGCAGTCCGGTGTTGGCGGTGCTCCATGGATTTTCGGGCTCCCAAAGGTTACCGCGGCGGACCGACTGCCAGGAGCCGCCGGCCACGAGCGTATTTCCGCCCTTTTCGAGCATCTGCTCAATGACCAGCACCGTCCCGTCGCCGCCCATCGCCTCGGCTGCGGCCGCTGCCGCTGCCATGCCGGCGCCGCCGGCGCCGACGACGATGACATCGTAGTTTCCGGTGATCTTCTCCCTCGGGGGGTATTCGAAGGGGATGGCGCCGTTGCGAATGGCCGCAAGCGGACATCCGGCCTGGACCGCCGCGTCCTCAACCGCCTGGAGTACGGCCTTGCTTGTATAAGTCGCTCCCGCGACGGTGTCGACACCGGTGGAGGTGAAGCTCTTGATCATATCGATCATGACCGGGATGGCCTGCTTACCCACATGGTCGGTCTCAACATCGCTGACGCGCACAATATCGATAATCGCTTCCTCGCTGAAGGTGACGCGCAAGGTGAGCTCCCCGCCAAAGCCTATGCCCTTTCCAATAAAGGTGTTGTTCTCGGGGTCCACGTCAAAGGATATCTCCGGAGCCTCGCCGGCAATCGCCGCCTGCAGCGCCGCAATAAAGGCCTCCTTCACGGCGTTGGATGTCAGCGTGGCGCCCGCCACGACGTCGACGTGGCCCGAAGCGCCGCTGCTCGACTGTGCGGCCAGCGCGGCCGCGGGGGTCTTGCCGACATTGGCCCGCACGGCGCCGAGCAGATAGTTCGCGATGGCCTCCTTGCCGTAGCCGGTGCCGGAGGATTCACCCGACCCGTCCACGTTGATCTCAGTGATGAGGCCACTGCTGCCGACTTTGAGCGTGACACGGATGACGTTGACGCCAGTCG
>DATMZG010000070.1:0-7188 GCA_035560415.1 Candidatus Acidiferrum sp. | reverse complement strand
GCTTGGCGCCGTGGCGGGGGAGCTCATCTATTACCGGGGGGCTGCGCAGCGCCCCGGCTTTGTGGAAGAGCTCATGGGTCAGCTCCGGGAGCTTGCGGCAAACAGGGCGACAGGCGAGCGGCTGCTTGAGGCAGCAGAAAAGCTCGCCGATACCGACCTTGCGGCAAAGCTGCGGGACCTCGCCCTCATCGGTTCGGCCTACGAGGCCGCCGGGGAGCGCAGCGCGCGGGGGGGCGAATATGCGCTGGACGCGGCCAGAGAGCTGTGCGAGCGCGACAACATCTTTTCGGAGTACGATATTTTTCTCGACCACTTCAAGCGGTTTACGCCGCAGGAGTACGAGATGCTGGAGGTCATGCTGGCCTCCGGTACATATGTGGCAGTCGGTCTGACCTGCGAGTGCGGCAGGCGCTGCAAGACGGAACTCGACCTCTTTTACCTCCCGTGCGGGACGGCCGAGCGTTTAAAAGAGCTTGCCGCGTCCTGCGGGCAGGGGGCGGCCCCCGACACGCTGGAACCCGTGAGGGCGGTTTTCCGCCCCGACATTGCGGCGCTCGAGGAGTGTCTTTTTGAGCTGCCGGAACGGCCGTTTGAGGCGCGGGCAGATAACATCCGCATTGTGGAGGCCCAAACTGAGTACGAGGAGCTCGAGTTTATCGCGTCGGAAATCCGCCGGCTTGCGCAGCGCGAGGGGTACCGGTGGCGGGACTTTGCCGTTATCACAAGGCGGTCCCGCATGGCGAGCGGGCCCCTCGAGGCCGTTTTCAAGCGGTATGAAATTCCGGTTCAACTCGACACGCGGGCAGAGCTTTCGGTCTTCCCCCTCATGACCCTCATTTTATCGGCCTTTGACGCGGTGCGGGGCGGCTACTCGTATCCCGACGTGTTCCGCTATCTCAAAACGGGGCTTGCGGGGCTTTCTGTCCACCGCACCGACGCGCTCGAGCGGTACTGCTACGCCTGGAACATCCGGGGCGGCGCCTGGCGCCGTCCGTTTGCGCTGCACCCGGACGGGTACAACGCCCCCTTTACCCGCCGCTCCAAGGCTATGCTGCGGCTTTTAAACCGCTGGCGGGAGGGGGCAATCGCCCCCCTTGCCGAGTTTGAAAAGGCGATGGGCAGGGGCGGTGCGGCCGACATCTCCCGCGCCGTCTATGAGCTCCTCATACGCCTAAAAATCCCGGAACAACTGGAAGTTATTTCCAAGGAAATGCCGCAGGACATGGCGCAGCTCTACCGCCAGGTCTGGGACGCCGCCGCCCTCCTGCTCGACGACATGGCCGACATGGCCGACCCCAATGTGACGCCCGAGCGGTACGCGGAGCTGCTGCGCCTCGCGGCGGCGCAGGTCAAGCTCGGGGCCATCCCCGCCACCCGCGACCAGGTGCTGGTGTCGGAGGTGGAGCGCGTCGTCGGCGCCGGCGTCAAGTGCGCTTTTGTGGCCGGCTTCACAGATGGGGATTTCCCCGCCACACCCGCGGGCAGCGCGCTGCTCACCGACGGGGAGCGCCGGCAGCTTGAGGCGGCGGACCTGCCGCTGTCGCCGGTGGCGGCGGCCGCCTGGCCCGAGGAGCGGTATCTCGCCTACAACGCGCTGACGGCCGCGACCGAGCGGCTCTACATCACGATGCCCCGCAGGGACCTGTCGGGGGGCGCACTGCGCGCCTCCGTCTTTTTGCCGCACTTAAAGGCCCTCATGCCCTTTAACGACATTGAGGACGCGACCGGGATTCTCGCCAAAGAGGGCCCGGCCTCCTCCGCCAAGGCGATCGACCTGCTGCTGGCGGGCGGGGGCTCCAAAAACTACGAGGACAGGCCGGAGCTCTCCCGCGCCGCGGCGCTTAGGGAGGCCGTATCGGCCGCCGGGCAAAAAAAGCCCATCGCAAACGCCTCAAAGCTGTACGCCGGGCGGGGGGGGCTGTCCGCCACCTCGGGGGAGCGGTTTGCGAAGTGCAACTTCTCGTACTTCTGTCAGTACGGGCTGCGGCTGAAGCCGACAAAGCGCAACGAGTTCGACGCCATGCAGACCGGCACCTTCATCCACTATGTGCTGGAGCACTTTTTCGCAAAAGTCCCGGCGGGAGAACGGGAGAGTCTGACAACAGAGGGCGCCGCGAAAATTCTTGACGGCATCATTGAGGAATATGTCAGAGACTTTCTGCCGGACGAGGGCGAGCGCAGCGCCAGAATGCAGTATCTCTTTTCACGGCTCTCAAAAATTGTCCACAGCTACATGGCCATTTTGCTCGACGAGCTGAAAAACAGCGAGTTTGTGCCGCTCGACTTCGAGCTGGAGGTCGGCCGCGACATTCCGGCCCTCGTCTACGGCGAGGGGGAGCGAAAAATCACTGTGCGGGGCAAAATCGACCGGGTGGACGGGCTGAAAAAGGACGGGTGCACCTATATCCGGATTGTCGACTACAAGACCGGCATGAAGGAGCTCAGCTACCCGGAGCTCTATCAGGGGATCGGGTTGCAGATGTTTCTATATTTGGCGGCAGTGCTGGCGGGCGGACATGAGCGCTACGGGGAGGCGCTTTACCCCGCCGGCGTCGTCTACGCGCCGGTGCGCCTTGACACGGTCTCTCTCGCCGACAGGGGGGCGACCGATGAGGACGTGCGCCGGGCCCGCATGGACAAAGTCAAGAAAAACGGGCTGCTCCTTGACGACGAGGAGGTCCTGCGGGCCATGGATAGAAGCGGGAAGTTTTTAACCCTGCCGGTCTCGGCCGACAAGGACGGGAACATCCGGCCCAGAGGGACCTCCACGGCCTCCATGGAGCGGCTCGGAGAACTCGCCGAGTTTGCCGGCCGCCTGCTCGACGAGGCCGCGGGGAAAATCGCGTCGGGGAGCGTGGAGGTCAACCCGCTGACGACGCGCGGCGAGCAAAAGCCGGACGCCTGCAGATTTTGCGACATGCGGCCGGTCTGCCGGTATGATGGAGAGGGGCGGGGCATGCCCTACCTGTCGGAAGAGGATTTCTGGCGCGCGATAGGAGGTGAAAAAGTTGTCGAAAACGGCGTTTACCCCGGAGCAGAGGCGGGCGATTGAGGCTGAGGGCCACTCCCTTCTGGTCTCGGCGGCTGCGGGCTCCGGCAAGACCGCGGTTTTAGTCGAGCGCATCATCTCCCGCATTTGCGACGGCAAGGCCGAGCTCGGGGACTTTCTCATTGTCACTTTCACGAGGGCCGCGGCTGGCGAAATGCGGGAGAAAATCATTGCCGAGCTCTACGCCCGGCTTGCCGAAAAGCCAAATGACAGGCGGCTCATGCGGCAGCTCGCCCAAATTGGGAGCGCGGCCATTGAGACCATCGACAGCTTTTATTTTCGCACGGTGCGGGAGTACGCCGCTAAGCTCTCGCTTCCGGCCGACCTGCGTCTGGCCGATGAGGCCGAGTCGGAACTGCTCGGCGCAGAGGTGGCCGACGCCCTCTTAGAGGAGCGGTACGCCGCGGCTGAGCCGGAGTTTTTAAACGCCGTCGAATATTTCTCCGACAGCAGGAGCGACGCGCGCTTTCTCGCCACCGTGAATAAAATCCGCACGTCGCTTTCAGCCTACCCGGACCCCGCCGCCTTTTTGCGGGGTCTCATGCGCACGCCGGACCTCTATACGGCGGAGCTTGCCGAGTACGCAAGGCGGCAGGCGCAGTACGGCGGGGCACTCATCGAGGACGCGCTGCGGACGGTTTGCGCCGACGCCAAGCTGCATGGCGCGTACGAGCCTGCGCTGTCGGCCTTTACAAAGCTCTTTGAGGCAGTGGGTGAGGCGCAGGACTACGCCAAAATGCGGGAGGCAGTCTTTGCATTCACGCCGGTTGCCTTCAAACCCGCAAAAGGCTCAGATGAGGGCCTGCGGGACTACGCCAAAAACCGGCGGGACGAGGCCAAGGAGCTCTATGTCGAGCTAAAGGACAAAGTGCTGTTTTTGTCTGAGGACGAGATCGCCTCGGACACAAAAGTGCTGGCGGGGCCCATGCGGCAGATTATCGACTTTCTCGAAGAATATGAGGCGAGGCTGACGGGCGAAAAACTCTCGCGGCGCATGCTCGATTTCACCGACCTCGCCCGGTGTATGTACCGTCTGACCGTGGGGCCTGACGGCAAGCCCACGGCCGAGGCTCGGCGCATTGCGGCACAGTATGCCGAAATATTCGTCGATGAGTATCAGGACACCAACACGTTGCAGGACGCCGTCTTCGAGGCCGTCTCAAGGGATGGGGAAAACCTCTTTATGGTCGGCGACGTCAAGCAGAGCATTTACCGGTTTCGCAAGGCCCAGCCGAAAATTTTTGTGGAAAAAAAGCTCGCCTATGAGGCCGGGGTCAAGGGGGAGAGCGTCTCCCTCAACCGGAATTTCCGCAGCAGGAAGAGCGTTTTGGACTTTGTCAACGCGGTGTTCGGCGCCCTCATGACGCGGCAGGTCGGCGAAATCGACTACAAAGGGGAAGAGCTGAGCTTCGGCTCTTTGGCCTACGGGCAGACGCCTGACCCGGTACCTGAGCTTGTGCTGCTGAGGCAAAGTGAGGAAGGGGATGAGGGCGGGGAGAGCGAAGCCGACTATGTCGCGCACCGCATTGCGGACATTCTTAAAGAGGGGACCGTCACCGACAAGGGGACGGGGCAGCCCCGCCCCGCAAGACCCAGTGACATTGCGGTGCTGACCCGCACGAGGGCCCAGACTCCCGCCCTCATGCGGGCGCTTGAGACACGGGAAATCCCGGCCTTTGCCGAAGCGCCCGGCAGCTTTTTCGAGCGCGACGAGATCTCGACGGCGCTCTCGCTGCTCGCCGTCATCGACAACCCGATGCAGGACGTCCACCTCGCAGGCGTCATGCTGTCGCCCATGTTCGGCTTTTCCCCGGAGGAACTCGCTGAAATGAGGCTTTCACGCAGAGACCGGCCGCTGTGGGACAACGTCTGCCAAGCCGCAAAAGAAGGTGAAAAGGTCTCGGACTTTACACGGCGCATTGAGGGGTATCGGGAGTTTGCCAAGACCGCGACCGTTGAAAAAGTGCTGCTCTACGTCTTTGAGGACACCGGCTACCAGTCGGTCGCGGCCGCCATGCCGGACGGGGCGCTGCGGGTCCTCAATCTGCGGCTGCTGCTCGACTACGCGGCGGCTTTTGAGGCCACCGCGTTTCGCGGGGTCTTCGCCTTTAACCACTACATCCGGCGGGTCATTGAGCTCGGCAGGGAGCTGCCGGGCGCGCTTGCGGCGGCCGAAGGGGGCGACCTTGTGCAGCTCATGACCATCCACAAGTCGAAAGGGCTTGAGTTTCCCATTGTCATTCTCTGCGACACGGCGCGAGGCTTCAACACCGAATACAAAAAAGAGCCGGTGCTGGTTCAAGATGAGCTCGGAGTGGGGCTTAAGCTGCGGGACACCGTGCGCATGGTGGAGTACGACACGGTGCAGCGGGCCGCAGTCGCTCTTAGGCTCACAAAAGAGGCGATGTCGGAGGAGCTGCGGTGCCTCTATGTCGCCCTGACGAGAGCCAAGGAGCGGCTCATTGTCGTCATGGACGGCAGGAGCTCCCGCAGCACGGTGGCAAAGCCCCCGATGCCGCTTGTCCAGGGGGGGATTGTACATCCCGCCAGAGCCGCGCAGTGCCGCAGCCTTGGGGAGATGCTGCTCTGCGCCGCCCATGCCGCGCGGCTGCCGGTCAGCGAAGTGCGCTTAGGGCAGGAGGAAAGTCCCGATACAAAGGAAAAGGCCGAAAAAGAGGCGCCCGAAGTGCCCCTGACGCCGGCCGTCGACTTTACATATCCGCATGGGGGCGCGACCGTCATCCCGACCAAGCTGACCGTCACGCGGATATCCGATATGTACCCCGCCGAGGGGGCCGTGGCCGAGGGCTACCGGCGTCCCGTGGCGTTCAGACGGCCGAAATTCATCACCGGGAAGGCAAAAGCGACGGGGGCCGAGGCGGGGACCGCCACCCACGAGCTCATTCAGTTTGCCGACCTTGCAGCCCTTGCGGCAGGCCCCGAGTCCGAGGCCGTGCGGCTGCTTGAGGCCGGGTTTATCTCGGCGGAGCAGTACGCCGCCATCGACTTCGAAAAAGTCGCGCGATTTACCCGTGGCGAGCTCTTTTCCCGCATGGCGGGCTCCGATGAAGTCATGCGGGAGGTGCGCTTCAACACGCTGATGCCGGCCGCGGAGCTTTTGCCCTATGTGCCGGATACGCCGTCCGGCGAAGAGGTGCTTGTGCAGGGCGTCATCGACTGCGTTTTCCGGGACGGGGAACACTATACAATTGTCGACTACAAGACCGACCATATCGCGCTGGGGGAGATATCGGCGCTTGCCGCCCGCTATGCCGTGCAGCTGCGGCTTTACCGCAGAGCATTTTCGCAGATGGCAGGAACTTCGGACATAGAGACCGTCATCTATTCTTTTGCGCTGGACGAGTCTGTCAAAGTTAATTAAAAACTTGTGCAAAAATATAAATTCCTTCTTGCAATTGTCCTTTCGTTATGTTATCATTCCATAGTGGCATCCCTATATAACCCTGTGCGAGGTGAAACAAATGAAAGACGCAATTCATCCGAAGTATCAGCCGACAACGATTCGCTGCGCCTGCGGCGCGGTCATAGAGACTTCTTCCACCGGCAAGGACATCAAGGTTGAAGTTTGCTCCAAGTGCCATCCCTTCTATACCGGCAAGCAGAAGCTGGTTGACTCGGGCGGCCGCGTGGACCGTTTCAACAAGAAGTTCGGCCTGAAGTAAGGCTTGGGCCTCGGCTCAGACTCAATGCGTCAGCTGATAAAAGCCGCCGACTCCGGTGGCTTTTACAGACATATGGCGGCTTGATGCAGGGAAAATATCCGCTCTTAGCTCAGATGGATAGAGCGTCAGACTCCGACTCTGAAGGTCGTGGGTTCGAGTCCCGCAGAGCGGGCCAAATTTCCCCGCGCCTGTCCGCCTTTATGACCCATTAGCTCAGTTGGCAGAGCACTTGACTTTTAATCAAGGTGTCCGGAGTTCGAATCTCCGATGGGTCACCATTGTAAGTTGACAGCTTTCCGCAAGGAGGCTGTCTACTTTTTTGCCAATTTTTAAGAAATGTGAGCGGGCCGGAGGGACTTCCTCCGGCCCGTCAGAGTGTCGAAAAACCTGCCGGTTTTCCGCCAAAATAGCGGTGCCCTAACCGCGCGAAGTGAATTCGCGCTGGCGGGCGGCATT
>DATMZG010000069.1:0-8438 GCA_035560415.1 Candidatus Acidiferrum sp. | reverse complement strand
AGCGGCGGCAGCGGCGGAGGAGGCGGCGGTGGCGGCGGTGGCGGTGGCCCCTCCAACCCCGGCACGCCCATCAAATACAGCGACGGAACCACCGTAATCGGCACGCTCAGAGGCAAGACGCTGACTGCCGTATCAACCGTCACCGGCGCGCAAATCAACTACGCCTATAACCTCAAGGACGACGCAAACATGGCGCTGATCACCGAGATCATCGTCAACTCCCATGTCACCGACTATCTCTTTGTCGAGTCCAACGTCGACGACGACGACAACGACGACCTCACCCCCCGCAAGCTGACGGCGGGCAGCGCCGCAATTTTTGACGTCATTGAAATCGGACAGGGCGCCACGCTTGAGGCGGCCTCCGGCGCGAAAGCGGCCATCGGCGGCGGGTACGTCACCGCATCGGCCAATGCGACGAGGCTCACGAGCACCGGACTTGGCAACCTGACGATCTCCCAGGGCGCCGTGACCGTGAGCGACGACATCGCCCTCCCGGCCGGCATGACCCTGCTCGTCAAAAACGGGGTGACCCTTACGGTTGCGGCCGGAAAGACCCTGACGACGACCGGCGCGACCCTCGCGGGCGAGACCGGCGCGGGCCTCGTCATCGGCACAGGCGCCTCGGTCACGGGATTGCCCGCGGCCGGCACCTATACTTATGACGGGAGCCAGTGGGCCACCTCCCAGCCGGCCCCCGCGGGGCTTGCCGGCGTCGCCCCCTCCTACGCGGGGGCGGAGGACGGCTCCATCACCGGCGCTTCCGACCAGATGGAATATAAGCTCGCGGCGGACGAGGTCTACACCGCCGCCACGGGCGAGACCGTCACCGGCCTTGCGGCCGGCACCTACCACGTCCGGCTCAAGGCCAAGCCCAATTACGCGGCCAGCCCGAGTGTATCCGTCACGGTGCCCGCCGGCCTTCCCACAGTGGCCGCAGGCGCCATTGCGGGTGTGACGGCCCCCGTCGCGGGAGCCGAACCGGCCACGACGGTCACGGCGACTGCCTCCTACACCGGAACGGTCAGCTGGTCGCCGAGCGTCACGACGACTTTTGCCCCCGCGACCGCCTACACCGCCACCGTCACGCTGACTGCTAAAACCGGCTGCACCTTAAACGGCCTCGCAGCAAACGCCTTTACGGTCGAAGGTGCGGCGCCGGTGACGAACAGCGCCGGCAGCGGCGTCATCACGGCCGTCTTCCCGGCCACCGGTAACTTCTCTCAGGCAGCGCCCGCCGGTCTCACCGGCGTCTCCACCTCTTACGCAGGCGCAACGGACGGCCGGATTGAAAGCGTCACGACCGCCATGGAATACAAGCTGCAAGGTGCGCCGTCCTACACCGCGGTCTCCGGCACAACCATCACGGGCCTTGCGGCAGGCACATATCTTGTGCGCTACGCCGCCGACACCGGCTATGACGCCAGCCCCGACGCCACCGTCACGGTGGCCGCCGGACTGACGCAGGTCACCGCCGCGATCACCGGCATCGCCCCGGCCGCCGAGGGCACGGCCCAAACGTCGGTCACGGCGACCTCCTACACCGCTTCGGTTGAGTGGTCGCCGGCGCTTGTCGGTGGCGTCTTCGAGGCCGGTATCGCCTATACCGCCACCGTCACGCTCACGCCTGAGACCGGATACACCTTGAACGGCGTCGCCGCGGATGCGTTTACCGTCGACGGTGCAGACAGCGTCGACCACATCGCGGGCAGCGGCGTGACGCCGCTTGTCATTACGGCCGAATTCCCGGAGACGGTCTTTGTCAGCGTCACCGGTATCACGGGGGTGCCGACTACGGGCGTCAAAAACATCCCGCTCACGCTGACCGGCACCGTGACCCCCGATACCGCCTCCCACCAGACCATCGTCTGGAGCACAGGAAGCCCGCTCCTCAGCATTGAGGGCAACGTCGTCACCGCCACTGAGGCCGTGACAACCACGGTCACGGCGACAATCGTGAACGGCGTGAAGACGGACGACGTCTTCTCGGATTACACGGATGACTTCACAATCTCCTTCGCGGCCAAACTCCCCGGCCCGGCGGCGCCCGAGGGCCTTGCCGGCGTCGCCCCCTCCTATGCAGGGGCAGCGGATGGCAAAATCACCGGCACCACCGCCGCAATGGAGTGGTCTGCGGATGGCATAAACGACTGGAACGACTGCGCCGACACCGAGACCACCGTCCCTGCCGGCGGCACCTCTTACTATGTTCGCTACACGGCGACCGACACCCACTTCGCGAGTTTGGGCGTCGAAGTGCCGGTGCCCGCGGGTGATACCACGGTCACCACAGGCGCGATTGCGGGCGTGACCGCCCCCGTGGCGAGCGCCACGCCGGTCACGTCGGTCACGGCGACCGCCTCTTACACCGGAACAGTCACCTGGTCGGGCGACCCCGTGACCTTTGGCCCGGCAACCGCCTACACGGCCACCATCACGCTGACGGCCAAATCGGGCTACACCTTAAACGGCGTCGGTGCAAACGCCTTTACGGTGGACGGCGCATCGACAGTCACGAACGACGCGGACAGCGGCGTCATCACAGCGGTCTTCCCGGCGACGGGCAACTACACGCAGGCAGCGCCCACAGGCCTTGCCGGCGTCGCCCCCTCCTACTTGGGGCAAGCGGACGGCTCCATCACCGGCGTGGCGACCACCATGGAATACAAGCTGCAAGGAGCGCCGTCGTACACCCCGGCTCCCGGCACAACAATCACCGGCCTTGCGGCTGGCAACTATGTTGTGCGCTACGCCGCCCACGACGATTATGACGCCAGCTCCGACACCCCCGTCACTGTGCCCGCGGGCGCTCCCACGATATCCGCAGGCCCGATTGCGGGCGTAACCGCCCCTGTGGCGGGCGAAACGCCGGTCGCGTCGGTCACGGCGACCGCCTCCTACACCGGAACAGTCACCTGGTCCGGAAGCCCCGTGACCTTTGGCGCCAACACCACCTATACCGCCACCATCACGCTGACACCCGAGTCCGGCTACACCTTAAACGGCCTCACTGCAGACGCCTTTTCGGTCACCGGCGCGTCGACGGTCACGAACTCCGCCGGCAGCGGCACCGTCACGGCCGTCTTCCCGGCCACGGGCAACTACACGCAGGCAGCGCCCACTGGCCTTGTCGGCGTCACCACCTCCTACGCGGGGGCAACGGACGGCTCCATCACCGGTGTGACGACCGACATGGAATATAAGGCCGAGGGCGCGGGGAGCTATACCGCCGTCACGGGCAGCACAATCACCGGCCTTGCGGCTGGCGACTATGATGTGCGCTACGCCGCCCACGACGATTATGACGCCAGCTCCGACACCCCCGTCACAGTGCCCGCGGGCGCTCCCACGATTACCGCAGGCCCGATTGAGGGCGTGACCATCCCCGCGGCGGGCGAAACGCCGGTCGCGTCGGTCACGGCGGACGCCTCTTACACCGGAACAGTCACCTGGTCGCCGAGTATCACGACGACCTTTGCCGCCGCGACTGCCTATACCGCCACCATCGCGCTCACGCCTGAGTCCGGCTACACCTTAAACGGCCTCGCCGCGAACGCCTTTACGGTCACCGGCGCGTCGACGGTCACGAACGATGCGGGCAGCGGCGTCATCACGGCAGTCTTCCCGGCGACGGGCAACTATTCTCAGACAGCGCCCGAGGACCTTGCCGGCGTCGCCCCCTCTTACGAAGGAGCAGCCGACGGAAAAATCACCGGCACCACCACCGCGATGCAGTGGTCGCCCAACGGGACCGACACATGGACAACCTGCTCGGATACGCAGACCACTGTCGGAGCCGCTGGCACCTATTATGTGCGCTGCGCCGCCTACCCCGACTATGACGCCAGCCCCAACGTCACTGTCACGGTGCCCGCAGGGCCGCCGCAGGTCGCCGAGATCAGCGGCACGTATTACACGTCGCTCGCCGCGGCGCTTGGGGCGGCACAGTCCGGCGACACAGTCACGCTGCTGGATGACGCGAGCCTCGACGAGATCGCGGAGCTTGTCTTGGGCGCAACGCTCAATTTGGGCAGCTTCACGCTGACGGTCAGCCAAGACGCCTTGCTCACGGTCAACGGCACGGTGACGGGCAACGTGGAAGGCGAGTCCGGCGCGTCACTCATTGTGACAGGCTCGGTGACAGGCACCACGGACAGCAACGGCGACCCCATCATCGCCGGCACATACCTGCATGACGGTGCCAACTGGGTGCTGACTTAATCCAACCCCATACGCATACAAAACAGGAGCCGTCCACTTGGGCGGCTCCTTTCTTTTCTCAGCAAGTAATCTCAAAAAAACAAATACACACTGCGACAAAGAGCCGGCCGTTTTCACGGCCGGCTCTTTGTCATGCCCCATTTTTCACACCCGTCATCTTACGCATAACCATCAATAAAACCGCCAATAATAACCTGGGTGATATGCTTTGTCCAGTGACTTTATCAGCAAAACACTGTCCTCCAATGAATCGACATTAAAAAAAATCATCGGTGAAAGCTTCGATATACAATGCAGGCATTTTAAAATCCCCGCATTGAATAATTCAGAAGCTTTTGTTGTTTATGTCAGCGGTTTGGTCGATGGCAGAATCATTGACGAAACCATCATCAAGCCGCTCATCCTCTATCCCGAAGGGCAAAGTGAGCTGACCCTTCACCGGAAAGAGAACCGCGTATCGCTTCTCATGGAGAAGGGCGTCTTCACTGCGGCCGCAAAGGAGACGACCCGCATGGGGGAGGCCGTCAGCGGCGTCCTCGAGGGGGATACGGCGCTGTTTATTGATGAATGCACTGCCGTCCTCGTCCTCAACACAAGGAAATACGAGGGGCGGGCCGTCAGCGAGCCGGTCACTGAAAGTGAAATCAAAGGCCCCCGCGACGGCTTTGTGGAGAACATTCAGACCAACGCCGCCTTAATCCGCCGCAGAATTAAGGACCCCGGGCTGCGGTTTGACAAAATGACCATCGGAGCGCGCACCCAGACGACGGTCTGCGTCTCCTATATTGACGGGCTGACAAACGATAAGCTGATCGGTGAAGTCAAACAGCGCCTTGGCAGAATCAAGACCGACGGGGTCATTTCAAGCGAGGAAATCCAGGAGCTCATTGAGGACACTCCGTATTCGATTTTTCCGGGCATACACAACACTGAGCGGCCGGACAAGGTTTGCAGCGCGCTTTTGGAGGGGCGGGTGGTCGTTCTGGTGGACAACACGCCTTTTGTCAGCATCATTCCGGCTGTCTATTGGGAGTTTTTCACGAGCTCCGGCGACTATTACAGCCATTTTATCTACTCGTCGTTTATTCGGTGGATACGGCAGCTGGCCCTCTTCATCAGCATTTCCGCCTCCTCCTTTTATGTGATGCTCACCTCCTATCATCAGGAGATGCTTCCGACGGTGCTGGCCATGAAAATCTCGGCCGACCGGGCGGGCGTGCCTTTTCCGGCCTTTTTGGAGGCCGTCATCATGGAGCTCATCATTGAAATCATGAAGGAGGCCGGCCTTCGCCTGCCAAAACCCATTGGGCAGACGGTCAGCATCGTGGGCTCGCTTGTCATCGGGCAGGCGGCGGTGGCCGCGGGGCTCGTCAGTCCGCTCTTAATCATTGTCATCGCGGTCGCCGCCATCTCCTCGTTTTCAATTCCGAATTTCAGAATGAGCAACGCGTTTCAGCTGCTCAGATTTCCGGTTTTGGCAGCGACTGCCTGTTTCGGGCTGCTCGGATACCTTGCCTGCGTCATTGTCGTGCTTTTGAGGCTGATGTCCATGCGCTCTTACGGCACCCCGTACCTTGCGCCGGTCATCCCCTTTGACAAGAGCGGACAAAAAGATGTCTTTGTCCGGGCACCATGGTGGAAAATGGATTGGAGGCCCCGTTTTCTGAAGGCGAAAGAGGGCAGACGGCAGGCGCCGAATTTAAGGCCCAAACCGCCGCCTAAAGGATAGACGACCGTCGAAAAGGGAGCATGATGAAGAAAATTATACGAAGCTTACTGCTTTTTCTCGCGGTGCTGTGCCTGACGGCCCTTTGCGGCTGCTGGGATATGCGCGAAATCAATCATCTCGGGCTTGTGACGGCGGTCGGCGTAGACAAAGTCGTGGGGAGCGAGCGGTTTTCCGTCACCGTGCAAATCGCAAACCCCAACGAGGGCGGCGGGGGCGAGGGCAAGGGGACGACAAAAGCCGAGGAGTGGATTGGGACCGCCGAGGGCGACACGCTCTTTGAAGCCATTCGAAACCTGTCCAAAATCTCGGACAAACGCATCATGTGGGCGCACAACAACGTCGTCATCATCGGCAAGTCACTTGCGCAGGATGGGATTATCCCGGTCGTCGACTTTTTTACCCACAACCCGGAGCTGCGCATGAAGACGGCCGTCGTCGTCGCGGACGGCGAGGCCAAAGAGCTCATATCCTCCACGGTGGGCCTCGAAAACATCTCCGGGGTCTCTTTTGTGTCGCTCGAGAGCTACCGGGGCCTTGCGGCCGCAAGCGTTGAGTCGCACATGCTGAAAGTCAGCTCGGACCTCCAAAGCCCGTACTCAAGCCCGTTAATTGCGGAAATTCGCAAGGTCAAGGCCATCACAAACACGGAGGAGGGCAAAAATGACGAGGAGACGGTGGAGCTGTCCGGCGCCGCGGTCTTTAGAAAAGATGTGATGATAGGCTCCCTGACGGCGCAGGAGTGCCGCGGCGTCTCCTGGATTTTGAATCAGACCGACAGGACGCTCGTCACTGTGCGGGACCCGCAGTACGAAAACAAAAATGTTTCGGTCGAGACCTATGAGGTCAAAGCCAAAATCAAGACAAAGGTTGTCAAGGGAATGCCGCAGGTCTCCATTCACATCACCGGAAAAGGGGACATTGCGGAGGAGGACGCCTCGACAAACAGGAGCATTGACGAAGTGAAAAAAACCATGGCCCAGCTCGTGAACAAAAAAGTGGAAGATGAGGTGCGGCTTAGCCTTGAGACCATCCAAAAAAAATACGGCGTGGACGTTTTAGGTTTAGCGCAGGTCGTTCATGTCCAAAATGACAAAGAGTGGGAGAGCGGGCTCAAGGACCGGTGGGTGGACGTTTTTCCGAACATCCCCGTGACCGTCACCGCGAGCTTCAGCGTCCAGTCGAGCACCTTAAATCAAATTCCGATGAACATCAACGATTAGCCCGGGGGAGGCGTGACTTTTTGACTGTCGCAAAAATTGACCGTTTGCAGTATTTCTTTATGATCCCCTGCATCCTGTTCGGCAAAGCCATCGGTGTCACGGCCGGAATCATGGTGAGGAGGCTCGGCAGCGACACCTGGTTCTCTATGACCATCGGGTTTGTCATCGGCACCCTCGTCATGCTGCTGACCGTGTATTTGTGCGGCAAATTCCCCGAAAAAACCGTCATTGAGTTTTCGGGAGACCTGCTCGGCAAATGGACGGGGAAACTGGTCGGCGCGGTTTTGGCCGTGTATTTCGCCGTCGCCTACGCCGCGTCCGCGGGGGTCATGCTGGTTCATCTCAATGAGTATTTTCTGCCGAATACGCCCTTGATTCTCATCACGGTGCTCTATACGCTGCTCTGTCTCGTCGGGGTGCTGTACGGCGTCGAGGTGATTATACGGTTTTCGCTGGTCGGCTTTGTCATGTGCCTCCTGCTCAATCTCACGATGGTCGCGGGCACCGTCAAGGACATTAAGCTCATCAACCTGTTCCCCTTGATGGACAAGGGGCTCATGGCCAATTTGTCGGGCACCGCATACATTTTCGGGGACATCGCCATGGCGGTGCTGTCGGTCTGTTTTTTATATCCCATGCTCAACCAAAAGAAAAAAGTCATGCGCATCACGTTCTGGGCCATGGTCGTAGGTGCGGTGCAGGTCATTTTATGGCCGCTCTTTGAAATCATGATCATGGGGCCGGATTTGATGAAGCAGTACGTGCTGGTCTGCATGCAGCAAATCCGCTGCGCTCAGCTGACGCAGGCCATCCCGAGATATGAGCTCCTCATGATGATTTTCTTCACGTTTACGATGTTTGTGCAGTCGGGCATTTTGTTCTGGTGCTCAGAGTATTGCATTAAGCAAATCACCGGCCTCAAAAAAGACTGGGTCATCCTTGCGCCGCTGACAGCCGTCTTGATTTACATCACAAACCTGATGTGCTCGGACCACAACGATTATATCAATTTTCTGGCCTATCCCTACTCGCAGGTCTCCATGGCGCTCAGTTTGGGGCTGCCGGTCCTCTTGTTTTTTGTCGCGCTGTTCCGGGGCAAGCTCAAAAAGAAAAATGCAAAACTTTCGTGAACTTCCGGCTTTCATACAAATAAAATGTGTGCGCATACCCGGCTTAATATTAAGCCGGGTCAGGCAGTCGAAAAAGTCATTTTTCGACTGCCTGATTTTCTCAGCTCTCCGAAAGGCCGAGAAAATGCACCTTGAATC
>DATMZG010000068.1:0-10400 GCA_035560415.1 Candidatus Acidiferrum sp. | reverse complement strand
ATTGTATAATGCTAAAAGAGTAAATTTATGGGGGTGCTAATTTGGAAAACGCACCGAAATACAAGCGGGTGCTGCTGAAAATCAGCGGGGAGTCACTCGCGGGGCCGAGCCGTTTCGGAGTCGACGAGCAGACCGTACACGCAATCTGCGAGGAAATCCGGCAAATTGTGGACATGGGCGTACAGGTGGGCATTGTCTGCGGCGGCGGCAACTTCTGGCGCGGGCGAAGCGCCCAGAAAATGGACCGCACGAGGGCCGACCACGCGGGCATGCTGGCCACCGTCATCAACGGCATCGCCCTGACCGACGCACTGCTGTCCATGGGGGTTGAGACGAGGCTTCAGACCGCCATTGAAATGCGGCAGATTGCCGAGCCCTACATCAGGGGCAGGGCCGAGTCCCATCTGAAAAAGGGGTATGTGGTCATCTTTGCCGGCGGCACCGGCAATCCGTACTTCTCGACCGATACGGCGGCCGCCCTTCGGGCAGCCGAAATCAACGCCGACGCGATTTTGCTCGCCAAAACCGTCAACGGCGTCTATTCGGCCGACCCGGCCGTCGACAAGGAGGCAAAGTTCCTGCCGGAGCTGACCTATCTCGACGTGCTGAACCGCCGCCTCGGGGTCATGGACACCACCGCGACTTCGCTGTGCATGGACAACCGCATTCCGATTGTCGTCTTTGGAATCAGCGACCCGCACAACATCGTCAAGGCGGCCATGGGCGAGCGCATCGGCACCACCATATCAGAATAATGAGGGAGGATCTATGAAATGAAGGAGATTTACACCCCTTACGAGGCAAAAATGCAAAAGGCGCTGAATTTTCAGGCCGACGAGTTCAAGGCGATTCGCGCGGGGCGGGCGAATCCGGCAGTTTTAGATAAGCTGACGGTCGATTATTACGGCTCTGCGACCCCCATCAACCAGATGGCCTCCATTTCGGTCACAGAGGCCCGCACCCTCTCCATCACCCCTTATGACAAGAGCGCCATGAAGGGCATTGAAAAGGCCATTCTGGCCTCCGACATCGGCATCAACCCCCAAAATGACGGAAATGCCATCCGGCTCATTTTCCCGCCCCTCACCGAGGAGCGCAGACTGGCCCTCGCCAAGCAGATTCGCAAGTCGGGCGAGGACACCAAGGTGGCCATTCGCAACATCCGCCGGGACGCCGTGGAGAAGTTCAAAGAGCAAAAGAAGAAGTCGGAAATCACTGAGGACGACCTCAAGTCCGCCGAGAAGGACATGCAGGAGATGACCGACAAATTCATAAAAAAGGTGGACGAAGCGGTCACCGCCAAGGAGAAGGAGATTCTCGAGGTATGACGTCAAACGTTGATATGAGCCGGATTCCGGCTCATATCGCCATTATCATGGACGGCAACGGGAGATGGGCCGCCCGCCGCGGACTGCCGCGGCAGGCCGGCCACATTGAAGGGGCCAAAAAGTTTCAGGAAATCGCGCTGTTCTGTCAGGAGCTCGGGGTCAGATACCTCACGGTCTACGCCTTCTCAACCGAGAACTGGAAGCGGCCGCCCGAAGAGGTGTCGGCCATCATGCACCTGTTTCGCGACTATCTGCTAAACGCCAAAAAAGAGCTTCTGAGCCGCAACATCCACATCAACATCCTCGGGGACACCGGGATATTCGCCGGTACCGAACTCGGGGAGCTCATTGCCGAAGTGACAAGTATGAATCCCGGCGCCGACGCCCTGCAGGCCAACATCGCCATCAACTACGGGGGCAGGGAGGAGCTTGTGCGGGCGGCCAACCGCGCGTTTGCCCTAAAGGGCGGCCCCGTCGCCGAGGAGGACATTGCGCAAAACCTCTACACGGCCGGCCAGCCTGACCCCGAGCTCATCATCCGGACTTCGGGGGAGTACCGGCTTTCGGGCTTCATGCTCTGGCAGTGCTCATACAGCGAGCTGGTTTTTTCAGATTCCCTCTGGCCCGATTTTTCAAAAGAGGAGCTGCTTGGCGCCGTCGCCGACTTCCAGTGCCGCGACAGGCGTTACGGCGGCGTGAAGAAGTGACGAAGTGATGAAAAAACTCCTGTCCCCGCGCTTTCTCTCGGGCGCCGCATACTTTGCCCTCATGCTGCCGGTCTTCTACTTCTCGGACACGCCGGTGCTGAGCTTTGCAATTGCCGCCGTGTCGGTGGGCTGCGTCTACGACGCCTTGCACGTCACGGGCAGCGCCGAAAGCAAGCTCTATATGCCGATTGCGCTGGTCTTTGCGGGCGCCTATCCTTTTTTGCCGGTCTATCTGCCCGGGGTCGTGCCGGTTGTCGTCTATGTCTACCTGCTCATGGTCATCGTGCTGTACATTCTGCACTTTGACACGATGAAGCTCGCAAACGCCGTCCACTGCGGGGCTTTCTCAGTCATGCTGCCGGTCTTCATCGGCAGCGCCGTCATGTCGCGGCAGCTTGAAAACGGGCTCTACTATCTCATACTGACCTTTGTCGGGGTCTGGGTGTCGGACACCATGGCCCAGGTTTCGGGGCGGCTGTTTGGAAAGCATAAGCTGGGCTCGGCCGTCTCCCCCAACAAGACGGTCGAGGGGTGCGTCGGCTCAGTCGTCTGCACCGCGGCGGTCTTTGCCGCGGCAGGTTTTGTCATCAACACGCGGTTTGGGCCGGCTGTCAGCTACACCGTCATCACGGCGCTTGGGGTTTTGGTTTCGATTGTCGCCCAGTTTGGCGACCTTCTGGCCTCCGCCGTCAAAAGGGCTTACGGCGTGAAGGATTACAGCAATCTCATTCCGGGGCACGGCGGCATGTACGACCGGTTCGACAGCTTTGCCTTAGTCGCTCCGCTCATCTACTTTGTCGCCTCCCTTTCGGGGTTTATCTCATGATTTCCATACTCGGCTCGACCGGCTCCATCGGCCGGCAGACAATTGAAGTCGCCGGGGAGCTTGGCGTCAAAATCGCGGGGCTCGCCGCCGGCGGCAGCACCGACGTCATTGAGCGGCAGGCGAGAGCCTGCCGTCCGCAGCTCGTCGCCATGGCGGACGACACGGCCGCAAAAGACCTGAAAGACCGGCTCTTTGGCACCGGCATTGAAGTTGCGGCGGGGTGTGACGGGGTCTGCCGGGTGGCAGCGCTGCCGGAAGCCGGGACCGTGGTGTCGGCCATTGTCGGCGCCGCGGGCATCCTGCCCACCGTCGCCGCAATCGAGGCCGGAAAACGGATTGCCCTTGCCAACAAGGAGACCTTAGTGGCGGCGGGCGCCTACGTCATGCCGCTCGCGAGGCGCATGGGTGTGGAAATTCTGCCGGTCGACAGCGAGCACGCGGCCATTTTCCAGTGCCTTTTAGCTGCGGCGGGCGGAGAGGTGAGCCGCATTTTGCTGACGGCCTCGGGCGGGCCTTTTTTTGGTATGACAAGGGCGCAGCTTTCGGGCGTCACGAAAGAGCAGGCCTTGAAGCACCCCTCCTGGACCATGGGGGCCAAAATCACGGTCGATTCGGCCACCTTGATGAACAAAGGTTTTGAAGTCATAGAAGCCATGTGGCTTTTTGGCGTGCCGCTGGACAAAATAGAAGTCATCATCCACAGGGAGAGCATCATACACTCTATGGTCGAGTATGCGGACGGCACAATTATGGCCCAGCTCGGATGTCCCGACATGAAGACCCCGATTCGCCTCGCTCTGACCTGGCCGCGCCGTGCGACGTCGCAAAGCCGGCTTGATTTCGAGCGGCTCGCGGGACTGTCTCTTGCAAAGCCCGACACCGAAACCTTCGGCTGTCTTGCGCTGTGCAGGCAGGCCGCAACGCGGGGGGGCACGGCGCCGGCCGCACTCAACGGGGCAAACGAGGCGGCGGTCGGGGCGTTTCTCAAAGGGGACTTACCGTACCTTGGCATTGAAGGGGTCTGCCGCACGGTCCTTGAGCAAACGCAGTCAAAAGAGCCGACGCTCGACAACATCCTTGCGGCCGACCGTGCCGCAAGGGAACTGGCAAACGAGGTGATTTGCGCGTGGTCGCAGCAATAATCGCATTCAGCTTACTCATCATATCGCACGAGCTCGGCCACTTCTTCGCGGCGAAGTGGGCCGGCATCGCCGTGCTTGAGTTTTCCATCGGCATGGGGCCAAAGGTCGTCGGGTTTACGAAAAACGGCACGGCCTACTCGCTGCGCCTGCTGCCCATCGGCGGCTATGTGCGCATGGAGGGCGAGGAGGACGGCATGGAGCTGCCCGATGAGCAGGAAAAAGCGGGAGAAGAAGAGAAGCAGGCGCAGCCCATACAGGCGCCCGAAGGCTGCTCATTCCCGGAGGCGTCAATTGGCAGGCGGGCTTTCACGATGTTCGCCGGCCCCGCCATGAACCTCGCCACGGCCTTTTTCGCCATGACGCTGCTGGTCATCTCCATCGGTGTCATCCCCTCGACGACGGTGGCCTCCTACAAGGAGGAAAACGTCTCAGCCGGGTACGGGCTAATGCCGGGCGACAAGATTGTCGCCATCGAGGGCGAGAAAATTCGCATCAGCTCGGACATCGTGTACAGCCTCATGCGCTCCGGGGGCCGCCCGCTCGACCTTGTCGTCCTGCGGGAGGGGGAGACTTTCACGCTCTCCGACATCGCGTTTCCGACCTATGTGGACCAGGGGGTCACCTTCTCCTATCCGGACTTCTACTGCACCCGCCTTTCGGTCAACCCGCTGACAGTGGCCCGCGAGAGTATCTTCCGGTGCTACGCAATTGTCAGGGAGGTCTACACCTCAGTTGTGGGGCTTGTCCGCGGGGAAATCCCCTTAAGTCAGCTCTCGGGCCCGGTCGCGACGACCCAGGCCATCGGCGAGGTGTCAAAGCAGGGCTTCAACGCGCTCGTCTACTTCATGGTCTTTATCAGCATCAACATCGGCGTCATCAACCTGCTGCCCTTCCCGGCGCTGGACGGGGGACGGCTGCTGCTCATCGCGATTGAAGTCATCCGGGGCAAGCCGCTCAAAAGGGAAGCCGAGGGTTGGATCAACTTCGCGGGGTTTGCCGCCCTCATGACGCTCGTGGTCTATGTGACCTATCAAGACATTGTCAAGCTGTTCAAATAGGTGGCTTATGAGAAGAATTTCGCGCACCGTATATGTAAAAGGGCTTGCGATCGGCGGGGGAAACCCCGTCGTCGTGCAGTCCATGACGAATACGCCGACAGAGGACGCCAAGGCGACCGCGGCACAGGCAAACCGGCTTGCAAATCTCGGGTGTAAAATTGTCCGCATAGCCGTCCCCGATATGGAGGCGGCGAAGGCCCTGACCGAAATCAGGGCGCGCACCGATGTGCCGCTTGTGGCCGACATCCATTTTGACTATAAGCTGGCGCTTGCGGCAGTGGCCGCGGGCATTGATAAAATCCGCATCAACCCCGGCAACATCGGAAGTGCCGACCGGGTGCGGGCGGTGGCGGACGCCTGCCGCGAGCGGGCAGTCCCCATTCGCATCGGGGTCAACAGCGGCTCGGTCGAAAAAGACCTGCTTGCGGCGCACGGGGGGCCGACCCCCATGGCGCTGGCCGACAGCGCGCTGCGCCACGCCGACCTCTTAGACAAG
The DNA here is from genome assembly GCA_035560415.1 of Candidatus Acidiferrum sp. Classification (GTDB taxonomy): domain Bacteria; phylum Bacillota; class Clostridia; order Oscillospirales; family Feifaniaceae; genus DATMXT01. Next base: position 4,843 of record DATMZG010000068.1, on the reverse strand, counting down.
TGCGGGTTTGAGGACATTGTCATATCTGTAAAGGCATCAACTGTTACAGATATGGTCGAGGCCAACCGGATACTTGCGGCGCGGACAAGCTATCCGCTGCACCTCGGCGTCACTGAGGCGGGGCTGCCCGAGACGGGGGCGGTGCGCTCGGCCGTCGGCATCGGGGCGCTGCTGCTCGAAGGCATCGGCGACACGCTCCGGGTGTCGCTGACGGCGCCGCCCGAGCAGGAGATTGCGCCGGCCTATATCATACTTGCCGCCTGCGGGCTGCACGAGGGCCCGAGAGTCGTGTCCTGCCCGACCTGCGGGCGCACACGAGTTGACCTCATTCCCCTCGCCAGACGCGTGGAGGAGGCGGTCGCGGGGCTGCCGTTTCCCCTGACCGTGGCCGTCATGGGGTGCGCAGTCAACGGCCCCGGCGAGGCCAGAGAGGCCGACGTCGGCATCGCCTGCGGCGAGGGGGAGGGGCTCATTTTCCGCGCGGGAAAAATCCTGCGCAAAGTGCCGGAGTCCATGCTTTTTGACGAACTCATGCTCGAGATAAAGGGGATTGCGAATGAAAAAACGTCTCAGTGACATGTATCCCGACAGCGTGCGGGAACGGGCTGAATTTGAATACGGGGGCATTTTTGTCGAGGGCGCGGCGATGTCGGAGGACATGCGCCGCCTCACGCTGACCCTGTCGGCCGCCCGCCCGCTGACAAGCCGGGAACTTGAGCGCATTGAGCAGGAACTCCTCGACTACTATATGCTTGACGACGTGGAAATTACGGCACAGGAGGAGGGGCGGGCCCCCGCCGGGACGGCGGAGCAGCTTGCCGCCTTTGCGCCGAAACTTTGCGAGCGCTTTGACGAGCGGTGCCCCGTCTGCCGCGGATACCTGAAGGACTGCGCCCTGTCGCATGAAGACGGGGTTGTGACGGTGGCGCTTGCCCACGGCGGGTATCTGGCGCTCTGCCGGTCGGGCGCCGGGGAGCACATTTCGGATATTTTAAAAGAGGAACTCGGAGTTGCCGCACAGATTGTGTTTGACGGAGTCCTCAAAGCCGGCGCCGAAAATTCGGTGACGGCGGCCCGCCGGGAGAAGTTGGCGCAGGCGCCCCAAAATCCGGGAGAGAAAAAGCGAAAGTCCCCCGTCATCTTCGGGAACAACACCAAGGACAAGCCTGAGCGCATTGCCGACATCACGATGGACAGCGGCCGGGTCTGTCTCGAGGGCGAGATTTTAGGTGTGGAGAGCCGCGCCTCAAGAGACGGGCGCAGCACGCGGATTTTCTTTCCGGTGACCGACTACACCTCCACCGTCACGGTCAAGCTGTTTGTCTCGGATGAAAAGCCGGACAAGCTGCTCTCCCGGCTGACGGCCGGGGCCTACATACGCGTGCGGGGCGACGCCCGGTACGACAAATACGACGGCGAGGTCTCAGTGACGGCGCGGGACATCGTCGAGGTGGAGCGGGAAGGGCGGACGGATGCGGCGCCCGAGAAGCGGGTGGAGCTGCACCTGCACACCAACATGTCGGCCTTAGACGCCATCACGCCGGCGGCAAGCTATGTCGAGCGGGCGGCGTCCTGGGGGCACAATGCCATTGCCATCACCGACCACGGCGTCATTCAGGCCTTTCCCGAGGCCTATGCCGCCGCCAAAAAGCATAACATTAAGGTCCTGTACGGCATTGAGAGTTACTTTGTGAGTGACGACGGCGGCGCCGCAGGAGAGGAACTGCCGCTCGACGGCGAGTTCGTCGTCTTCGATGTCGAGACGACGGGGCTCTATTCCGCGGGCGACCGGCTGACTGAAATCGGCGCGGTGCGCGTTAAAGCCGGCAAAATCGTCGACTCCTTTGACACATTCGTCGACCCGGAGCGGCCGATCCCGGCCGAAATCACGGGCCTGACCGGCATCACCGACGCGATGGTCAAGGGCGCGCCCAAGGAGGCGGAGGCGGTAAAAGCCTTTCTCGTCTTTGCCGGGGGCGCCCCCCTTGCCGCCCACAACGCGCGGTTCGACCTCTCTTTTATCCGAGCCGTCTCCCTGCGCCACGGGTTTGCCTGCCCCGTCGACGCCATCGACACAGTGGCGCTGGCGAGGCGGGCGCTGCCGACTCTCAAAAACCACAAGCTCGACACGGTGGCAAGCCACTTCTCACTGGAGTTTCGCCACCACAGGGCCTGCGACGACGCCGCCGTGACAGGCGAAATTCTGCTGCGGCTCATGCAGATGGGGGCCGAGCGGGGAGCACAGTGTGTCTCCGACCTCGACACCGTCTTTGGGGAGAGGGAGGACATCCGCCGGGGCAAGGCCTGGCACCAGATCATTCTGGTCAAAACACAGGCCGGGCTCAAAAACCTCTTTAAGCTGGTGTCGGCCTCGAATTTACGCTATTTCGGCGGAAAGTCGCCCCGCATTCCCAAAAGCGAGCTTGTGCGCCGCAGGGAAGGGCTGCTCGTGGGCTCGGCCTGTGAGGCCGGCGAGCTGTTCACGGCGGCCTTAGAGGGAAAAAGCGACGCCGAGCTCGATGAGATCGCCGCCTTTTACGATTACCTTGAAATTCAGCCCATCTGCAACAACCGCTTTCTGGTGGAGCAGGGGAGAGCCGAGGACGACGAGGAGCTTCGGGGTCTCAACCGGCGCATCGTGGCCTGCGGCGAGCGGACCGGCAAGCCGGTCGTCGCGACCTGCGACGCCCACTTCCTCGACCCGCACGAGGAGCAGTACCGCCGCATTCTGCTGGCGGGGCAGGGGTATGCCGACGCCGACCGCCCGCTGCCGCTCTATTTTCGCACGACGGAGGAGATGCTCGAGGAGTTCGCCTACCTCGGGGAGGAGAAGGCGAGGGAGGTCGTCATCACAAATCCGAATCTCATCGCAGGCCTTTGCGAGACCGTCATCCCCATCAAGGACCGCATGTACCCGCCCAACATCGAGGGGGCGGAGGAGAACCTGCGAAAGTTCTCTTACGAGCGGGCGGCGGAGATTTACGGCGACCCGCTGCCAAAAGTTGTGGCAGACCGGCTGGAGCGGGAACTGACCCCTATCATCAACAACGGCTTTGCCGTCATGTACATGACGGCCCGCGCCCTTGTGCAAAAGTCGGAGTCGGACGGGTATCTCGTGGGCTCCCGCGGCTCGGTCGGCTCTTCCTTAGTCGCCTACTTTGCGGGCATCACCGAGGTCAACTCCCTGCCGCCCCACTACATCTGCACCGAGTGCAGGCACACCGAGTTTGACCTGACGGGCATCTACGAGGCCGGCTGCGACATGCCGGACGCCGTCTGCCCCGTCTGCGGCGCCCCCTGCAGAAAAGAGGGCTTTGACATCCCCTTTGAGACCTTCTTAGGCTTCAAGGGGGAGAAGGTGCCGGACATCGACCTCAATTTTTCCGGGGTCTACCAGAGCCGCGCCCACCAGTACACCGAGGAGCTCTTCGGCGTGGGGCATGTGTTCCGGGCCGGCACCATTGCGACAGTCGGCGACAAGAATGCCTACGGCTATGTCAAGCGGTATCTCGAGAGCCACGGGGAGGCCAAGCCCCGGCCGGAGGAGAACCGGCTGATCGCAGGCTTTACCAACGTCAAGCGCACGACGGGGCAGCACCCTGGCGGCGTCATGATCGTCCCGTCCGACATGGAGATTGAGGACTTCACACCGGTCCAGCACCCGGCCGACAAGAGCGAAAAGGACATCATCACGACCCACTTCGACTACCACGCCATTCACGACAACATTTTAAAGCTCGACCTTCTCGGCCACGACGACCCGACGGTGCTGCGCATGCTGGGGGACCTGACCGGCATTGACGTGCGCACCCTGCCCCTGATGGACCCCAAGGTCATGTCGCTCTTTTCGAGCACCGAGGCTTTGGAGCCGCTGACGGGGGACATCGGCAAGACCGGCGCCATTGCGCTGCCGGAATTCGGCACCCACTTTGTCAGAGGCATGCTCGAGGAGACAAGGCCCACGACTTTTGGGGAGCTCGTGCGCATTTCGGGGCTGTCCCACGGCACCGATGTGTGGCTCGGAAACGCCGAGACTTTGATTAAAGACGGGACCTGCACGCTGCGTGAGTGCATCTGCATCCGAGACGACATCATGCTCTACCTCATGCGCACCGGCATGCCGCCGGAGGACAGCTTCAACATCACCGAGCGGGTGCGCAAGGGCAAGGGGCTGACAGACAAGCAGGAGGCCCTCATGCGCACCTACAAAGTGCCGCAGTGGTACATAGAGAGCTGCAAAAAAATTGCCTACATGTTCCCCAAAGCCCACGCCGTCGCCTATGTCACCTCGGCCATGCGCATTGCGTGGTTCAAGGTCTACCGGCCGCTCGAGTTCTACGCCACCTATTTCACGGTGCGGGCCGACGACTTCGACGCCGAGACCATGACCGGCGGGCGGGCGAAGCTCGAGGCCCTGATTCGCTCTACGGCAAAGCAGGAGGCGACGGCCAAGGACGAGAAGACCGCGACCATCGCCGAGGTCGCCCTTGAGATGGCGGCCCGCGGCTTTGAGTTTTTGCCGGTCGACGTCTACCGCTCTGCCGCGACCGATTTCACGATTGAGGACGGCAAACTGCGCGCCCCGCTCAACGCGCTGCCGGGCGTTGGAAAGAACGCGGCCCTGGCCATCGTGAAGGCCAGGGAGCCCGGTGAATTTTTATCGAGGGAGGAGCTCTGCCAGCGGGCGGGGGTCTCTGTCGCCGTCGCCGACACCCTTTCCCGCAACGGCGCACTCGGAGACATGCCGGAGAGCGCACAAATCAGCTTCTTTCTATGAGTGTGTTATTTATTTATCTAATGAAAAATCTGTTGACAAATGTTCGTTTATTAGTCTATACTTGTA
>DATMZG010000067.1:0-8359 GCA_035560415.1 Candidatus Acidiferrum sp. | reverse complement strand
GAAAAGTCCTTTTCCGATAGCCTGAGACGGCGGCTGCGGCCGCCGTCTTTTCTTCCTTATAATATGACCGTGCGGGTGGCGACGGCCTGCACAAAAGCCGCGTCGTGCTCGACAAAGAGCATGGTCGGCTCGTATTCCTTTAAGAGCGCCTCAATTTGAATGCGGGAAAAGAGGTCAATGAAATTCAAAGGCTCGTCCCAGATGTAGAGGTGGGCCTTTTCGCACAGGCTGCGGGCCAGCATGGCCTTTTTCTTCTGGCCGCCCGACAGGTCCTCAAGGTTCCCCTCAAGCTGTCTGCGCGCAAAGCCGAGCTTGGTGAGAATTGCAAAGTAGAGGCTCTTGTCAAGCCCAAAGCGCAGCGCGTAGTCTCCGAGACTGCCTGAGAGGTGGTCGGTCTTTTGGGAGACATAGGACAGGACAAGCCCGCCGCCCCGCCACACGTCGCCCTCGCGCGGGATGTTCTCCCCCAGAATGAGGCGCAGAAGGCTGGTCTTGCCGGTTCCGTTTGCCCCCTGCAGGGCGATGCGCTCGCCCCGGCGCAGTGTGAGGGAAAAGTTAGAGAGCGCGCAAAACGGAAAGGAGATATCTTTTAGCTCGACGAGTCTGTCGCTGTGGTAGACGAGGGGCGAGAGCTTCAAAGCCTCGGCCTCCTCGGTGTTTTTCAAAAGTGCCAGCCGCCCCGCCGCGGCTTTTTCGCTTCTGGCCTCGACAGACTTGGCCCGCTTCATCATCCTGGCCGACTTTGCGCCGATGTAGCCGCGGTCGGGCTTCAGCCCCGAATTTTTCGTATTGTACTTTGTGGCCTCGACCTTGTCGGCCCAACCGGTCGCCCGCCTTGCCGCCTCGGTGAAGGCGGCGGCCTCTTTTTTCAGCCGCGCGTCGGCCGCCCGCTCGGCGGCGTCGCGCTCGAGGCGCTCTTTGTACCAGGCCGAAAAGCTGCCGGCACGGACTTCGACGTCGGTCTTATTCAAGACGACGAGGTGGTCGATGCAGGCGTCGAGAAAGGCCCTGTCGTGCGAGACGAGGAGAAAGCCGGGCTTTTTTTGCAGGTACGCGGCAAGCTGCGCGCGGCCCGCGGCGTCGAGGTGGTTGGTCGGCTCGTCAATGAGGGGGAATCCCCCCTCGCGCAAAAACATGGCGGCTAAGAGCGCCCGCGTCTTTTGCCCCTCGGACAGGAGCGAGAAGGGCTTTTCAACGCTGCCCGCAAGCCCCAAAAGGGAGAGCTCCCGCTCGAGCTGCCAGACCTGCGCGCCGGGGCAGGCCTCCCCCACGGCAACAAGTGTGGGCAGCTCCGGATTTTTCAGGGCATACGGGAAATACTCAAAACGCACGGAGGCCGATATGTCGCCGCTGCCGCATAGCTCGCCCGAAAGGAGCTTTAAAAGCGTCGTCTTGCCGCGGCCGTTTCGCCCCGCAAGCCCGCACCGCCAGTCCGTGTCAAGCGAGAGTGTCAGCCCGTCAAAGACATTGTGCACGGCGTTGTCGTACCCGAACGTGAGATTTTGGATTTGGAGCAAAGACATAAAAAATACACCTCTGAATGAAAAAGTCAAAAGGGACGCAAAGGCACGCCGCAACGCTGCTTGAATTTATCAAGTGGCGATCGCGTGACTACTTGCGCATCCTTTCAACTCCAATCCGTCGGTGATATAAAACAGTATAGCACAGTTTCGCCCCAAAGTCAAACGCGCCGCCCGGCCGCATTGACGCGTGCCCCTTTTTGACTTATAATTATATAAATAACCCAAAAAAACAGGTGGTTTTACAATATGACAGAAAATCTCGAAGCGACCCGCACAATTCTGGCCGCCGTCTACTACGGCGGGGCGACCGAGGAGAAGGGCGAAGCGGGGCTCGCCGAGCTCGAAAGCCTTGTCCGGACGGCGGGCGGCGCCGTCGTCGGCATCCTGACCCAGTCACGCGCGACACCCGAAGTGCGCACACTCATGGGCGAGGGCAAGGTGGCGGAGCTCGCCGACCTTGTGCGGGCGCTGGAGGCCGAGCTTGTCGTCTTCGACAACGAGCTTTCCCCCTCCCAGATTCGCAACCTCGAGGCCGACACCGGGGCAAAGGTCTTTGACCGCTCCATGCTCATCCTCGAAATTTTCAATTTGCACGCCGTCACAAGCGAGGGCAAGCTGCAAGTGGAGCTGGCCCAGCTTCAATATACCCTGCCCCGGCTGACCGGCTTTGGGGCCGCCCTCTCGCGCCTTGGCGGCGGCGGGGGCATGGGGGCCAGGCGCGGCGCCGGCGAGACCAAGCTCGAGCTCGACCGGCGGCGCGCCCGCGAGCGCATGGCCATTTTGAGGCGGGAGCTTTCGGAATTGCGCCGCACGAGGGGCGAGCAGCGCCGGGCCCGCGACCGGTCGGGTCTGCCGCTCGTGGCTTTGGTCGGCTACACCAACGCCGGCAAATCGACACTGCTGAACGCCCTCACGGGGGCGGGGGTTTTGGCCGAGGACAAGCTGTTCGCCACCCTCGACCCCACGACCCGCAAATATCAGCTGGCCGACGGGCTGGACATTCTGCTGACCGACACGGTCGGCTTCATTTCAAACCTGCCCCATCACCTCGTCGAGGCCTTCGCCTCGACGCTGGACGAAGTGCGGTACGCCGATTTGCTGCTCCACGTCGTCGACGCCTCCTCTCCCGAGCTCTTTTCCCACATCGCCGTGAGCGACGAGCTCTTTGAAAAGCTCGGCGCGGGGGCGACGCCGCAGCTCATCGCCTTAAACAAGGCCGACCTGTGCGAGGGCGAACTCCCCTACGTCTCGGGCGGCGTGCCCATCTCGGCCCTGACAGGCGAAGGGCTGCCCGAGCTCGCCGCCGCCCTGACAAAGGCGCTGACCGCGGGCCACCGGGACCTTTCAATCCTGCTCCCCTATTCGCGGGGCGACCTTGTCGAGCGGCTGCACCGGGAGACGACGGTGCTGGCCGAGGAGTACCGGGAGGACGGCATCTTTTTCCGCCTGCGCTGCGACATCCCGTGGCAGGGGCGGCTTGCGGAGTTCGTGGAGTTCAAACAGTGAAGCCCTACACCACAATTGCAACTTTGGGCGAGGCCGGGCACATTGACCGCCGGTCCCGCTTTCTTGGGCGCGCAAAGCCCGTGACGAGCGAGGAGGAGGCCGTCTCCTTCATCAAGAGCCTGCGGGAGGCGGAGCGGGACGCCTCCCACCACTGCTACGCCTACCGGCTGCGGGAAAATAACCTCTCCCGCCACTCGGATGACGGCGAGCCGCAGGGCACGGCGGGGCTCCCCATCATGGACGTGCTGGCCAAGGGCGAGCTCACAGACCTTGCCGTCGTCGTCACCCGCTGGTTTGGCGGCACGCTGCTGGGCACCGGCGGGCTCGTGCGGGCATACACGAGGGCCGCAAAAGAGGCGGTCACAGCCGGGGGCGTCGCCGTCATGACGCCCTGCGACCTCGTCGCCTTTCGCACCCACTACCGATATAAGGAGCGAATTGAGGCGCTCTGTGCCGAGCACCGCGGGGCGGTGCTCGGTCTCGACTACGGGCAGGACCTTTTCTGGTCTCTCTCACTGCCGGAGGCGCAGGCCGCGGGCTTCACAGCCGCCGTCACAGAGCTGACACTCGGCGAGTCCCGGCCCGAAAAAACGGGAAACGAATTTCGCGCCGTAAAAAAAGAGGAGTTTGGGGACGAGCTGTCGTATTAAGGATATGGGAGGTGATCATGTGACCCTCACTTTACGCGAGGAGGCCGAGCGCCGGGAGCGCGCGTTTTTGGCGCCCTGGGCCACGTTTGCCGATGAGGCGGACGGCCGCGAACGGCCCGAGGAGCCGTGCGATGTGCGCACCGCCTTTGTGCGGGACCGCGACCGCATCATCCACTGCAAGGCCTTTCGCCGGCTTAAACATAAGACGCAGGTCTTTTTGGCGCCCGAGGGCGACCACTACCGCACGCGGCTGACCCACACGCTCGAGGTCTCGCAGATCGCCCGCACCGTGGCCCGCGCCCTTCGGCTCAACGAGGATTTGGCCGAGGCCATCAGTCTCGGGCACGACCTCGGCCACACGGCGTTTGGCCACTCGGGCGAAGCCATATTAAATGAAATTTGCCCATTGGGCTTCACCCACTTCGAGCAGAGCGTGCGGGTGGTCGAGGTTTTGGAAAAAGACCGGCAGGGGCTCAACCTCACGGCAGCCGTGCGGGACGGCATTCGCATGCACTCGGCCGGCGTCGCCGAAGGCGAGCGGGCAATGACGCCCGAGGGGCGCATAGTGGCACTTGCCGACAAGATGGCCTACGTCAACCACGACATCGACGACGCGCTGCGGGCCGGAATTCTGACGCAGGCGCAGCTGCCAAAGGACTACATAGACGTTTTGGGCGCCACGCACAGCGCCCGCATCAACACGCTGATTCACGCCGTCATCGAGGGGTCGCAGGGCCCTGAAATCCGAATTGCCGAGCCCGTCGGCACGGCCCTCTGGGGGCTTCGGGACTTTCTCTTTGCCGAGGTCTATTTCAATCCCCGCGCCAAGGGCGAGGAGCGCAAGGCCAAGGCCGTCATGCGCATGCTCTACGAGCATTTTTTAGAGAACCCCGCCGAGATGCCGTCCGAGTTTACGGACTATATTGAGGCGGACGGACTGACGAGAGTCGTGCTCGACTACGTCTCGGGCATGACCGACCGGTATGCCATCGCCCGCTTTGAGGGGCTCTTTGTCCCGAAAAACTGGCAGTAGCAAATTTGTTTAACCCGTTCCAACAGCCCAACAAATAAGCAGAAACGGAGGCGCCGATGGCCATCCCCGAAAGTTTCATATCCGAACTCAAGAGCCGAGTGGACATCGAAGAGGTCATCGGCTCTTATGTGCGGCTGCGCCGGCAGGGCAGCAACCTCGTGGGGCTCTGCCCCTTTCACGGCGAAAAAACCCCCTCCTTCACGGTCTTCACAGGCGACCAGCACTACTACTGCTTCGGCTGCGGCGCGGGGGGCGACGTCATCACGTTTGTCAGGGCCATTGAGAACCTTGAGTACCCGGAGGCCGTGCGGTTTTTAGCCGACCGGGCGGGGCTCAAGGTCCCCGAGACCGCGGGGGACGCCGGGGCCGCAAAGCTGCGGGGTGAAATTCTCGCCGCAAACAAGGAGGCCGCCCGCTTTTTCCATGGGAATCTCACCGGCAGCCCCGCCGAGAGCTACATGGAAAAAAGGCAGCTTCTGCCCGCCACCGTCACCCGCTACGGGCTGGGGTACGCGCCGGACAGTTGGGACGCGCTTTTGACCCATATGAAAAAGCTCGGCTACGACGAGCCGTTACTGCGCCGGGCGGGGCTTGCGGCGGTGGGCCAGAGCGGCAAATATTACGACGTTTTCAGGGGCCGCCTCATCTTCCCCATCATCGACGTGCGGGGCGACGTCATCGCCTTCGGCGGGCGGGTTTTGGGGGACGGGACGCCCAAATACCTCAATTCCCCCGACACGCCGGCCTTCAAAAAGAGCCGCTCCTTATTCTCCCTCAACTTCGCAAAGGCCGTCAAGGGCGACCGGCTCATTCTGGCCGAGGGGTACATGGACGTCATCGCCATGAATCAGGCGGGCTTTGCCGAGACGGTGGCGACACTGGGCACCGCCCTGACGACCGAGCAGGCCAAGCTCATGAGCCGGTACGCAAAAGAGGTCGTCATCGCCTACGACACCGACGAGGCCGGGCGCAAGGCGACCGAGCGGGCCATCGGCATCCTGTCGGCCGCGGGGCTGAAAGCCCGCGTGCTGCGCTACGAGGGGGCCAAGGACCCGGACGAGTACATCAAGACCTACGGCGCCGCGGGGCTTCGCCGCAAGTTAGACAGCTCCTCGACCTCCATCGACTACCAGATTGAGGGGGCCGGGGCCGGCAAAAACCTGTCCGACCCAAACGACAAAGTCGAGTACCTCAAAGCCGTGGCCCAGATTCTGGCCGGAGTCGGCAGCCCCGTCGCCGTCGACGTCTACGCCGGCCGGGTGGCGGGCGAAATGAAGGTGGACAAGCAGAGCCTGCTCACCGAGGTCGGCCGCATCGCCGCCGCCGCCCGCAAGAAGGAGGCGGCAAAGGAAGTGACCGAGGAGCGCCGGCGCATCACGTCGGGGCCCTCGCGGGTCAACCCGCAGCGGGCGGCCAACCTCAAAGTGAGCCGGGCGGAGGAGGGCGTCATCTGTCTGCTCTTCTCAAACCCCGAATATCTCGCGGCGCTTGCCGGGCAGCTGTCGGAGGACGACTTTGCCACCGAATTTAACAAAAAAGTCTTTTTAACCCTTAAAAACGTCATCGAAACGGGCGGCGTGCCTGATATTTCCGATTTTTCGGAGCTCGAAATGTCTGAAACGGGCGCAATTGCGGGAATGATAGGCCTTAAGGAGCAGCTCGCCGGAACGATGGACGAACTTTTGCAGTTTACGCAGACCCTGCGCCGCGCGCGGCAGCGGCGAAGTCTTGAAGCAGACGATCCGGAGGCTCTTAAAAAGTACCTTGAAACACTGGCGAAATAAAAATGGGACAGTACATAAAAAAGGAGCAGCAGCAGTGAACAACAACATGGAAAAGCGTCTCACCATAAAAGAAATTCTTGAACAGGGCAAGGCCAAGGGTTCGCTTTCGGGGCGGGACCTGGTTGCGTTTATCGACGAGTCGGACCTCGACGTCGACGCCATCGACAAGCTGTACGACGCCATTGAGTCGGCCGGCATCAAAATTGAGGACGACTACGACGAGGCCGTCATCCCGGCCCTCGACTTCGACATTGACGAGGACATCCAGGACGAGGAAAAGGACATCGACATCGCCCTGACTGCCGACGGGCTGGCCATTGACGACCCGGTGCGCATGTACCTCAAGGAAATCGGCAAAGTTCCGCTGCTCTCGCCCGAGGAGGAGATCGGCTACGCCAAGCGCATGGCCGACGGCGACGACATCGCCCGCCAAAAGCTGTCGGAGGCCAATTTGCGCCTCGTCGTCAGCATCGCAAAGCGGTATGTCGGCCGCGGAATGCTCTTCCTTGACCTCATTCAGGAGGGCAATCTCGGCCTCCTCAAAGCCGTTGAAAAGTTCGACTACACAAAGGGCTACAAGTTTTCGACCTACGCCACCTGGTGGATAAGGCAGGCCATCACCCGGGCCATCGCCGACCAGGCTAGGACCATCCGCATTCCGGTCCACATGGTCGAGACCATCAACAAGGTCATGCGGGTCTCCCGGCAGCTGCTGCAGGAGCTGGGGCACGACCCTTCCAGCGAGGAAATCGCGACCGAAATGAACATGTCGGTCGAAAAAGTACGGGAGATCATGAAAATCGCGCAGGAGCCGGTCTCGCTTGAGACCCCCATCGGCGAGGAGGAGGACAGCCATTTGGGCGACTTCATCCCCGACGATGACGCCCCCGCCCCCGCCGAAGCCGCCTCCTATACGCTGCTGCGCGAACAGCTCGTGTCGGTTCTCTCCACCCTCACCCCCCGCGAGGAGCGGGTTTTAAAGCTGCGCTTCGGCCTTGAGGACGGCCGCGCCCGCACCTTGGAGGAGGTCGGCCGGGAGTTCAACGTCACAAGAGAGCGCATTCGTCAAATTGAGGCCAAAGCCCTGCGCAAACTGCGGCATCCGTCGCGCAGCAAGCGGCTGAAGGATTTTATGGAGTAATTTGCGATTTGCCCCTTGACGCGGCCGCGCCGCTTTGCTATAATGAAACTCGCATTTCCAAGTGATGCGGTTACGCGAGTGTGCTGGAACTGGCAGACAGGCACGTTTGAGGGGCGTGTGTCGAATGACGTATGGGTTCAAGTCCCATCACTCGCACCATAAAAAAGTGACACCCATTTATGGGTGTCACTTTTTTATTGAAGTTGAGGGGACTTGAAGGGCGGAAGCAAAACAGTCCGGTGGACTGTTTTGCCCGCCCCGGGATTTCGTGTCAGGCCGACTTACGCCAGCCCGGAGGGCCAGTAAGGCGCGCCGATGACCGAAATCAAGTCCCATCACGATACAAAGGGCACCCTCGATGGGTGCCCTTTGTATTTTAGCTTGATTGAAGCAGAGAGACAAAAAAGCCGCTTTCTTTGTCCGCACCCCCTTGTTGCTGATTGAACCGCCCCCTAGCCCGTATCAGATCAGGGGCAGGGCTTGGTATATCTAGCGTGGTGGGCTCAGGAGCAATATGTTCCTCCGCATTATTGGCCTGTTAGTTGGCTATCATTTCATAACCTCCTGCTTCATAGCATAAATAGGCCAAATCTCAGGGCTTAACCCATAGTGGGAATGTATCCCTGCTTCACTGTGCAGTTCTGTATAGAAACGCTATCCATAATCTCTTTGGACGGCATTATCTCTCCCAATATTTAGTAGCCATAGGATACAATTTGTGC